>JAPLPG010000066.1 GCA_026400375.1 Novosphingobium sp. | reverse complement strand
GTTGTAGGGAAAGCGCAGATCAGGGCGGTTGAACAGCGAAAGGTTGAACCGGCAAGCGCCGCCCAGAACCTTGCCGACAAAGCCTGCCGCGACAAGATCGGCCATGTGGCGAAGCGCCGGGATATACTGCGAGAAGGCATCGACCGTGCCCACCGCGCCGCCCGCTGCCCACGCAGCGTCAATCGCCAGCGCGCCGTCCCAGTTCGGCGCATGGGGCGCGCTGTTATAGACGTGCTTGCCGTTGTTCAGCGCCGCCAGCACCATCGGCAGGCGCACGGCAGGCCGCGTGCCGCAATCGATGATATCGATATCGGGATCGGCGCAGAGTGCCTGCGCATCCCAGAACGGGCGCGCAATGCCGAGGCGGCTTGCGGCAGCCTCGGCAGTTTCGCGCCGGGAGGTGCAGATCGCGGTAACTTCCACTCCCGGCAGTGACCGCCAGGCCGGGAGGTGGGCGAACCCGCCCCAAGCGGCGCTGACGATGCCGACGCGCAAGGTCACCGGATTATTCGATATAGGCGATGACGGTGCCGACTTCGTAGGTTTCACCCACTTCGGCCTCGATGTGCAGGGTGCCGCTGGCAGGTGACTCGACCTCGTTGGTCGACTTGTCCGCTTCGAGCAGGAACAGCGGATCGCCTTCCTTGACTTCGGCGCCATCAGCCACGAGCCATTCGGCGATCTGGCCCTCGTTCATCGAGAAACCGAGCTTCGGGAGCACCACTTCTACAGCCATCGGACCGGTCCTAATGCAAAAATTGACCTTCGCGGGTTATCGCATCGGCTTGGCGAAGCAATTCAGTTTCTTGGCGCTGCGCCCAAGCATCGTCGCTGCGATTGTCCGCAAAAAGGGCTGGCTCAGTCGCGACCCTCGGCCCAGCCATCGCCTTCACCCGGCTTGAGCGTGCGCTGCGGCACTTTACCCGATGCAGTGCGCAGATCGAAACCGATCGGATCGGCCCAGGATTCCACCGGCACGCCGAAGGCCGAAAGCGCCCAGCTGGTCATCACATAATGACCGATGGTCATGACCAGATCCATGCGCTGGCGCACGTCGAACTGCTTTTCGATCCGCGCCCACAGGGCATCGTCGATAGCGTTGTTATCGAGCAGCGCATCGACCGCATCGATCACGACGGCATCCTCTTCGGCCCAATCGTGGCCTTGCGGATAGGTCTTGATCGCGGCGATTTCTGCCAGGGTCATGCCGCAGTTCAGGCCGTAGCCCACGTGATGGTGCCATTCGTAGGCTGACTGCACGCGCCATGCCACCCGCAGGATCAGCAATTCGAGGTGCCGGGTGCCCAGCGTGTTCGCCATGAGCAGCTGCTTGCCCCAGTTGTTGTAGGCCATGCCGAGGCTGGAATGCTGGGCCATGACCGGCAGGATCGAGGTTTTCGAGCCCTCTTCGCGCGCGTTGGGTTCGCCCCAGAAGGCGAAGACATCGCGCGCCTCTTCGGTCCACTGGTCCTTTGGCAGGGGGGGAATGCGTTGGGTCATGACAGGTCCTTGAAGATTTCAGTGAAGAGCAAGGGGGGCTTCGCCGGGGTTGGCCCACCCGCCCGAAGCAGAAAAGTCCTTGAGGCAGATCCGGCTTGCCAGAAACGAAAGCGCAGCTGCCGGGGCGCCCACCAGCAGAACCGCGCGCATCGCCATGCCAAGCGATTCCTGCCCATAGGTGGGAGCCAGCATGTCCGACAGCCAGCCGACAAACAGTGGCCCGCCGCCAAGGCCCACGACATTTATCGTGACCATCAGCACAGCCACCGCGACAGAGCGGGCGTGAACCGGGGCAAGGCCCGAGATCACGGCCATCAGCGGCGCCGCGGAAAGGCCACCGATCAGCATGTTGAGGCCGAGCAGCGGGAAGACCATGCTGCCCGAACCCGTGAGCATGATGAAGGCAACCGTAGTGGCGCCGAGCGCGCTGAACACCTGGATCCACAGATACCAGCGCACATCGCGCCGGCCCAGGAAGTCTGCGATCGGGCCGCCGAGCGAATGACCGATCACCGAGCCAAGAAACAGCGCACCGCCCATGCCGATGCCGGCATCGCGTGCCGACATGCCGAAGCTGCGTTCCATGTAGGCCGGTGTCCAGCTGACCAGCCCCATCGTCAGCAGGGTGGTGAGCGCCGACCCGAGGATCAGCAGCGGCAGCGTACGGACGGCGAGGATGGCCTTCAGCGTCTCGCCGAACGGACGCGTCTCTCCGGCTTCTCGCGCGCGGCCATCGGCAAGGCCGGGCGGCACATCGCGCAGAGTGAACAGGATGATCGGGACGAGCACGAGACCGGGGATCGCGGCGAACATCATCGCTTCGCGCCAGCCATATTCGCTGGTCAGCCAGCCGCCCAGCGCAGGGCCGCTGAGGTGGCCGAGCGAGGCACCCAGCAGGAACACGGCGAGTGCGGTGGCGCGCTGCTTCATCGGGAAAAGATCGGCGATCCAGCTTTGCGATGGCGGGGTGAAGCCACCTTCACCCAGGCCGATGGCCGCGCGCCCCAGCAACAGCGGCAGGAAGCTGCGCGCCTGCCCGCACAGAAGCACGGCCGCGCTCCATGTGGCAGCAGCGATCGCCACGACCTTCCTCTTCGACCAGCGATCCGCCAGCCGGGCCAGCGGCACCACGGCGAGAATATAGATGATGGTGACGGCCAGATCCTTGGCAAGGCCGATCTGGGTATCGGAGAGGCCAAGGTCCGCCTTGATCGGGCCGACCATGACCGCCATCATGAAGCGTTCGCCAGTGACCGAAGCGGACACCAGCATCATAACGAACAGGAACCAGCTGCGGTAGCGCATGCTGGGCAGGGCCTGAACGGGTTCAGGCGGCGGGATGTGCCCGGTAGCGATTCGTACGTCAGAAAGGCTTGTCATCGGGCATCCTTCGGGCGGAAAGCGAGAGCTGCATTTTCTGCGGCACAATCGGGCAGGATCGGCGTTGCCTTGCGCAGTTCGGCCTTGGCGGCGGCAAGATCTGCACGGAAGACAGGATCGGTGCGCAGGCGCTGCACCACCGGCATGGCAAGCGCGCGGCCAGCGGCGACATCGCTGGCGAAATGCACGTTGCAGACGCGGCGGCTGTCTGCGAACGCTGCCCCGCGCGCAAGCAGGACGGCGCGGCGCGCAGGCAGGAGATCGGCCAGGATCAGCGCCCAGCCTGTCCCGATGGTAGCATGGCCCGATGGGTAGGAAGCGTTGCCGCGCAGGCCCGCCTCGTCATCGGGGGTGCAGATGGTCTGGCCGTTGCCTTCGAACGGACGGCGGCGGCCATAGTGCTGCTTGGCCGTGGCCGATACCCTTGCCAGATCGGACAGCGTGCGGCGCAACAGGGCATCGGTGCGCGGCGTGGCATCGGCATTGATCACGCGCCCTGCCGCGCAGGAGAACGTGCTGGTGGCCGCGGGGGAGCGCAGATCGGCATCCTTGCGCGCGAGATCCCAGCGCGGGCTGCCCCGCAAAGCGAGCGCGGCGGCTTCTGCGCGGGCATCGGCAAGCGCTGCGGGCGATCCGGCTGCTGGCGGTGGCGGGGTGAGGGCAAGGCCATCAGGCGCGCCATCGCTGCCAAGATAACCCTGCCCGAGCAAGGGGCGCTGCATTGCCACAGCAGGGACGGGCACAGGCGCATCTGCTGCCGACCGCCCCACCCAGGCGGACAGAACCGTGATTCCCAATGCAATTGCAGCAATCTTGCGCATCTTGCGCTCTCTCCCGGGTGCACCGGCCTTCACATCGGCGCGGTGTCTGTTGTGGGTCGTATCAGGATTTGCGGCACATTGGCGCGGCCTGGCAGGGTCAAGGCGAAGATGATCGCATCGGCGATGCCATGGGCCTTGCCATGGGCCTTGATCGCGCGCTTGCTGCTCACGCCGCCGGGGCGGAGACTGTTGCACGGCGCGAGAGCGGCAAGCGCCGCGCGATGAAAACGCCATGGCGATTAGGGGCACGTCGCTGCTTGTGCGAGCCTTGGCGGCATGACGACAACCGAGTGCAACAAGCAGGGCATCGTGGTGATTACCGGGGCCAGCACCGGCATTGGCCGTGCCGCGGCACGGCAATGGCTGGACCTGGGCTGGCAGGTGATCGGCACCGGCCGCAACCGGCAGCGCTGCGACGACGCGGCCCGCGAGCTGGGTGGCGAGCGCTTTACCATGCTCTGCGCCGATCTGGCGCGCATGGCCGAGGTTGAGCGGATTGCCGACGAGATCGCCGCGCTGGCCCCGCGCATTGACGTGCTGTGCAACAATGCCGGCGGCGTCGTGGCGGAACGGCGGGTGACGATGGACGGGCTGGAGGAGACTTTCGCCGCCAACCACCTGGCCCCATTCCTGCTGACCCGCCTGCTGATGCACGCGCTATCCCCCGGCGCGCGGGTTATCGCGACATCATCGGATGGGCATGCCCATGTTCCCGGCATGAACTGGGACGACCTCGGGTTCGAGGACGGCTGGCAGAGCGGGCGGGCCTATTGCCAGGCAAAGCTTGGCAACGTGCTGTTCACGCGTGAACTGGCCCGCAGATACGGCCCGGCAATCGTGAGCCACGCCCTGCATCCGGGCAATGTCGACAGCAACTTTGCCAGCCACTGCGAACCGGGGATGAAGGCCTACATGGAAACGATCCGGCCGCACTCGATCACCCCCGAACAGGCTGCCGAGGCGCTGGTCTGGCTGGGCACCAGCGAGGAAGCGGGCCGGATCAGCGGGCGTTACTTCGAGGGACTGACCGAAGCAGCGCCCTCGCCCGCCGCGCTCGACGATGCGGCGGCGGCGCGGCTGTGGGAGGTGAGTGAACTGCTGGTTTCGCGGCGCCTCAGGCCAGTTGCGCCATGACCTGCGGCAGATCGACGGTCGTGCGGATACCGGGCGCAGCAGCGCAGACGGCCGGCACGGCGTTGACCGCGCGATGGCCGGTGAGGCCCGGGGTAAAAGCCGCGTAGTCTTCCAGCGCGACGGGGAAGGTGATGTTGACATCGAGCGGCGTGTCGCTTTGCACCCGGATGCGCCAGCCGGATTCGCGCAAGTCCCAGCGAGGCGCATCGACATCGCGCAGGGCGTACCAGTTGGCGCGGAAGCGCAGGCGGGGGGTGCCGGAGACAAGCCCCTCGACCGTCACGCGTTGTGCCGCCATCGTGCCTGCCGCAATCGGCCCTGCGGCGATGGTGTGATCGGACCTGGCCGGAGCAAATTCGCCAAAGGCCTGCCAGGTATCGATCGGCAGGCCCAGCCCGGCGGCAACCTGTGCCAGCGAGGCGGAGAAATCGGCCTTCACGTGATCGGCGCGTTCCTGCTGGAACACGCCGATAGGCCGCCCGAAGCCCATCACGTTGAACAGCAGATCGGGCGAATTGCGCGAAGACAGATCGGCGAATTCGTCAATCGTCAGGCAATCCAGGCGGCGAGAGAGCGAGAGCAGCGGAATGGCCAGCGCTTCGGTGACGAAGCCGGGGCTGGAACCGGTGGAATAGATGGATGTCCCGCCTGCCGCGCAGGCCTGTTCGATCCGTGCCCGCACGGACGGGTCCATCATCGGCGGGTGGTGGAAATCGCCCCGCGTGGTGACCACGTTCCTGCCGCTGGCAAGCAGGCGGCAGAGCTCGTCGACATCGGTGCGCTTGCCCATGTAGAGGACGCAATCGGCCTCGATCGCACAGGCCTCGTCAACCGAAGCGGTGGCGCGGATGCCAGTATCGGGAAGGCCGCACAGCGCGCCTGCATCCTTGCCTGCCTTGTCAGGATTGCTGACCCACAGCCCGGCAAGTTCGAGATCGGGGTGTTCGATCACGGCGCGCAGCGACCGCTTGCCGATATTGCCGGTTGCCCACTGGATCACACGCAAGGTCTTGCCCATCCGATCACACTCCCGCCTGCTTGTCTTGATGCATGTCCGACATCTGATTTCTGGCAGCGTACCCCAACCGGGCGGAAGGGCCATGCTGCCGGCCGCACCCTGCGCAATCATCGCGGCTGCGATTGGGCGCAGGTGCAGTGGCATGCCATATGCGTGCCAATAAGTATCTGTTGCCAAGAGGAGCGCCGATAATGCCTGAAGCCTGGATCATCGATGCCGTGCGCACACCACGTTCGATCGGCAAGGTCGGCAAGGGCGCGCTTTCGCACATGCACCCGCAGCATCTGGCGGCAACCGTGCTGAAGGCGCTGAAGGACCGCAACGACCTGAACACCGCCGAAGTTGACGACATAATCTGGGGCTGTTCGGCGCAGACCGGGCTGCAGGGCGGCGACATGGGGCGCATGGCCGCGCTGGATGCAGGGTTCGACGTGAAGGCATCGGGCGTGACGCTCGACCGGTTCTGCGGAAGCGGACTGACCGCGACGAACCTGGCCGCAGCCCAGGTGATGAGCGGCATGGAGGATCTGGTCATCGCGGGCGGGACCGAGATGATGAGCCATGTGATGGAATATGGCGGCAAGGTACGCGCGGCTGGCATTGCCGCAGCCAGCGGGCTTGGCACCGGCAATGCGCGACTGCAGGCAAGGCATCCGCAATCCAACCAGGGCGTCTGCGCCGATGCCATCGCCGCGATCGAGGGTATCACGCGCGAGGAGCTGGAAGCCTTCGGCGTGGAAAGCCAGCGCCGCGCGGCAGTAGCGATTGCCGAAGGGCGCTTTGCCAAATCGGTGGTTCCGGTGCTCGACGATGACGGCAACGTGGTACTGGACCACGAGGAATATCCGCGACCCAACACGACGGCAGAAACGCTGGCAGGGATGAAGCCTGCCTTCGAAATGTTCCTCGACATGCCATCTGCGAAGGACGGCGAGACATTCGGCCAACTTATCAATCGCAAGTATCCCGATGTTGCGATCAAGGCGTTGCATCACGTCGGCACGTCATCCGGCGTGGTTGATGGCGCAGCGGCGCTGCTGATCGCATCTTCGGATTATGCCACGGCGCACGGCCTGAAGCCGCGCGCGCGGGTGGTAGCCACTGCCAACATGGGCGATTGCCCGACGCTGATGCTGAACGGACCCGTGCCGGCTGCGAAGAAGGTCCTGGCCAAGGCGGGATTGACCGCGAACCAGATCGACGTCTGGGAGGTGAACGAGGCCTTTGCCGTGGTTGCTGAAAAGTTCATCCGGGATCTTGATCTGGATCGCGCAAAGGTGAACATCAACGGCGGCGCGATTGCGCTGGGCCATCCGATCGGGGCGACCGGGGCGGTGCTGATCGGCACTGCGCTGGATGAACTGGAACGGTCCGGCGGGCGTTATGCACTGGTTACGATGTGCGCTGCAGGCGGCATGGCCCCGGCAATCATCATCGAACGGATTTGAAGGACAGTACCATCGGCGCGACCGGGGACGTAGCAGCAGGAAATCAGGCAGACGGCCGGGGGCCGATGCGCTCCCGGCGTGGATTTGCCTTGCGGCTGGGGGCCATCGTGCGGCAGATGCGCCGCGATTTCGATCGTGCCGCCAGCGCGCTGGGGGTGACAGGTTCGCAATGGACACTGCTTGCCGTGGTTTCGAGCAATCCCGGGGCCACGCAGCGGATCATTGCCGAAACACTCGACATGACCGAAGCGGCAACCGGACGCTTGATCGACCGCATGGTGGCCGAGGGCATGCTGGAACGGCGCCCCAAACCCGACGACCGGCGCGCCTATTGCATCCATCCCGGCCCGCGTGCCGAACCGGTGCTGGAACGCCTCGCCCTGCTGGGTGCCGAACAGGAAGAACGCCTGCTCGCTGGCTTTACGGCCGAAGAGCGTGCGGCATTTTCAGGCTTGCTCGATCGTGTAGCCGGCAACCTGCAGGCCTGAGGCCGGGCGCCTGCCCGCTTTGATCAGCAATAATCTCAGTCTCAGGTCTTGGCCTATTCCGCTGGTGTCAGATCCATGCGGGGGCGAGACCGATGGCGCTGAAGTTTACCATGGTGAGGACGAGGGCGAAAACGACGGAGGCGATGTTCTTCATGGTACCTGGATCCCTGGTTGTGGACGGCGCTTGGTGTGCTGCCTGTCCGCGGTAACTACTAAGCTAGATTAGTATATACAAGATTAATGTCAATGTAATTTGTTTACGTGCAAAAAAGGCCAGCAAGACAGTGTCTTGCTGGCCTGAGCCATTGTGCATCAGCCGAACTGCTACTTCGGCTGCATGCGAATCGCCCCATCGAGCCGCAGGCACTGACCGTTGAAATAGGTGTTGCGCGCCAGTTCCAGCACGAGGCTGGCGAATTCATCGGGCTTGCCCAGGCGGCGCGGGAACGGCACGGCAGCTTCCAGCCCGGCATAGATCGCAGGCGCGCGCTCCTTGACCATCAACATGGGCGGCGTGGCAAAAATGCCCGGCACGATCGCGTTGACGCGAATGCCAAGGTCCATCAGATCGCGCGCCATGGGCAGGACCATCGAATTGACTGCTCCCTTGCCGGAACCATAAGCGACCTGCCCGATCTGACCATCCTGCGAGGCGGCGGACGAGGTGAGGATGATCGAACCGCGTTCGCCATCCTCGTTCAGCGGATCGGCACCGGCCATGCCGAGTGCGGCAATCGACGCGATGCGATAGCTGGCTACGGCGATGCCGAGCATGCCTTTTTCGAAGCCGGCTGTGGGCGCGCGCTTGAAGCAGTTGTTTTCCTTGTCCCAGCCCACGGTCTTGCCGCCGCCTGCAACCATCGCGCAGTGGACCAGAACACGTTCCTGCCCGTTTGCGGCGCGGGCTTTCTCAAAGCCGGCAAGCACCGATTCCTCGGACATGATATCAACCTTGCAGAACGTGGCGCCGATCTCGGCAGCCACGGCTTCTCCTGCTTCCTCGTTCAGATCGAAGATGGCGACCTTCAGGCCCGCTGCGGCCAGTGCGACCGCGCTGGCCCGGCCCAGTCCCGACGATCCGCCGGTGACCACCGCTGCCAGCGATGAGTTTAATTGCATGAGGTGTCTCCCGTTCCTTCAGGCCCTGCACGTGCCACAGGCCGCGATTGCCTGAAAGAAGCGCTTTTCTGCGCCCGCTCAACCCTGTGGCATGCGATATCGTGGCGGCGTTGCGTTCAGGCAAAACGGGAAATGGGGGTGTTGCCGGGGAAATATCAAATTTGGCGTCGGGCATTCGCATGAAGCCGCCAAGGCCATGCGCCGCCGCGATATCCGCCATTGCGCGTTGGCAGTTTGTCGTCACTTAGGCGTACTGGTAATAGTTGTCAGGCGCCACGGTTGGTCCTCCTTCAGGAGACCGGCCGAAAGGGTGTCGTAACATTGCGGCGCCTTTGCCAGACCCGCATGCAAGGGAAATGAAGGAATGCCTGAAGCCGCTTTCGCACCCGCTATCGGCGTTGACGCGGTAGAGCCGGGAAAGGCCGTGAAGGTCACGATCGGGGGCCGCGACATCCTCATCTGCAATTCGCAAGGCGCGTTCTTCGCGGTGGAGAACAAGTGCAGCCACGCCGACGAGGCGCTCGAATGTGGGCGTATCCGAAACGGCTGGATATCGTGCCCGGCGCACGGCGCGCGGTTCGACCTTGAGAGCGGCGAGGCGATGAACCCGCCAGCCAAGGACTCCATCGCCACCTTCCCGCTGCGCGTGGTGGACGGGATGATCGAGGTGGCGGCAGGCTGAGGCCATGCGCCCGACTTGCGCTGGAAAGGCCGCTGCAAACTGGCCTGCTGCGAGTTCGGCAGGCCCGTAAACGGCCCGGGCAACGACCGGCTTTTCGTTTCGCAGCCGCACGATGTACGAGACGACCAGCTCGCCCAGCAGATCTATCCGGCGCTATGGCGCGATGAAGCCGATCGCGCCCTGCTGCGGGTCGGGCGAATTGGCACGCCACCTGACCGACCCGAACGGCCGCTCGAGCCGCCTGCGGATCTGCAGCGATTTCGACCGGTCGAGGGTTCGGGCAAGTTCGTGCGCCGCCTGGTCAGCCAGCGTGAAACGGTCGCGCATGCGCAGGTAATCGCCCCATGTCGGGCAGAGGTAGCGATCGGTCCAGTGCGCGGCGTTGGCGATATCGCGCGAAAGCGACCAGTCGAACGCGCCGTTGCGCAGTCGTGAGCGCTGGACGTCGAGCATTGCCATGTAGAATTCACGCGCATGGTCGGGATCGATGTTATAATCAACCTCGATCACCACTGGTCCGGACCGGTGCGTCAGCGCCAGATCGACTTCCAGTTCGTTGGTCAGCTCGAACGGCGCCGCACCCTCGGCGCTGGCCACGGCCAATGGCAGGAAACGCGACACAAGCGCCAGGACACAGAGCGTTCCAGCCGATGCCAGCAGCGCCATGTCGACGGACAAATGCACCGCGACCATTCCCCACAGCACGGCGCCAAGCGCGATGCCTCCGGTCAGTGCCGAGGAGAACAGCGAAAGCACGCGCGCTGCAACCCAGCGGGGCGCGGTCAACTGAACCGAGACGTTCATCAGCGCAATCGTCATGATCGAGGCGGCGCCTGCCAGGACAAGGCCCGCACAGGTCAGCGGCGTCGAGCGGCTGAAGGATGCAACGGCGAACCCAAGGCCGACCCCAAGCGTGGTGAAGCTGGCCAGCCTTTGCGAACCATAGCGGGCGGTCGCCGGCGCAACCAGGAAGGCCCCCGCCACAGCGCCAACGCCGCTTGCGCCCAGCAGAATCCCGAAGGTTGCCGCGTTGCCATTGAGCAAGTCCTTGGCCACCAGCGGGGCAAGTGCGCTGGACGACGCGCTGGCCAGGCCGAACAGGAACGACCGGATCAGCACGACGCGGATCTGCGCGGCATGGAAGGCGTAGCGTGCACCCGAGATGACGGCACGGTGGAGTTGTTCGGGCGGCAGGCGCGATGGCGCCGCGGTACGCCGCCAAACGAGGAAGGCAAGAAACAGCGGGAGATAGCCCACCGCGTTCATCGCAAAGGCGGCCTGCGCCCCAGCCAGCAGCACGATCGCGCCACCAACGGCGGGTCCGAAGCTGCGGGCCAAGTTGTAGCTGACGGTGCCCAACGCTATTGCTGCGGGCAGGTTTTCGTTGCCCACTTGCTCGCTGATCGAGGCCTGCCAGGCGGGGGAATAAAGCGCAACGCCCGCGCCGATGAGCGAACAGAACGCCAGCAGCGTCCATGGCGTGGTCAGCCCGCCGAGCGAAAGCATGGTCAGCACTGCGGCGCACAGCATCGAGAAGCCAAGACCAACCAGCGCGATCTTGCGCCGGTCAAAGATGTCGGCAATTGCGCCAGCCGGCACGGCGACAAGCATGAGCGGCAGCATCAATGCGGTCTGGACCATTGCCACCATTTGTGGCGACGCGGTAATTCGCGTCATTTCCCACGCGGCACCAACGCCCAGAATGAGCTGTCCGAAATTGGCGAGCACGCTCGTGATCCAGATCCTGCGAAAGACTGGTTCCGCCAGCGGTGCAAAAGCTCCGCCTTTCCTTTCCGTCATGCTTGTTGCATCCCCTGCATCCGGTTTGCTGCTGCAGCCCTGCGCGGCCTAGCACATAGCCATTGTCGGGCCGCGCATCCCTTTGACACGCTCACCCGATCACGCCACAGATCGCGGTGACGATTGCTCCGTGATGGCATTTTTACGCCATTTTTGGCAATACCGCGGGGTAGTGCATCACCACGAATATCGCTTGCGCCCCGGCCCGCGCGGCATTGGCCCGGCGAGCAGGCAACGCAACGATAATTGCAATGCGAGCAGTAGAGATGGCGATCGGTTTGAAGAACGAGAGTGACAGCGCCGAGCTCCGCCGCGAAGCATCGCTCAAACTCGCGATTCTGGCACGTCACCTGCGCTCGCATTTCGACAGCAACGTCTCGCAGATGGGCGTGACGCGCTCGCAATGGACCGCGATTGCCGCGATCGCCCGGCATCCGGGGGTCACCCAGCGGATTATCGCCGGCTTTCTGGAAGTGTCGGAAGTGTCCGCCGGGCGCCTGATCGACCGCCTCTGTGCCGATGGGCTTGTGGTGCGCCGCCCGAAGGACGAGGACAAGCGTGCCCATGCGGTCTATCTTTCCGAAGCCGGCGTCGCACTGACTTCTCGCCTTGGAGAAATTGCGCGAGCAAACGAGGCGGCAGCCTTTGCCGGACTTGGCGATGCCGACATCGCGAGCCTGGTCGCCACACTGGACATGATCGAGGGCAACCTGGTGCGTGACCGCGCGCGCGGCGGCCAGCAGCGCGAAGCCTGATCGGTGATGGTCGCAGATGCTGGCAGACAGGCATCCGACGGTTTCGTCCGTTTCGGGGGATAGCAGCAACAATGAAAAACGGCAGCTGATCCGCCCAGGCGAACCGCTGCCGTTTTCAGATCACGCTTCAAGTTATGACCAGAGAGCGGGCAAACCGCCCAACCGACATTCAGCGAATGTTGGTGAGCGCGCGCTTGTCGAGGCTGGTGGTGAGCTTGCCATCGGCGGCGTTGAGTGTGGCAGCAGGAATGTTCACCAACTTGCCGCTGATGATGACCTGGGCTCCGCCGTCGTGGGCGACCTTGTAGACCGCGCCAATACGCTCCCCCTTGGGGCCGTAGATCATCTTGCCGACAAATTCGACGGTGTTGACGGTGTTGTTTGCGGCTTCCTGAGCCAAAGCGACGTGCGGCAGAACGCCGGCGAGGATCAGCGAAACAGGGGCTGCAATGATAAAAAGACGCTTCATTTTTCGACCTCTTGGCGTGGCGGTGGCAAGGACACCGCACGAAAACTAATGTAGCTTAGTACCTTCTATCACGCGGAAATGTCAAGCTAGCTTAGTATGTTTTTTCGCTTATGCAGTTGCAAGGAATGCAAGCGACTCGGCTTTGGGCGAATTGAATTGCCGAATCGCTCCGTGTCGCATCACATGATTGGCCGATACGAATCGCGCCTGACCGCAGTGCGCCCCTGCGAGATTGCCGAGGGTTAACCGCGCACTTGGCGGCTGCATCTGCAAACAACGCGGCGGCGATGCGAAAACGACGCAAAATCCACTTTCTGGCGCAATCTACCGCGACTGAATCGCGGGCGCGATATGTACCCCGGATTCCGCCAAGCGGCGTTCTCGCGACCACACAATCGGGCATAATGCGCGCAGTTTACCGCAACGGAGCAACCGTTGTGGCCCGCAGGCCGTACCAGTGAGGGCGAAGCCTGCAAATCCAGAGGGAGGACGTCTTAATGTCTACTTTAACCGGCTTGTTGCTGGCTTCTGCCAGCTTGAGTGCAGTGGCAGCACCGGAACAACCGCAGGCACAGCCCCGAGCCGAATCGACTGCGACCGAGTCTATGGACGCGGACCAGGTGATCATCGTGCAGGCGCGCCGCCGCGACGAAGCGCTGCAGGACGTGCCAGCAGTTATCAACGTCGTCTCTGCCGCCGCTATCGAGAAGCTGAACCTGCGCGACTTCGCCGAAGTGCGCTCGCTGGTTCCCGGCCTCGAACTGACAACCAATGCCAACGGCACCGGCGGCAACGCCCGTTTGCGCGGCGTGAACTTCGATACCAACGCCAGCGGCAACAACGCCACGGTCGAGTTCTACTTCAACGACGCGCCGATCTCGTCGGGCGTCATCCTGCAGCAGATGTTCGACATCGGCCAGATCGAAGTCCAGCGTGGGCCGCAGGGTACGCTGCGCGGTCGTGCTTCGCCTTCGGGCGCCGTCACCGTCACCGCCCGCAAGCCTGACCTCAATGATTACGGTGCGTTCGTCGACTGGACGATGAACGATATCGGCACCCTGAACTTCAAGGGCGGCCTGAATGTGCCGATCATCGAAGGCGTTGCCGCCATCCGCGTTTCGGGCGTCTACGACGAAAACGAGCTGGATCGCGTTCGCCCGATCAACCCTGTTGCAGGCGCACGCGGACCGCGTTCGAAGACCAAGGGCGGCCGCGTCATCGCCCTGATCGAGCCGACCGACTGGCTGAAGCTCGAAGGCACCTACCAGCGGCTTGAGCGTGACGCCTTTTCGTACGACCAGGCCATTTCGTTCAGCGAAGCGAACCCCGCCGCTGCGGCCAGCCCCGTGCGAATCCGCGCCCAGGATCGCCTGTCGATCCAGGAAGAGGCGCGCATCGTTACGCAGCGCTACGACATCTTCAACTGGCGGTCCGAAGTGGCCCTTGCTGGCCAGCGCCTGGTCTACCAGGGCTCTCACACTACGCAAAAGATCGCCTCGACCGACAACAGTGATAGCGGCAACTTCTTCGTTGGCCGTGACATCAACCAGTTCACCGATACCAAGGGAGTTGGCGAATCGCATGAAGTCCGGCTGCAGAACGAAGAACGCGTTTTCGGCATGTTCGACTATGTGATCGGCTTCTTCGACAACAAGCTGAACTCGCCTACCACGCTGACCCGTCCGACGGCGGTGCGCCTGCCCTCGTCGTTCGGCGGTGGCATCGCACAGATCGTGCAGACCCCGATCCTGCGCGGCAACCGCACGCATGAACAATCGTACTTCGGCAACATTACCGCGCATCTGGGCGACGCGACCGAAATCGCCGGAGGTTTGCGCCAGATCCAGTACACGCAGAACAGCACGCTGGCGGTGAACGGAGCGACGCTGACCAACCTGAATCTCGACCAGAGCAAGCTGATCTACTCCGCATCGATCAAGCACAACGTTACCCCCAACCTGCTGGTCTATGCCAGCACCGGCAGCTCATGGCGTCCGGGTGTCAGCATCATAGGCAACTTCAACATCCGCCAGTCGGCGCTGGAACGTTCGTTCCTCGACCTTCCGCCGGAATCCTCGAAGTCTTACGAAGTCGGCTTCAAAAGCACGCTGCTTGACGGGAAGATGGTCCTCAACATGACCGCCTACCATCAGACCTTCAAGAACTTCCCCTATCGCATCCCGAATCGCGGCGTGTTCTTCGTGAACACGATAGCCCTGCGTGATGCGACCACGGGCGCGGTCACCGGGCTTGCCAACGAAGTTGCCTCGTTCAACTTCGCCGGCGCTGTTCCGGTCGAAGTCAACGGCGTGGAAGGCGACCTGTTCTACCAGTTCAACGACAACTGGAACCTCGGGATCACCGCCAGCTATTCGCTTGGCAAGATCAAGAACGGCACCATTCCGTGCACCGACCTCAACGGTGACGGAACGCCCGACACGATCACGAGCACGCCCTCGCTCGCAGCGCTGCAGGCGGCAACCGGGGCAAACAACATCTCGGCCTGCAAGGTGAACCAGCGCTCGGCCTTCATGGCGCCGTTCTCTGCTACCGTGCAGAGCGAATATCGCGTGCCTGTATCTGACAAGGTCGACGCATACTTGCGCGGCTTGTTCTCGTTCAGCGGCAATGCCCAAGGTGACCCGGCCAGCCGCTTCGACAGCGTACCGGGGTTCGGCCTGCTGAACCTCTATACCGGCATCCGCGCCCCGAGTGGCCAGTGGGAAGTATCGCTCTTTGCCAAGAACGTGATCAACACGACAAAGACGCTTACGCGCACCGACCCGCTGTTTACTTCGTACCAGCAGCTGAACGTCACTGGCTTTGCCAATGGCCGTCCGGTCCTTGCTGCCAGCCCTGCGACGTTCACCAGCACCTACACCAGCGGCACGGTCACGCCGCCACGGGAGTTCGGCCTGAATTTCCGCTTTGCGTTCTGATCCTGGCTGACGACACAGCCGCACAAGCATGACGGATGGACCCGGCTGATCGCGCTCCGATCGGCCGGGTTCTTTCGATCGTGATTCAGCAAACCTGAGCGGCACGCACGCCGTTGGCATCGTACTAGCGATAGCCGATGCCATCGCGGTTTTTGGGGTTTGCCGAGTGACAGCCAACAACTACTTCAAGGTCAACAGCAGGACTGCATCGGCTTCATCCTGCGAATCCGGGGACGACATGACGCAGGTGATGAAAGGTATTCGCATTCTCGAGGTGGCACAGTTCACCTTCGTTCCTGCGGCTGGTGGCATCCTGGCAGACTGGGGTGCGGACGTAATCAAGATCGAACACCCGGTCCGCGGCGATGCACAGCGTGGCTTCCTGAACATGGGTGGAGTGACCCTTGACCCGCAACGCCACACCTTGTTCGAGCACCCCAACCGCGGCAAGCGCAGCGTTGGCATCGACGTGTCGACGCCCGAAGGGCAGGAAGTTCTTTATGAGCTTGCCAAGAGCGCGGACGTTTTCCTGACCAACTACCTCCCGCAGGTGCGCCAGAAGAACAAGTTCGACGTCGAGCACATTCGCGCCGTGAACCCGAACATCATCTACGCCCGCGGTAGCGCCTTTGGCGACAAGGGCCCCGAGCGTGAGGTCGGCGGCTTTGATGGCACCGCATTCTGGAGCCGTAGCGGCGTTGCCTATTCGATGACGCCCGAAGAGCTGCCAGGACCGCTCAACCAGGGCATCCCGGCATTCGGGGATTCCATCGGCGGCATGTTCATCGCAGGTGGCATCTCTGCGGCGCTGTTGCACCGTGAAAGGACCGGCGAAACAACTGTCATGGACGTCTCGCTGCTCAGCTCGGCCATCTGGGCCTCGGGCGCGCTGATTGCGCAAGTAGCCGAAACCGGCGTGCTGACCCGCAATCCCATGCCCGGGAAGGGCGGTGCCTCGCGCAATCCGTTCCAGGGCAACTACCAGACATCGGACGGCGGTACGATCAACTTGTGCACGCTCAGCCCCACGCATCACATCCGCAGCCTCTTCGAACATCTGGGCATTCCGGAAGCAGCCGACGATCCCCGCTTCGCAGAACCGCGCGCCTTGTTCGAGAATGCAGGTGCAGCCAGCGATCTGATCGTCAAGGCCATCGGCGCCAAGCCGTTCGAGTACTGGAGGCAGCACCTCAAGACCTTCACCGGACAATGGGCGCCGATCCAATCGTTCACCGATCTGCTGACCGACGAACAGGCGCTGGCCAACGACATGATTGTCGAGGTAGAAGCAGCAGACGGAAGCGACAAGCCGCTCAAGCTCGTCCGCGGGCCGGTGCAATTCGATGGCAAGCCGGTAGAAACGACACGCTCGCCCAGCGCCTCCGAGCACACCGAGATCGTGCTCATGGAACTGGGGCTGGAATGGGACCGCATCGAAGCATTGAAAGCCGCTGGCGCGATTGCCTGATCGGCGCTTCCTGACGCAAGCTAGCCCGCAAGGGGGGAACGAAGAATGAAGCCGGGGTCGAAACTCAAGAGCCAGGTCTGCGATACCGAGATCATGGTGATACGCTGTGGCGAGGGTCAGATCGAATGCGGAGGTGCCGCAATGGCAACTGACAAACCTGCTGCGCCCGGTACGCCCGCCGAAGGCTTCACCGCCGGCACGCTGATGGGCAAGCGCTATGTCGATGCGGCAGGCGCGTTCGAACTGCTTTGCGTAAAGCCCGGCAAATCCTCCCTTTCGGTCGACGGCGTGGCGCTGAGCATCAAGGACGCCAAGCCTCTCCCGGCATCGGACTGATCTGCGCCAGATGAATATTGCGCTGTTTCTCGAAATGGCGGCCGAGGCCGCACCCGACCGGGTAGGGCTCGTCTGCGACAATCGCCGCTGGACATATGGCGAACTGCTGGCAGGCGCACGCGGCGCTGCTGAACTGATCCGCAAGGCCGGGTGCAGCCATGTCGCATTGCTGGATGAGTCCAGCGAGGCGGCGGTTTTCGCCCTGTTTGGCGCAGCACTGGCAGGCGTACCCTATTGCCCGCTGAACTATCGGCTGGCGGACGCTGATCTTGCCGCCTTGCTGGGCCGCATCCGCCCGGCGCTGGTGATCGGCAACGCGCCGCGTGCCAGGACGCTGTGCGAAGGCAACACCACACTTGCCCGCGCAGACTTCACTGCACAGGCGCTCGGCATTGCCAACGATGATGGCGAATGGGCCGATGGTGAAGGGATTGCCATCCAACTCTTCACCAGCGGCACGACAGCAGCGCCCAAGGCGGCAATCCTGCGCCATGCCAATCTGGTGTCCTACATCCTTGGCACGGTAGAGTTTGCATCGGCCGAGGAAGAGGATGCCGCGCTCGTCTGCGTGCCACCCTACCACATCGCCGGCATTTCAGCGCTGCTCAGTTCGATCTACTCGATGCGCCGTATCGTGATGCTGCCTGCCTTCACCCCTGAAGCCTGGCTCGCCCTTGCGCGCGCCGAGGCGGTTACCAACGCCTTCGTCGTGCCCACCATGCTGACACGGGTGATCGAGGTGATGGACAAGGACGCCAGCGCCGCGCTGCCGGCCCTGCGCGCCATCGCCTATGGCGGCGGCAAGATGCCGATCGAAGTGATCGACCGCGCACTGCGCCTGTTTCCAAAGACAGGCTTCACCAACGCCTATGGCCTGACGGAGACCAGTTCCACCATCGCCCTGCTGGGCCCGGACGAGCATCGCGAAGCGCACGGTGCGTCCGATCCAAAGGTCCGCGCCAGACTGTCCTCGGTCGGTCGCCCGCTGCCCACCGTGGAAATCGAAATCCGGGACGAGGACGGCAATGTCCTCCCCGCCGGCGAAGCAGGCGAGATCTACGTACGCGGCGAACAGGTTTCGGGCGAGTACCGTGAGAAGAGCGCGTTGACCGCCGACGGCTGGTTCCCGACCCGCG
>JAPLPG010000021.1 GCA_026400375.1 Novosphingobium sp. | reverse complement strand
CGACCGGGGCGACGCGCGGCATGCCGCCGATTGCCGGCGGGACACAGGACCACGTCTATTCTGGCGACGACATGCGCCGGATGATGCTGGGCGAAAGTTCGGACGAACTGAAGCGCAAGACCGGCCTGTTCACCCGCCTTGCCACCAAGGTGGGCGCGGCCACTGGCGCCACGGCGAACCTGGCGCTGGTGCGCAAGGCGACCCATGCGTGGATGCCGCTGGCCGATACGATCACGATCATCGGCGGCGAACTTGTGGGGCTGGAACTGGCCGAATTCCTGTGCGAACGGGGCCGCAAGGTCAACGTCATCGAGGAAGCGCCGCGGCTGGGCAAGGGCCTGACGCTGGTGCGCCGGATGCGGCTGCTGGCCGAACTTTCAGACCATGGCGTGGGCCTGCATGGCGGGGTGAGCGACATTGCCATCGGCACCGACAGCGTGAGTTTCACCGACAAGACCGGTGCGCGGCAAACGGTGCCGGGCGGCAACGTGATCGTGGCCAAGGGGGCAGAGGGCGACCTGACGCTGGCCGACGCGCTGCGTGAGATCGGACGCGAGGCGGGCTTTGCGGTTCACGCCATCGGCGATGCCACGGGGGTCGGCTATATCGAAGGCGCGATGCGCGGCGCAAGGGCGGCCGTGCGCGCCGTGGCGCAGGCTGCGTGACGGGATCCGCACGGGGCTGAGCCGCCATGGCCCGAGGCCGGTCCAACCGCAAGACGCCCGGCCCCGCCCCCGGCTTCGATGATGTGGACCGGACCATCATCGCGGCGTTGCGGGCGGATGGCCGCGCAAGCAACCAGCAACTGGCCGAACAGCTGGGGCTGACCGCCACGACGGTATCGACGCGCATTCGCCGCATGGAAGCGGCCAACCAGTTGCGCGTGGTGGCCGTGTCTGATTTTTCCGCGCACGGTTACAACGTGCTGATGCGCATATCGATCTCGGTCATCGGCCGGGCCGCGTCGGACGTTGTCGACGACCTTTCCGACCTGCCCGAGGTGGTGGCAGCGCACATCGTGACCGGCAGCTACGACATCGACGTGCTGGTGGCGCTCCACGGCTTTGCCGATCTGGCGGACTTCCTGATGGACCGGCTATCGGGCGTGCGCGGCATCCGCACGCTGACGCCGGCGATCGTGGTCGACATCATCAAGTACACCTTCGATGTCGCCCCGATCGAAGCGAAAGCCTAGACGAAATAGTCGGCGTTCTGGCCGCCCATCAGCACGGTGGCATAGTTGCGGGCAAAGCCGGTGGGGTTGTTGGCCACGTGGGCGCGCGACATGCGCACATCGTGCCACAGGTCCTGGAACTCGTTGCCGAGGTAGACCGAACGGCCGCCCGCCACATCCATCAGCAGATCCATCGCCTCGATGCAGCGGTCCGAAACGAGGCTGGCCTGATAGCGATAGCGCACCCGCTCTTCGATGGTGGGCTTCCAGTTCGCGGCTTCCATCGCCTTGAAATTGTTGACCATCACGATCAGGCATTCTTCGGCCAGGTTCGATGCGCGAGCGATGCGATCGAGCACGTCGGGATCGGTCGCGCTCTTGCTCATGTCGGTGGAAGAGAGGCCGACGCGGTCCTTGAACAGCGCCAGCGCGTGGCGCACCGCGCCGATCGCCGCAGTGTTGACCACGCGGATGAACGCCTGCGCCCACGGCATGTCGTAGATCGGATCGGTCTGGTGGTGGACGCCGTTGAACCCGTCCATCTGCTTGTGCGTGCGATGTTCGGGCACGAACACCGGTTGATCGATCACGATATCGTTCGATCCGGTGCCCTGCAGGCCCATCGTGAACCACGTATCCTCGATGCGGTAATCGCTGGCGGGCAGCAGGAAGGTGCGATAGCCATCGCCGGGGATCACGCCGCCCAGCAGCACCCAGTTGCAATGCAGGCACCCGCTGGACCAGCCCCAGCGGCCCGACAACATGAAGCCGCCATCCACCGCCTCGGCCTTGGCGCCGACCGGGTTGTACGAACTGGAAATCAT
>JAPLPG010000298.1 GCA_026400375.1 Novosphingobium sp. | reverse complement strand
GCCGGAAACAAGGGAGCAACAGCGTCGATGACCGCAGACGAGAGCCGTCCACGCGGCCTGATGGACTCAGTCCGGCCGTACATGGAAAAGGAATCGCTGGCTGCGTTCTTCGTCGGCATGTCCTCGGGCTTTCCCTATGCGATGATCGGCGCGACGCTGACCACGCGGCTGGCGCAGGACGGGATCGACAAGAAGACCGTCACCGCATTCACGCTGGCGTTTCTGGTCTATAACCTGAAGGTGTTCTGGGCCTGGCTGGTCGACGGGGTGCACCTGCCGGTGCTGGGGCGGTTGGGCCAGCGGGTTTCATGGATGCTGCTGTCGGGCGCGCTGGTCATGGCCGCCGTGGTCAATCTGGCGCTGGTCGATCCATCGGCAGACATTGGCGCAACCGTGCTTGCCGCAGTCCTGGTCGGCGTGGCCGGGGCGACGTTCGATATCGTGATCGACGCCTACCGGATCGAGACGCTCAAGCCCTACCAGCTCGGCACCGGATCGGGGATGAGCCAGTACGGCTGGCGCATCGGTTCGGCCGGGGCCGGTGCGCTGGCGCTGGTGGTTTCGGCGCGATACGGGTGGAGCGCTGCCTATCTTTCCTGTGCGCTGTTCGCGCTGCCGGCGATGCTGACGGCGCTGATCCTTGGCGAACCTGCCCGGCATCGCGACCCGGTGGGCAAGAAAGGCATTGGCGAGGCGGTTGCCGCCATCATCGGCCCGTTCGGCGAATTCTTTCGCCGCAATGGTGCGTGGCTGGTGCTGGTATTCATCCTTGTCCACAAGGTCGGCGATACGCTGGCAAACCTGACCTTCCGCCTGCTGTTCAACGACCTCGGCTTCAGCAATGACGAGATCGCCATCTGGGACATTGGCGTGGGCTTCTGGGCCTATCTGATCGGCATCTTCATCGGCGGCATCGCCTATACGCGCATGGGGCTGAAACGGTCGGTCCTGCTGGCGCTGGTGCTGATGGCCGTATCGAACCTGTCGTTCGCGGCGCTGGCGGCGGCGGGCCATTCCAACCTGGGCATGGCGGGCGCGATCGGGTTCGAGAATCTGGCGTCGGGCTTCGGCGGGGTGGTAGTCGTCGCCTACTTCTCGGCGCTGTGCGATCTGCGCTACACCGCCGCGCAATATGCGCTGATTTCCGCCAGCGCGAGCGTGATCGGGCGCTTTGCCACTGGCACCACGGCCGGCGCCCTGATCGAGGCGCTGGGCTATGTAAACTTCTACATCCTCACCACGTTGCTGGCATTGCCCGGCGTGGCGCTGTTCTGGTGGATGGGGCGCAGCGGGCTGGTCGATGCGGCGATGGGCACGGCGGGTGAGGAAAAGCCGGACGCCGATCCCTTTGCCTGATCAGTCCGGTATCTCGTTGTTCAGCCGCAGCACTTCGCCTGCAAGGTAAAGCGAACCGACGATCAACACATCGCCTTCGGGCGGCAAGGCACGCAGCGCTTCGGGTACAGTGGCAAAGCTGCGCACGGGCAGACCGGTGAAGGGCGCAAAATCTTCGGGCCGGTGCGCGTCGTGCCCCGGCGCGGGGACGACCGACAGCGACAGCGCACGGTCGGCCAGCGGCGCGAGAATCGCCGAGGGGTCCTTGTTCGCCAGCATGCCCATGACCAGATGGACCGGCGGCTGCGAGGCGAGGTGGCGCGCGATCGCGCGGCCCGCATCGGGGTTGTGGCCCCCATCGAGCCAAACCGTGCGTTCGCCCGCCAAGGCTGTCAGCGGACCAGTGCCAAGCCGCTGCAAGCGCGCGGGCCAGCGCGCGTTGACGATTCCCTGGCCCATCGCGGCGGGCGAGACCGGGACCATGCTCTGGTGCCGGATCATCGCCACGGCCAGCGCCGCGTTTTCGGCCTGATGCTCGCCCGGCAGCGCGGGGAGGGGCAGGGTCAGTTCGCCCTGTTCGTCGTGATAGTGAATGGCGCTGTCGATCTGCACGTCCCAACCGCGCCCGCGCATGCTCACCGGCGCGCCGATGCTTGCGGCGGTTGCGGTGACCGAATCAGCCGCGATCAGGGGAT
>JAPLPG010000061.1 GCA_026400375.1 Novosphingobium sp. | reverse complement strand
TCACCCAGCCGATCTTCGTGCTGTGGGGCCTGAACGACGAGTTCTGCCCCGAAGCCCACGCCCGCCTGTTCCTTGACCATTGCCCCGATGTGCGGGCGATAACCTTTGGCCGCACCGGCCACTGGGTGCAGGTGGAACGCGCGGCTGAATTCAACGCCTATGCCATCGAGTTCCTCAATGCCCGCCGATAAGATCCACACATTTGGCGCCGCGCTGTACGAAGCGCTGCGCAGCCGCAAGACCATCGCCCCGCTGATCGAGCAGGACCCTTCGCTGACACTCGACGATGCCTATGCGATCAATCTCGATTTCCTGGCGCGCCGCGTGGCCGATGGCGAGAAAGTGGTCGGCAAGAAGATCGGCGTGACCAGCAAGGCGGTGCAGGACATGCTGGGCGTCCACCAGCCCGATTTCGGATTCCTGACCGACTGGATGCACGTGGATGGCGATATCGATATCGATGCCAAGGCCCTGATCGCCCCGCGTGCCGAAGCCGAGATTGCCTTCATCCTCATGGCGCCGCTCAACGGCCCCGGCGTGACGGCGGCCGATGTGCTGGCCGCAACGCAAAGCATCGCGCCGTGCTTCGAGATCGTCGACAGCCGCATCGACGACTGGAAGATCAAGATCGTCGATACCGTTTCGGACAATGCCTCGTGCGGCGTCTACGTGATCGGCGCGGAACGGCTCGATCCGGCGGGGCTGGACCTGCCGAACCTGCATGTGGCGGTGACCAAGAACGGCGCACCTCTGTCCGAAGGCTATGGCCATGCGGTGCAGGGTGATCCGGCGCAGGCGGTGGCGTGGCTCGCCAATACGCTGGGCGCCTATGGTGTAACGCTGGATGCCGGCGACGTGATCCTGTCGGGCAGCCTCGTGCCCCTCGCCCCGGCGGTGAAGGGTGATCGTTTCGAAATGACCTTGAGCAATGCAGCTGGCCCGCTGGGCACCTGCGTTGCGAACTTCGTGTAAGGACAGCTTAATGGCACGCATCAAGGCCGCAATCATTGGATCGGGCAATATCGGCACCGACCTGATGATGAAGATGATCAAGTACCCGCAGAACATGGAATTGGCCATCGTCGTCGGCATCGACGAGAAGTCCGAAGGCCTGGCGATGGCGCGCGAACACGGCATCGCCACCACCCACGAAGGGCTGGAAGGGCTGCGCAAGCACCCGCTCTATAAGGACATCGGTATCGCATTCGACGCGACCAGCGCCTATGCCCACAAGGTGCATGACGAGGCCCTGCGCGCAGATGGCATCCAGGTGGTGGACCTGACGCCGGCCGCCATCGGCCCGTTCATTGTGCCCCCGGTCAACATGGAAGCCAACCTGGGTGCATCGAACGTCAACATGGTGACGTGCGGCGGTCAGGCGACGATCCCGATGGTTGCCGCCGTCAGCCGCGTAGGCAAGGTCCACTATGCCGAGATCGTGGCGTCGGTATCCTCGCGTTCTGCCGGCCCCGGCACGCGCGCCAATATCGACGAATTCACCCGCACGACCGCGCGCGCCATCGAGGAGGTGGGCGGAGCCACGCGGGGCAAGGCGATCATCATCCTGAACCCTGCCGAACCGCCGATGATCATGCGCGATACGGTGTTCACCCTGTCCGAAGGCGCGGACGAGGATGCGATCCGGCAATCGGTAAAGAATATGGTCGCCGAAGTGCAGAAGTATGTGCCCGGATACCGCCTGAAGCAGGAAGTGCAGTTCGAACGCTATGGCGACAACAGCAAGCTGAAGATTCCGGGCCAAGGTGAATTTACCGGCATCAAATCGATGATCATGCTCGAGGTCGAAGGCGCAGGCGATTACCTGCCCAGCTATTCGGGCAATCTCGACATCATGACGGCGGCTGCAAAGGCCACGGGCGAACTGCTGGCCGCACGCCGCATGGCTGCGGTTGCGTGATTGCGCAGCACAACCTCCCCCTCCTCTGAAGAGGAGGGGGCTATTGTCCATCACTCTGGGGTAATCCAATGACCTCCACCTTCAACGTCGAAGCCGGCGACAAGCTTTATATCCAGGACGTGACCTTGCGCGATGGCATGCACGCCATCCGCCACATGTATGGCATCGATCAGGTCAAGGCGATTGCCAGCGCCATCGACAAGGCCGGCGTCGATGCCATCGAAGTGGCGCATGGCGATGGTCTTTCCGGCGCCAGCTTCAACTATGGCTTTGGCGCGCATACCGATTGGGAATGGCTGGAAGCCGTGGCCGAAGTGCTGACCACGTGCGTGCTCACCACGCTCATCCTGCCGGGCGTGGGCACGGTGGAGGAACTGCGCCGCGCCTATGACATCGGTGTGCGTTCGGTCCGCGTGGCGACGCATTGCACCGAGGCCGACGTATCGAAGCAGCACATCGGCATTGCCCGCGATCTGGGCATGGACGTTTCCGGCTTCCTGATGATGAGCCACATGATCGAGCCGGAATTGCTGGCAAGGCAGGCCGTGCTGATGGAAAGCTATGGCGCGCAGTGCGTCTATGTCACCGACAGCGGCGGCGCGCTGGACATGGACGGCGTGCGCGCACGGTTCGAGGCTTATGACCGGGTGTTGAAGCCCGAAACGCAGCGCGGGATACATGCGCATCACAACCTGTCTTTGGGCGTGGCCAATTCCATCGTGGCGGCCCAATGCGGCGCAGTGCGCATCGACGCCAGCCTGACCGGCATGGGTGCAGGCGCAGGCAATGCGCCGCTGGAGGTGTTCATCGCCGCCGCCGACCGCAAGGGCTGGAACCACGGCTGCGACGTGATGATGCTGATGGATGCCGCCGAAGACATCGTGCGCCCGATGCAGGACCGCCCGGTGCGGGTGGACCGCGAGACCTTGGCGCTGGGCTATGCCGGGGTCTATTCCAGTTTCCTGCGCCATGCCGAAAAGGCATCGGAAACGTACGGCATCGATACACGCGAAATTCTCGTCGAACTCGGCCGCCGCAAGATGGTGGGCGGGCAGGAAGACATGATCGTCGACGTCGCGCTCGACATCATCAAGCAGCGCGAGGGCTGAAAGAAATCCACAGCACACCAACGGCAGGGACAAAAGTCCCGCCCTACCCGGAGAGAAGCACATGATCCTGAAAGACAAGGTCGTCATCATCACCGGTGCAGGCCCCGGCATGGGCCAGGCTGCCTGCCGCGGCGCGGCGCGCGAGGGGGCCAAGGTCGTCGTCACCGCGCGGTCGAAGCAGGCCATCGAGGACGTGGCGCACGAGATCGTGGCCGCGGGCGGCGAGGCGATTGCCGTGCCGCTTGACGTGACCGACGTGGATCAGTGCAAGGCCGCCGCCAAGGCTGCCGTGGACAAGTGGGGCCGGATCGACGGCTTGGTCAATTCGGCCTATTACCACCCCGATTGGGTCCCGCTGATCGAACATGACATCGCACAGGTATTGCAGGCCTTCGATGTCACCGCCGTTGGTGCGCTGCGCATGGCGATGGCGGTCTACCCCACGATGAAAGCGCAAGGCGCGGGCTCGATCGTCAACATTTCCACGCTCTGCACCCGCAAGCCGATGCCCGGCGAAGGCGGTTATGGCATGGCCAAGGGCGCGCTGAACCACATGACGCGCCATCTGGCAGTGGAATTCGGCGGCAGTGGCATCCGCGTGAACACCGCGCTGATGGGCTGGATGATGGGCGCGCCGCTGGAAGGCTTCATCAAGGGCCTGGGCGATGGCGCGGAGGCTTTCCGCACCCAGCGCGCGAGCGAGATCCCGGTCGGCCACATCCCGCCCGATGCCGATTGCGCCAAGGCCGTGTACTTCCTGCTTTCGGACTATGCCTCGGAGATCACCGGCGCAATGCTTGATGTAAACGGCGGCGACTGGGTCGCCGCCTGAGGGCTTGATGTAAACGGCGGCGACTGGGTCGCGGCCTGAGGGGTAAGTGCCATGCAACTGGACTGGATGAAAACCGCCAAGACCCTCGCGCAGGACGCGGTCGAGGGCTACGATCCCGAGGCCGTGACAGTCAGCGAGATCTTCGAAATTGCCGCGCCAGCAAGCGTGGTCTGGGACATTCTTACCGATCTTGAGAACTACAGCGCGTGGAACCCGTTCTGCATCCGTGCCGAGGGCAAGGTGGAACTGGGCCATGCGGTAGTGATGACACTCATCAACTACGCGGTGCCAGGAACGCTGTTTCCCAACTGCGAATTCATCAGCTCGATCGTGCCGGAAAGGCAGATATCGTGGGATCTGCCCAACGATCCGGCCTGGCCCTACCCTGCCCGCCGGGATCAGGTGATCGAGCCGACCGGGCCCGACAGCTGTCGCTATTTTTCGACAGACGCGTTTCTGGGCCAGAACGGCATTCATGTCTTCCGCTTCGCCGGGCCATGGGTCAAACGCGCGTTCGACGACACCGGCCGTGCCCTGAAAGCACGCGCCGAGGCGGCTCATGCCGCAACAAAGGGAACCTGATCCGCCATGCCGCTGACCTTGCAACAGTTGTCCGATATCGAGGAGATCAAGGTGCTCAAGCACCGCTATTTCCGGGGCATCGATACAGGCGACCAGGCGCTGCTCGCCGACATCTTCGTCGAGAACGTGGCCTGCACCTATAACGGCGGGACCTACAAGGTCTCACTGCAGGGCCGCGCGGCGATGCTCGAATTCCTCGCCAATTCGTTCCATTCGGGCGCGGCGGCGATGCACATTGGCATCATGCCCGAAGTCCACGTGACCGGAGACAATACGGCGCGGGGCATCTGGTACTTGCAGGATGTGTTCATCGATCTGGAAAAGGACGATCACACCTTCGGCACCGCGATCTATACCGATACCTATCGTCGCGAGGGCGGGGTGTGGAAGATCGAAAGCACCTATTACGACCGGGTGATCGAAGTGCTGACAAAATTCAGCCAGATGGGCGGGCGGCTATCGGTCCAGCGGCTGGCCACGACCGGCCGCAAGCCGGAAGAGCGCACCGATATCAGCCACCTGATCCACTGGGACGAATAATCAGCCGCCCCACGATCAGGCGGGCGTCTCCTCCAGTTCGGCAATCTCGAAGGCAAAACTTTTCCACCCGCGCTGTCGGGCGGCATCGGCGGCAGGCGCGCGTTTGCCCTTGGCTTCGGCCAATGACCGGGCGTGGCCCCAGAACACTTCGGACTTGCCGTTTTCCAGCACGGCCACGATGCGCCAATAATGGGTGAATGCATCGGCGGTGGGGCCGATGGTCTTTACATAGCCATCGGGCATGCGGGCGGTGAGGTAGCGTTTTCTACGAGCCATGCCGGTGCGTTATGGCGCAAGGGGGTGGGGTGCAAGCCTTCCCACCCGCTTGCCTTTTGAAAAGAAGCCCGCTCACCCTGAGCCTGTCGAAGGCTGCCCCGCTACCTTGCGTGACATGCTTCGACAGGCTCAGCATGAGCGGGGTTTGGGGCAAGTCGGCAACCTTAGAGGTTCACCACGCGCATCTTCGGCACGATCGGCTCTGCTGCGTTGAACCAGCGCCACAGTCCGGTGCCCGAACGGTGCCCGGCAAGGTCTACCCAGTGGCCAAAGCCCGGATCGGCATCGGCGCAGACCAGCATCACGCTGCCATCGGCTTCATATTTGGCCATGGTGTTGTTGACCCAGACGTTCTGGTGGACGTGATCGAGCGATTCCATCCACCAGTTGTCGATCTGCAAGTTCCACATCCGGCATTGCGGGATCGGCGTTTCGATGACCAGTGCTTCGCCCGGTTGCAGATCATAGTAGAAATGGCCGTACCAGATGTTGGGATCGCCGCCGGCTTTCTGGAAGACCGACTGGTCGGTTTCATAGATACGGTTTGGCGTTGCCTTGAACCATTCGGACCAGTTGGCAAAGGTATTGGCGGTGCCCCGCGTCCATGCCGCAGCGGCCATCAGTTGCTGCTCGATCGTGGCTGGATCAAGCAGTGCGGGAATTGCCGGCCCTGCTCCGATGCGCTCGACCTGAATGTCTGCAGCAATCTGGCTGTGCTTGTCGTCAAAAGTCTGACGCACGATGAGTAACGTGCTGTCATCGGCAAGCGGCAGCCAGTTTGCGCCCTGCCGCTCCTTGCTGGCGATTATCTCGAAAGTGCCGTCCGGGCCGAACTCCATGTCGGCAAATTCGATCTCGCCGGTCGATGCCATGGTCCCGTCGATGGCATAGCGATTGGCTTTGCTTCCCACCGAGAAATAGGGGACCGAATTGCGCTTTCCGGTCAGCCGATACGTGCGGTCGGGCCGGATCACGCATTGCTGGTAGAGGTTGTCGGGATTGTCCGCGCCGATCTTGATCTTGTCATCGCACAGCAGGAACAGGCGCGGGAAATCGGGATCGGCGCTGTCCACCAGCATGTTCAGCGCTGTGCGCGCCAAGCGGCTGAGATAGCGCAGGCCCTCCGCCTGATCGAGCGCGTGGGTAGGACTGGATGGCCGCGCCAGCACCTCGCCCGCTTCGGCCAGTTGCGCGCAGAAATTGCGCCAGACATGGTCGAGATGGCCCACGTGCGTGCTGGGATCGGTCATCGCAGTCTCCTTGAACGTCTTTCAGGCCGAACGCTTCAACCCGCCAACTGGCCACCGTCCACAGTGAACAGCGCGCCGGTCGCCTTGCGCGCCTTGTCGCTGGCGAGGAACGCGAACATTTCGGCGATGTCTTCGGGTTCGCAGGCGCCATCGAGCAGCTTGGGCGCGTTGCGCATCATCAGTGCCCAATCGACCCCTTCGGGCGGGAGCGTGTCGCGCGTCATCGGGGTCAGCACATGGCCCGGACAGATCGCATTGATGCGCACGCCTTGCGCGGCATACTCGATCGACAGCCCCTTGGTGATCGCCACAACCGCGTGTTTGGATGCCGAATAGGCGATGTTATAGGGCTGGCCCTGCAAGGCGGCGGTGGACGCGGTGTTGACGATGGCGCCCCTGGACTTGATCAGGTGCGGCATTGCGGCCTGGCAGATCACGAACACACTGGTGGCGTTGACCGTCATCAGCAGGTCGAAATCGGCGGCAGAGAACTCGTGCGACGGCCCCCATTTGAGCAGGCCGGCGATATTGCACACGAAGTCCAGCCCTTCAGCGGCGGCAATATCCACCAGCGTGCGGCAGCTGTCGAAATCGGTGGCGTCATAGGCCTGCACCACCGGCTTGATCGCCATCATCGCTGCGGTTTCTTCAAGTCCCGCAAGATTGCGATCGCCAATCGTCAGTTGCGCGCCCTGGGCGGCGAACATGATCGCGGTGGCGCGGCCAATGCCGGATGCGGCGCCGGTGATGAGGCCGCGCTTGCCTTCGAACAGCATGGTATTCTCCCAAGATCACGTCGCATTGCGATCGCTGAAGGGCAAAGGGGCAGACTTGGTTGCCTGCCCCCACGGATTCAGAACTTCACGCCGGCGGTCAGGCCATAAGTGCGCGGATCGGGGAAGTAGCCGACGGTCAGCCCGCCAAAGCCCGGGCCGAAATCGATGAAGTTCGAAGGATCGCGCTCCTTGGTCAGGTTCTTCACCCACAACGCGAATTCGGCCTTGGCTCCGCCCAGCGGCACTTCGGCAACGGCAGCCCGCAGGTTCACGATGGTGCGGCCCTTGGATTTGGTATTGTTGGCATTCTGGGCCGAGGCATTGGGCGTGCGCAGGGCATAGGGGAAGGTGAAGTAGCTGGAAACGTAGTTCACATCGCCGTTGATGTTGAACCGCCCCCAGTTGCCCTGCGCCACGCGCAGATCCACCCCTGCAGCGGCGGTTGTCTTGGGGGTGTGCGGGAAAGCGCGATTGTCTGCCACGTTGGTTTCCACGCCGTTCACCGCTTCGAAGTACGATTTGTACTGCGGATCGAGGAAGGCCAGCGACCCGTTGATGGTCAGCGCATCGACCGGGCGGATCACCGTTTCGATCTCGACCCCGCGAATGCGCGCGGCGGCCGCATTGCGCACGATCGAAGATGCCGCGCCATTGGCGGTGAACACCGAAAGCTGGATGTCCTTGTGCTCGTCCCAGAAGCCGGCGACGTTGAGGATGACCCTGCCACCCGCCATCCGCGTCTTGATGCCCACTTCGTAGCTGTCGACCGTTTCGGGGCGATAGGGATTGCACAGTTCCACAGCACCCGTCGGGCAAGCCGCGGTCGGCGCGCGGAAATCGTTGGTTTCCCCGTTGAAGCCGCCGGATTTGAAGCCTTGGGCAAAGCGGGCGTAGAGGTTGATGTCGGAATTGGCCTGATAGGCGACAGTGATTGCCGGATTGAACTTGTTGTATGTGGCATCGGGCACGCCGCCATACGGAATGTTGGCAACCACCAGTGGCGAGAAGATGCCGTTGGCGGCATCGAAGTTCACGCGCAGGAAACGGCGCACGTCCTTCTTTTCATGCGTATAGCGCCCGCCAACCGTCAGCTTCAGCTGATCTGTCAGCGCATAATCGAGCTGGGCGAAGGCGGCGAAAGCCTCGGTGTTCGAACCATAGTCCGACTGGAACGAGGAGCCGCCGCCAAAGAAGCTTTGCGGCCCCAGCGTTTCCGCCTTTTCCTTGTAGTAGAACACCCCCGCGACATACTTCAGCCGATCGTCCATGACTGCACCCGAAGCCTGCAGTTCCTGGCTCCAGCTATGGAAGCTGGTATCGCGTCCGGTGAAGGCCACCGGCAGGGGCGATCCATCGAGATCGATGCTGTCAGCCCACTTGAGATTGCGATAGGCCGTGATCGACTTGATCGTGGTGGCGCCAAGATCGAGCGCAAGCGTCAGCGCGTGGCCATAGGTGCGCGAACGTTCGTACAGCGGATTGGCATCGAGCGAGGCGGTCGATTGGCGATCTGCCCGATCATAGAGGTTGAGCGGGAAGAACGCGCCACCAAAGGCATAGCCGGGCGAGTTGGGATCGAAGATATCCTCAGGCCGCCCATTGCGGTTGACGCGGACAAGCTGGGCATAGTCCGGGCGCTGATCGAACTTCGAATAATCGAACATGTAATCGGCGGTGAAATTGCTGCCTTCGGGCTTGAAGCGCAGCTGGACCATGCCGCTCTTGCCATCAAGGTCGTTGGTGCGGCCAGTGCGCGCCGGGCCTGCCAGGAACGCCTGCGGGAACGGGTTGGGCGTCAGCTTGATGAAGCCATCGCGCTTCTGGATCTGGCCCGACAGCTTGAGCGAGAACGGCCCGAACGCGGGCAGATCGACCACGGCACGGCCCTTCCAGTAATTGAAGTTGCCGTAGGTCAGCTCGCCCTTGAAACCGGCCTCGCCGCTGGGCATCTTCGGCACGAGATTGACCGCGCCGGCGAGCGCATTGCGCCCATAGAGCGTGCCCTGTGGCCCGCGCAGGATTTCCACGCGCTCAAGATCGGCGACATCGAAGATCGAACCTTGCGCCTTGGCGATATAGACGCCGTCAAGATACAGGCCGACCGCTGGTTCCCAGGTGATCGCCGGGTTGATGGTGACCGAGCCGCGGATCGAAATCTGCGAGATGGTCTTGTTCGACGGCG
>JAPLPG010000205.1 GCA_026400375.1 Novosphingobium sp. | reverse complement strand
GTGCGGCCCAGCGCCTCGGGCCGCGCGGTGGCATAGACCCAGCCATCGCGGACCGGGCGCAGGTGGTTGGCGTTGATTTCCATGCCGACGCCGACGAACCTTTCGGGATCGACGACCATCGCCCCGGCCATCGAGCCGATGGTTTCGGCCAGAGCGACCGATGCGCCACCGTGCAGCCGCCCGAACGGCTGGTGCGTGCGATGATCCACCGGCATGCGCGCGCGAATCCAGTCTGGCCCGCAATCGACGAATTCGATGCCGAGGTGGCCGGGCATCGACCCGCTGCCAAGCGTGGTCAGCGACGCGAGGGCGGGCATTTCGCCCTTCCACCAGATCACGTCGGTCATGCGAAACCCTTTGCCAGAAACCGTTCGGCGCAGCCCGCCAGCACCGCAGTGCCGAGCGGGAGGACCGCTTCATCGACCATCATCCGCGTGGAATGGATAGAGCAGCACGAGCGCCAATCCACGCCTTCGTGGGCAACGCCCAGGAAGAACATCGCGCCGGGCACCTTTTCGAGGACGTAGGAGAAATCCTCGGCGCCCATGATCGGCGCATCGAGGCGGTGGAAGCCTCTCTCGCCGCTGATCGCGCGCACCACCTGTTCGCCCAGATCGACAGCGCGGGCATCGCAGACGGTCACCGGAAAGCCGGGAGTGATGGTGACCGTGGCGACCATGCCGTGGGCCTGCGCGATGTGCGTGGCGGCCTGTTCCAGCACGGCGCGCAAGGCGGCGCGGTTGCCCGGCGACAGGGTCCGCAACGTGCCGCGCATGGCAACGCGATCGGCGATCACATTATGCGCGGTGCCCGCCTCGATCTTTGCCACGGTAGCGACGACGGGGTCGCTGACCGGAAACTTGCGGGTGACGAGGGTCTGCAGTGCGGTGACGATCTCGCACGCCACCGGCACCGGATCGAGCGCATCGTGCGGCATCGAGGCATGGCCGCCACGCCCTTCGACAATGATATCGAACTGGTCGGCCGAGGCGAGCAGCGCCCCGGCGCGTCCGGCGACGAGGCCGTGGGGGCTGTTGGGCATCACGTGCAGGGCAAAGGCGGCATCGGGCAGCGGATCGATCAGCCCGTCATCGAGCATGAAGCGCGCGCCGTGGAAGCCTTCCTCGCCGGGCTGGAACATGAACTGGACCTCGCCCGCGAGCGTATCGGCGCGGGCGCAAAGCAGTTCGGCAGCGCCCGCCAGCATCGCGGGGTGGGTATCGTGGCCGCAGGCGTGCATCGCGCCGGGGATGGTCGAGGCGAAATCGAGCCCGGTCTGTTCGGTCATCGGCAGCGCATCCATGTCGCCCCGCAAGAGCACCCGGCGACCTGTTCCCGCCCCGCCCTTGAGCGTGGCGACAAGGCCGGTGGTGGACGGGCCTTCGCGCCATTCGAGCGGCAGGTGGGCCAGCGCGGCGCGGACCTTGTCGCGCGTCTTGGGCGTGTGCAGGCCAAGCTCCGGCTCGGCATGGATCGCCCGGCGCAAGGCGACGATGGCATCGGCATGGCCGCGCGCCTGTTCGAGCAGTGGGTGATGAAGCATGGGGCCTCGCTGTTACCGGATATGCCCAAGGCTGGCAGGTTCCGCCCGGCCTGTCGAGCCTCCGGAATAGGGCTTGCACCAGCGGGCAGGCTTTGTTAATCGAACGGTTAAATAGTATCAGCCGGAGAGCGAGCCATGCCTGAAGCCTATATCATCGACGCCGTCCGCACCCCGCGCGGGGTGGGCAAGCCCGGCAAGGGCGCGCTGGCGCACCTGCACCCGCAGCATCTTGCCGCAACCGTGCTCAAGGCGCTGAAAGACCGCAACAATCTCGATACCGCAACGGTCGATGACATCATCTGGTCGACCTCATCGCAAGTGGGCAAGCAAGGCGGCGATCTGGGCCGCATGGCCGCGCTGGCGGCCGGATACGACATTTCGGCCAGCGGCACGACGCTCGACCGGTTCTGCGGCGGCGGCATCACTTCGGTGAACCTGGCCTGCGCGTCAGTCATGTCGGGCATGGAAGACTGCGTGATCGCCGGCGGCACCGAAATGATGAGCTTCACCACCGCCCATGGCGCCGAACAGGCCAATGCCGGGATCAAGCCGATGGGCATGGGTTCGGGCAACATGGCGCTCGACGCGCTGCATCCGCAATCGCACCAGGGCGTGTGCGGCGATGCCATTGCCAGCATCGAAGGCATCAGCCGCGAGGCGCTGGACGCGCTGGCGCTGGTCAGCCAGCAGCGCGCCGACGTGGCGATCAAGGAAGGGCGTTTCGCCAAATCGGTGGTGCCGGTGCTGAACGAGGACGGCTCGGTCGCGCTCGACCGCGAGGAGTTTCCCCGCCCCGAAACCACCGCCGAGGGCCTCGCCGCGCTGAAGCCCAGCTTTGCCGGCCTTGCCGATTTCGACCTGGGCGGCACGACGTTCCGCAAGCAGATCAACCGCCGCTACCCCGATGTGGAAATCCAGCACTTCCACCACGCCGGCAATTCATCGGGCGTGGTCGATGGCGCGGCGGCGCTGCTGATCGTCTCGCCCGCCTATGCCGAAAAGCACGGATTGAAGCCGCGCGCGCGCATCGTCGCCTATGCCAACCAGGGCGATGATCCCACGCTGATGCTGAACGCGCCGGTCCCTGCGGCCAAGAAGGTGCTGGCCAAGGCGGGCCTGACCAAGGACGACATCGACGTCTGGGAAATCAACGAAGCCTTTGCCGTGGTTGCCGAAAAGTTCATCCGCGACCTCGACCTGCCGCGCGACAAGGTGAACATCAACGGCGGTGCGATGGCGCTGGGCCACCCGATCGGGGCAACCGGATCGATCCTGATCGGCACGGCGCTCGACGAACTGGAACGGTCCGGCGGCAAGTACGGGCTGGTGACGATGTGCGCGGCAGGCGGCATGGCACCTGCCATCATCATCGAGCGCATCTGACAGGAAAAACCGGTTCTGCGGCCCAAGGCCCGCTGAACATTTCGGCGGGTTTTGGGCCAAGGACGTTGCCAATTCATCAACTAACTGCCAACCGTGCGCCAGACATGCATCCAGTCTGGCGCACCCTTTTCAGGCCCGTTCGCGGGAAACTGGCAGCGTATTCGCTGGCGATGGCGTTTGCATTCGTGGCAACCGTCGTGCGCCATGCCGTCGATCATCTGCTGCCGCCGGGCTTTCCGTTCCTGACATACTTCCCGGCGGTGATCCTTGCCGCCTTCCTTGGCGGACGCGGCGCGGGCGCGGTGTGCGGGGTGCTGAGCCTGATGGCGTCGTGGTTCTATTTCATCGCGCCGTACAACAGCTTTGGCCTGAGCGGCCCGGTGGCGGTGGCGCTGCTGTTCTTCACCGCGGTTGTCGTGGTCGACATCCTGTTGATCGACGGGCTGACGAAGCGGCAGGCGCGGCTGGAGGAAAGCCAGCGCAAGCTGGCGGCGATGGCCGATCAGCAAACCTTGCTGTTCAAGGAACTGCAGCACCGCGTGGCCAACAACCTCGCCTCGGTTTCATCGATGCTGCGCCTGCAGCGCCGACAGATCGAACGGGACCCGGCCTCTGCCGCGCGCATCCTGGAAAGTGCCGACAACCGGATCGAACTGATGGGCCGGGTCCACCGCCAGCTCTATGATCCCGCCGCGCGCGAACTGTCCCTGCCCGACCAGATCAAGAACGTGGTCAGCCACGCGCAGGAGGTGGCCGACGCCAGCCATGTTGTGATCGAGGTGAACGCGATCGAGGCGCGCATGGCGGTGGACCGGATGATGACGCTGATGCTGCTGGTCACCGAAGTCATCAACAATTCGCTCAAGCACGCGTTTGAGGCAGGCATGCCCGGCGAAGTGCAGCTGACGCTGGATCGCGTTGCCAACCGCCGCCTGCGGCTGACCATTGCCGACAACGGCAAGGGCCTCGATCCGGCCAGCGCCAACGAACCGCCGCGTCACCGCGGGCTTGGCACCACGATCATCCGCGGCTTCGTGTCCCAGCTGGGCGGCGAGGTGAGCACCGATGGCACCAGGGGCGTGACGACGGTGGTCGAATTCCCCGAAGACGTCGACTAGTCCACCGCAGCGATCGGCCCGGCCTCGTTCGCCACGATCTTCAGCACTTCGGTCCAGGCTGCCACGTTCTGTGCCAGTTCGGCCGGATCGACCTTGTCGAGCGTATCATCGGGCGTGTGGTGCAGATCGAAGTAGTGGGTGCCATCCTGATCGAGATCGATGACCGCCAGCTTCTGCCTTGCAATCACCGGGGCAACATCGGTGCCGCCGCTGGCCTTGCCCGGCCCGCGCACGATGCCCATCGGCGAAAGCGCAGCGGCGATGCGATCGGTCAGGGCCTTGTCGGCATCGGCCATGCTGAATGTGACGCGCCAGACCTTGCCGGCGCCGAAATCGCTTTCCATGGCCAGCGCATAAGGCTCGGCATGGCGTTCGGCAAAGGCCCGGCCGCCAAAGCCGCCCAGTTCCTCGGACCCGGCCCAGAGCACGCGGATGGTGCGCAGCGGCCTTGCGCCCTCCTGCGCCTTGAGTGCGGCTGCGGTGATGATCGCGCAGCCCGCAGCATCGTCGATCGCGCCGGTGCCCAGATCCCAGCTGTCGAGGTGGCAGCCGATCAGGATGGCGGGCAGCGCGGGGTTGCTGCCCGGCAGATCGGCATAGACGTTGCCCGAAGGCAGGCCATCGGTGGTCTTGCCGGTCAGCGTCAGGTTCAGGCGGATCGGCTTGCCGCTGCGGGCGATGCGCGCGATCAGATCGGCATCGGGGTTCGATACGGCACCGGCCGGAATGGCCTTTACCCCATCGGGAAAGGTGGTGCCGCCGGTGTGCGGGTTGCGGTGGCTGTCGGTGCCGATCGAGCGGATCACCGTGGCCAGCGCGCCCTTGCCCGCCGCGATCGCCGGGCCCTGCCGGCGCACGGCACCATAGGGGCCATAGCCGCTGCCATCCTGTGCGCGCTTCATCGCGTGATCAATGAACGCGATCTTGCCGGCGAGCGATCCTGCCGGCGCGGCCTTCAGCGCATCGAGCGTGGGGAAGTAGGCAACCTCGGCCTCGATTCCCTTGTCCGGCGTGGTGCCGCTGTAGCCCAGCGCGGTGACGGCGAGCTTGAACGGGATCGGCGCGATAAGGTTCGCCTCGTCCCGCCCGCGCACGTAGCCGCGAATGGGGAACGGCTCGACCGTGACGTTGCTGAAGCCCAGCGCTTTCAGCCGGGCGTTTGCCCAGGCCCGTGCGCGGGCCTCAGCCTCGCTC
>JAPLPG010000282.1 GCA_026400375.1 Novosphingobium sp. | reverse complement strand
CATTTCGCCATAGAGCTGCGCGGCGAGGATCTTGTTGGGGGCAAGGATCAGGGCTGGGCGCTGCAGCTCCTCGATCACCTTGGCCATGGTGAATGTCTTGCCCGATCCGGTCACGCCGAGCAGGACCTGCGTCTGGTCGCCATCGCGAGCCGCAGCCACCAGATCGGCAATCGCCGTCGGCTGGTCACCGGCGGGCTGATATTCCGAGACAACCTTGAACGGCCTCCCACCCTCGACCTTGTCGGGCCGGGCGGGGCGGTGGGGCACGAACGTGCCCGATGTGTCGGGCTCTTCAAGCCCCCTGCGGATAACGAGTTCAGCCATGGCAGGGATATGGGGAACAAACCGCGTCCGCGCAACCGGGGCAAGGTGCAGGGTGACCGGCCGCACTGGCGCTGGGCTGGCCGCGTGCTAGCCTGCGTTCCGAAACGACGGACGGAGAGCCCCATGCGTGCCCAAATCGCCTTGATTCCGCTGCTGCTGCTGGTCGCCTGCGGCGATGACGCCACGGTCGACAAGAAGGACGCCAGCACGGCCGAGGTCGCGAAATCTGTTGCCGATGCCGGGATGAAGCTGAAGCCGGGGCGGTGGGAAATGACGATGAACTTCAAGAAGTTCGAGATCGAAGGCATGCCACCTGAGGCCAGGCAGGCGATGCAGCAGATGATGGCGCAGAGCCGCACCTTCAATTCGTGCCTGACCAAGGAGGAAGCGGAACGGCCGGATGGTGGCTTCTTCGGACAGCAGGGCGAGGATTGCCGGTATGACAGCTTCACCATGGGCGGCGGCAAGATCGATGCGGCGATGACCTGCACGGGCAAGGGATCAGGCGGTGAGGCAGGGGCCGGGGCTAAAATGAAGATGGCCGGCACGTACAGCGCCGAGGCCTACGACATGACGATGGACATGAACGGCAAGGCACCCAACGGCAAGGCCATGGCAATGCAGATGGCCATTACGTCCAGATATGCCGGAGACTGCAAGGGCGACGAGACATCCTGATCCGGCGTGCAAAAGGCGGTTCTTGACGCAAATTTGAAACAATACGCGCAGGCTGCGGCGCGCGTTGCGCTGCTGCGTGCCGAAGTGGCGCGGCGCGGGGCGCTGGCGCTGCAACCGCGGCCCGAAGGGGTGCGCGGGCCGAAGTGGCAGGCCTTTCTGGGCGAATTGCGCACGCCGGTCGAACATTGGCAGGCCAATCGGCAGGCGGCGCGCGCGCCCTGCATTGGCGATCAGGCACGGGTGCCATCGCGACCGGTCATGCTGCTGCCGGGCTTCGGCACGCATCCGGCCCGGATGAAGCCGTTGGGCCGCGCGCTGGAAGATGCCGGACACCGGGTGAGCGACTGGGGCCTGGGCTTCAATTTCGGTCCGTCCGAAGACCGGTTCGAGCGCTTGTGCGAACGTGTGGTGACCATGGCGCGCAAGGAGGGCCAACCGCTGGTGCTGGTCGGCTGGAGCCTTGGCGGCATCTTCGCGCGGGAAGTGGCCAAAGTCCATCCGGAAGCGGTGCGGCTGGTGGTTACCATGGGCACCCCCTTTTCCGGAGACCGCCGCGCCAACAATGCCTGGCGTGCCTATCAGTTGATTGCCGGGCATTCGGTGGATGAACCGCCGATCGGGCAGGACATGTCGGCCAAGCCGCCGGTGCCCACGGTTGCCCTGTGGAGCGCCCGGGATGGCATCGTCTCGCCGCGTTCGTCGTGCGGGCGTAGGGGGGAACGCGATCTGGCGATCCCGATGCGCTGCACCCATCTGGGCTTTGCCGCCCATCCCGATGTTGCGGCCATGCTCAAGCGGTTGGTGGCGGCTTACTGATCGCGTCGACGCGTGCTGCGTCGACACCTTAATTCGCAGGTGCAACATTCGTGCGCTTGGCAAACCCGATCCGTTGTGCAAGCGTTGCACGTGAACGGGATGTGCCTATGACAAAAACCTCGCCCTCGTCGTATGACGAGATGCTTAACGCCGATGGCTCGGTGCGGTCTGCCTATGCAGGATACTGCCAGTGGTATGACGAACAACCGCCCGATCTGCTGAGGCGCAAGGGCAGCGAGGCCGAAGCATTCTTTCGCCGCACCGGCATTACGTTCAACGTCTATGGCAACGAGGACGCCGAGGAGCGGCTGATCCCGTTCGACATGGTGCCGCGGATCATCACGGCGCAGCAATGGCGCAAGCTGCAGCGCGGAATCGAACAGCGGGTGCGGGCGCTGAACGCGTTTCTGCACGATCTGTATCACCGCCAGGAAATCGTGCGGTCGGGGCGCCTGCCTGCGCGGCTGCTGAAGAACAATGAAGCGTTCCTGCCCGAAATGGTCGGCTTCACGCCGCCCGGCGGGGTCTATACCCACATCGTCGGCATCGATCTCGTCCGCACCGGCGAAGACGATTTCATGGTGCTGGAAGACAATGCCCGCACGCCCAGCGGCGTCTCCTACATGCTGGAGAACCGGGAAACGATGATGGCGATGTTCCCCGAACTGTTCACCCGCGTGCGGGTGCGCGAGGTTTCGGACTATCCGCGCCGTCTGGCCCGCAGCCTTGCCGCCTGCGCGCCTTCGGCGTTCGGAGGCAACAAGCCGGTGGTCGCGGTACTGACGCCGGGGATCTACAATTCGGCCTATTTCGAACACGCCTTCCTGGCCGACCAGATGGGCGCCGAACTGGTGGAAGGCAGCGATCTGCGCGTGGAAAACGGGCGCATCGCCATGCGCACCACTCGCGGCTATCTGCCCATCGATGTGCTTTACCGCCGGGTGGATGACGAATTCCTCGATCCGCTGACGTTCAACGCCAGTTCGGTGCTGGGCGTTTCGGGTATCATGGACGTCTATCGCGCGGGCGGGATCACCATCGCCAACGCGCCGGGCACCGGCATCTGCGATGACAAGGCGATCTATTCGTTCATGCCCGAGATCGTGGAGTTCTATACCGGCGAGAAGCCGATCCTGCAGAACGTGCCGACGTGGCGCTGTGCCGAGCCTGATGCGCTCGCCTATGTCCTCGACAACCTGTCCGATCTGGTGGTCAAGGAAGTCCATGGATCGGGCGGCTACGGCATGCTGATCGGGCCGACATCGTCGAAGAAGGAACTGGCGGCGTTCGAGGTGAAACTGCGCGCCCGGCCGGAAAACTACATTGCCCAGCCAACGCTTTCGCTGTCGACCGTGCCGATCCTGACCAAGGCTGGCCTCGCCCCGCGCCACGTCGATCTGCGCCCGTTCGTGCTGGTCAGCCCCAACGGCATCGACATCACGCCGGGCGGGTTGACGCGCGTGGCACTGAAGAAGGGATCGCTGGTGGTGAATTCCTCGCAAGGCGGCGGGACCAAGGACAGCTGGGTACTGGACGACTGATGCCCAAGGACAGCAAATGTTAGGACGCTCTGCAAACGGCATATTCTGGCTGTTCCGCTATCTTGAACGGGCGGAGAACATCTCGCGCCTGATCGAGGCGGGGTTCCGCATGGCTCTTACCCGTGATGCGGCCGATGCGTCCGACGAATGGCGCTCGCTGATCGTCACGCTCGGCCTGCAGCCGGGGTTCGAGGCGCGCCATGGCCGCGAGTATACCGGCCCCCACGTGTTCAACTACATCCTGCGCGATCGCGACAATCCCGGCAGCGTGTTGATGATGACCGAGATGGCGCGCACCAATGCGCGCATGGTCCGCGCCGGCATCACGCGCGAGGTGTGGGAATCGGTCAACGATGGCTGGATGCGGCTGCGCGATGCGCTGGCCCGCCCGGTGACCGAGACCCGCCTGGGCGATGTGCTCGATCTGGTCCGCCGCCAGTCCACGCAAGTGCGCGGGGCGATGGAAGGCACCATGTTGCGCAACGAGATCTACAATTTCGCGCGGCTGGGCAGCTTCATCGAACGGGCCGACAACACCGCGCGTATTCTCGACGTGAAGTATTACGTGCTGCTGCCCTCGGTATCCTATGTCGGATCGAGCCTCGACAACGTGCAGTGGGAAAACGTGCTGCGTTCTGTGGCCGGAGAGCGGGCCTATCGCTGGCTCAACGCCGGGCGCATGGACCCACGCGGCATCGCCGAATTCCTGATCCTTGACGGCCGCTTCCCGCGCAGCCTGGCCTTCTGCTATTCCAAGCTGCGGTCGAACCTGGCCAGCCTGGCGCGCGAATATGGCGGGGAAATGCATTGCCACGAAATCCTGCGCGATGCCGACTGCCAGTTCCACCACGTCACGATCGACGCGATATTCGAACAGGGCCTGCACGAATTCATCGGCAAGTTCATCCGCAACAACACCGCGCTGGCGCTGCAGATCCAGCGCGACTACCGCTTCATCGATTAGGCTCGAACCGCATGCGCCTCGCCATTGACCATACCACGCACTATGTCTTTTCAGGACCGGTGAGCCGCGGCATGCAGCGGCTGCGGCTGATGCCCAAGACATCGTCGGGACAGCGCGTGATCGAATGGAACATGCACTTCGAAGGGGCGCAGCTGCAGGTCGAATACGAAGATCCCAACTGCAATCGCGTGGCGCTGATCTCGTTCAATCCCGGCGTGCGCGAGGTGACGATCCGGTGCGAGGGGCTGGTCGATACCAACGATGAGAACGGCATCATCGGGCGCCATGCCGGGTTCATGCCGATGTGGCAGTTCGTCGAACAGACCGACCTGACGCGGACCGGCAGCCGTGTCCGCAGCCTGCTGGGCGCACTGGGGAGCGAGCCGAACCCGCTGGCGACGCTTCATGCCCTGTCGGCCCTGATCCGGGGGCGGGTGGAATATGCCGCCGGGCACACCGATTCCGCCACGACCGCAGAAGGCGTGCTGCAGGCCGGGCGCGGCGTGTGCCAGGATCATGCCCACGTGTTCATCGCCGCGGCCCGGGCGCTCGGCACGCCGGCCCGCTATGTCAGCGGCTATCTGATGATGAACGACCGGATCGATCAGGAAGCGGGCCATGCCTGGGCCGAAGCTTTCGTCGAAGGGTTGGGCTGGGTCGGCTTCGATATCTCCAATGGCATCAGCCCCGATTCCCGCTATGTGCGCGTTGCCACCGGCCGTGACTACCGCGATGCCGCACCGGTAACGGGGATAAGGTATGGCGAGCGTGACGAATCCATGCACGTGAAGCTTGCCGTGCAGCAACAGCG
>JAPLPG010000208.1 GCA_026400375.1 Novosphingobium sp. | reverse complement strand
TGGCGCGAGGTGGTGAAGATAACGCCGCAAGGCTGGTGGCCGGGGCTGGTGCTGTTTGGCGGGGCAGGGTTCCTGTGGTTGCTGGGCGATTTTGCCGGGCTTTCGCTCGCCACGCAGCTTGGCGCAGTGCTGATGGCGCAGGCCAGCGTGCTGACGCTGCTGGGGCCGCGCGCGTGTGCGGCCTTGCTGTTTCCGCTGGCCTATATGCTGTTCCTCGTGCCCGCAGGCGATGAACTGATCCCCACGCTGCAGACGATCACGGCGGCCATCACGATGGTGCTGCTCGATCTTTCCCAGGTGCCTGCCCATATCGAAGGCGTGTTCATCACCACGCCGGGCGGCTATTTCGAAGTGGCCGAGGCCTGTTCGGGGGTGAAGTTCCTAATCGCGATGATCGCCTATGGCGCGCTCGTCGCCAATGTCTGCTTCAGGGCATGGCCGCGCCGGATTGCCTTCATGGCATTGAGCGTGGCGATGCCGATCCTGGCCAATGGCATGCGCGCCTGGGGCACGATCTACATCGCGCAAAGCCAGGGCATCGAATTCGCGTCCGGCTTCGATCACATCTTCTATGGCTGGATCTTCTTTGCCGTGGTCATGGCGCTGGTCATGGCGGCGGCGTGGAAGTTCTTCGACCGGGCGACAGAGGATCGCATGGTCGATGCCGATGCCCTTGCAGCAAGTCCGCTGCTGGCGCGGCTTGCCGCTTTCGAGGTGACGCAAGGGCGGGCACTGGCCATCACGGCGGCGCTGGCAGCGGTCCTCGTCGGCTGGGGTGTGGGGGCCAACCGGCTTGAGGCGCAAGTGCCTGCGCGCATTGCCTTTCCGGCGGTGCAAGGCTGGCAGCAGGTCGATTATGCGCCGCGCGCGGCATGGCGTCCGCGCCACACCGGCGCCTCACACGTGCTGCTGGGCCGGTTCCGCGATGCGGCGGGGCACACGGTCGATATCTCCTACGCGCTATATTCCGCGCAGAGCGATGGCCGGGAGGCGGGCGGCTTTGGCGAAGGGGTACTGACGCCCGATACCGGCTGGGCGTGGGAACGCTCGCCCGCGCCGCTCGCCGGGGGGCAGGCCGATCGCATCCAGACCGCCGGGCCGGTCCACCGCCTTGCCGAAACCTTCTATCGGTCGGGCGATCTCCTGACCGGCAGCAACAGCCGCCTGAAACTCCAGAACATATTCGACCGGCTACTGCTGCGCGAACATACCACTGCGGCCCTGATTGTCAGCGCCGAGGATGACCTGCCGGGCCAGCCTTCGGCGGAACAATCGATGCGCGCCTTCCTTGCCGCGGCCGGGCCTGTCGATGCGTGGATGGACCGCGCAGGCTCGGGGCGGTAGGGCCAGGCCATGTGCGGAATAGCCGGAATCATCCATACCGAGGGCCTCAAGCCCGTCGATCCTGACCGCGTTCGCCGCATGTGCGATGCCATCGCGCATCGCGGGCCGGATGGCGAAGGCGTGTGGACCGCGCCTGGCGTGGGCCTTGGCCATCGCCGCCTGTCGATCATCGACCTTGCCGGATCGCCGCAGCCGATGCTGGCAGCAGAAGGCGATGCGGTGATCGTGTTCAATGGCGAAATCTACAATTTCAGGGACTTGCGCGCCGAGCTTCAGGCCTTGGGCGCAACCTTCCGCACCGATGGCGATACCGAGGTGATCCTGCAGGCGTGGCGGCACTGGGGCGTCGATTGCCTGCCGCGGCTCCACGGCATGTTCGCCTTTGCGCTGCACGACTTGCGCCAGCGCACGACGCTGCTGGCGCGGGACCGGCTGGGGGTGAAGCCGCTGTTCACGGCGCGGCTTTCCGATGGCGCGGTGATCTTCGGGTCCGAACTCAAGGCCCTGCTGGCGCATCCATCGCTGCGGCGCGAGATCGATCCGCTGGCGGTGGAAGACTATCTGGCGTGGGGCTACGTGCCCGATCACCGCTCGATCCTCAAAGGCGTGGAGAAGCTGCCCGCCGGGCACTACCAGCTGCTTCGCCCCGATGCCCCCCTGAATGCCGCGCCGCCCGCTCCGGTGCAATGGTGGGACATCTCCTTTGCCGATCGCGCCAGGGGCAATGCCGAAGACCTTGGCGCGCACCTGCTGCACCACATGCGCGAGGCCGTAACCTCGCGCATGCTGGCCGACGTGCCGCTGGGGGCGTTCCTTTCGGGCGGGGTCGACAGTTCCAGCGTCGTCGCGCTGATGGCCGAAGCCAGCACCACCCCGGTCAAGACCTGCTCGATCGGCTTTGACGTATCCGCGCTCGACGAGACCGCCTATGCCGACCGCATCGCCGCGCAGTACGGCACACAGCACTGGAAACGCACGGTTTCTGCCGAAGATTTCACGCTGGTGGACCGGCTGGCGGGGATGTTTGACGAACCCTTCGCCGATGCCTCTGCCCTGCCGACGTTCCGCGTGTGCGAGCTTGCCCGCGAACATGTCACCGTGGCGCTTTCGGGCGATGGCGCGGACGAGGCCTTTGCCGGATACCGCCGCCAGACCTTCCAGCACCGCGAGGAACAGGCCCGCCGCCTGCTGCCCGCCGTCTTGCGCAAGCCGCTGTTCGGCGGCCTTGGCGCGATCTGGCCCAAGGCCGATTGGGCGCCGCGTCCGCTGCGCGCCAAGACCACGCTGCTCAGCCTCGCCGCATCGGGCGAGGAAGGGTACGCGCGCGCCCTGGCCGCAACCTCGCCTGAACTGCGTGAGACGCTCTACAGCCCCGATTTCAAGCGCCTGCGCGGGGATTATCGCGCCGAACAGCCGCTGATCGACCTGATGCGCAAGGCGCCCGCCCGCTCCGGGCTGGACCGTGCGCAATATGCCGATCTCAAGTTCTACATGCCCGGCGACATCCTGACCAAGGTCGACCGCACCAGCATGGCGGTGAGTCTCGAGGCGCGCGAGCCGCTGCTCGATCACCGACTGGTGGAATTCGGCGCGCGCCTGCCCGAAGCGATGCGCGTGCGCGGAACCACCGGCAAGTGGCTGATCAAGCAGACCATGCGCCGCTACCTGCCCGAAGACGTGCTGTTCCGCCCGAAGATGGGATTTGTCACGCCGATCGCGCAATGGTTGCGCGGCCCGCTGGCGTCCGAGGCGCTCGGCCTTGCCTCCGACGGGGTGCTGGCGACGACCGGATGGTTCGATGCGGCCCGGATCGAGGCGCTGGCGCAGGCCCATGTCGCGGGGCGGGCAGACCATAGCCGGTTGATCTGGCAGCTGCTTATGTTACGGAAATCATTCGATCGGATTAGTTGATTACAGCTTAATTTCTTAGGCTTTGGTAAGGTGATCTTCACCATTCCGGACTAATCAGGTGGCGAAACCATCGCTGTGGGTCCATGCTGAAGAAACTGCGATCACCGCTGTATCTCGCGCTGCTGCTCCCAGCATCGTTGATCTATGCCTTCGATCTGCTGTCCCCCATCGACCATGTCTTCCAGAATGTTCGGGCCAGGGTAGGCGGCCATGCCGCATCCCAAAGCACGATCATCCTGACCTTCGATGCCGGTGTGAACGCCAGCGCGAAGTCGGTTGTCGATTCCGAACAGCTGGCCACTGTGCTCAACAATG
>JAPLPG010000118.1 GCA_026400375.1 Novosphingobium sp. | reverse complement strand
CGCTGGCCCCCACCGATCCGGTGCTGGCCGGCGACGTGCAGATCGAGCACGACGAGAACGAGGAAGAGGCCGAAGCCAAGTTCGCGCTGACCAGCGAGGCCGGGCTGAACGATGCCCTGGCCTTTCCGTTCATCCACCTCGCCATCGCCATCGCCGGGGCCGGCAGCCTGACCGGAGCGGTGCTGGGCGAATGGCTGCTGGTCGACGTGGTGTGGAAACTGGGCGCGGGGCTGGTGGTCGGCATGGCGCTGGGCTGGCTGGTCGGATATGTCATCTATCATCTGCCATCGGGCACGCGCCTGTCGAAGACGGGCGACGGGTTCATCGCGCTCGGCGCAACGCTGGTTGTCTACACCGCCACCGAATTCGCCCACGGCTACGGCTTTCTGGCGGTGTTCGTGGCTGGCCTGATGATCCGCCGCTCCGCCCGGGGCAACGATTTCAACAAGCGCCTGCACGATTTCGCCGATGAATCGGAACGGCTGCTGATGATGCTGTTGCTGCTGCTGTTCGGCGGCATGCTGGCGGCCGGGCTGCTTGACGATGTCGGCCCGGAAGAGGCTGCCTTTGCCGCGATCATGCTGCTGGTCGTGCGGCCGCTGGCCGGCTGGATCAGCCTGATCGGCGTCAGGCGGCCCAGAACAGAACTGGCGATCATTGCGTTCTTCGGCATTCGCGGGCTGGGCTCGGTCTACTACCTCAGCTTCGGCTTCAACCACGCCTCGTTCGAATACGAGTACAGCCTGTGGGGCACGCTGGGCCTGATCATTTCGGCCTCGATCCTGATGCATGGCGTGCTGGTAACGCCCGCGTTGAACCGCCTGCGCAGGCACTATCGCAAGCTTGGGATCGTCAGCAATGGCCCAGACGAACCAGTCTGATTGCCCGCCGGCCCCCTTGCGCCTCATCGCCTTGTCGGAGGCTTTCGTCCCATGGTCGGCGCAGCATCGATCCAGCCGCGCGGGTTGGAGGCCACCTCGGCGCGCTTGGCTTCCAGCGCTGCTTTCAGGGCGCTTGCCACATCGGGATGGCGCACGATGGTGTTGTGCGATTCATTGTCGCGCGCAAGATCATAGAGCGCGGGCGGGGTCGGGTGCCCGGCACCGCCGCGCGAAACGCCCAGCGGGGAATCATCTTCCACCACTTCGCGATACTTGAAATCGGCATTGCGCACCGCAGAAAGCTTGCCCGACCATGTCGTCAGGTAGAACAGGGTATCGTGCGGCGATGGCGTCTGGCCTGCCAGCATCGGCCGGATATCCGCGCCATCGATGATCCGGTCCTTGGGCAGGGGCACGCCTGCTGCGCCCAGCAGGGTCGGGAACATGTCGATGTTCATCGTCATCCCCGCGATCACGCTGCCGGCTTTGGTCACGCCCGGCCAGGCGATGAACTGGGGCACACGCTGCCCGCCTTCCCACGTCTCGCCCTTGCGCCCGCGCAAGTCCGCCACCGCCCCATCGTAATCGCCGCCATTGTCGCTGGTGACCACAATGATCGTGTTGTCGGCAAGCCCTTGCTTGTCGAGCGCGGCCACGATGCGCCCGACTTGCGCATCGAGATCCTCGATCACGTCGCCATATTCCCCGCCGTCCGATGTGCCCGCCCGGTCAGGGTTCGGGTGGTGCGGCCAATGCGGCGCGGTGAACGGGACATAGGCGAAGAACGGCTTGTCCTTGTTCGCCGCGATGAACTTTATCGCTTCGTCGGCGAACCGTTCGTTGAGCTTGCCCTGCACGACGTCTGCGGGCGGCGTTTCCGCCGTCGTCCCGCGATAGAGCGACAGCGGGGCCATGTCGTTGCTGTAGAGCACGCCATAATAAGTGCCGAAGCCAAGGTCGGTCGGCCGGCTGCCGTCCACGTCGCCAAGGTGCCACTTGCCGAAGGCGCCGGTAGCGTACCCGGCGCGCGACAGCGCCTCTGCCATCGTGATCTCGTCACGCGGGAGCGCGTTGGCCCAGCCGAGGGCGCGGCGCATCGTCGCCACCGGATGACCTGTCGGGAAGAACACGTGGTGCTGCGCTTCGCTGCGCACCGGAAGACGCCCCGTCAGCAAGGCGGCGCGCGAGGGCGTGCAGACCGGCGACGAGGAATAGGACTGGGTCAGCTTCGCGCCGCGCGCCGCCATCGCATCGATGTTGGGCGTCTTGATCAGGCGGTTGCCGAACGATGACAGATCGCCATAGCCAAGATCGTCGAAGAACAGGAACACGATGTTCGGCGATGTTCCGGCGCGGGCCGATTTGCGGATCTGCGACAGATAAGCCTGCTTCTGCGCAAGATGGGTGACGGCAGGTTCGGCGTTCATCGCCGCCGCGCGCGCCATCATGGTGTTGGGCTGCAACTGCGCCGCCACCGCAACGTCACCACTCGCAGGGACAGTGACGGTCAGATGCTGCGTTGCCCGGAACAGCGCAGACAGGTTGAGCGTGACATCGCCTTGCGGAACCTGATCGATGCGGAACCGGCCTTGTGCGTCTGTCGTGCCTGTGCACAGCACGCCCAGGTCCTTGTGTTCGACCTGGTTGTCGTAGCTGTAGAAGCCGCCGACGATGCGTTTGCGGGTGGTGAAGGTCTGGTTCAAGCGCCCGGTGACTTCCACCGCGCGGCCCTTCAGCGGCTTGCCTGCGGTGTCCAGCACCACGGCCGTGAAGGACAGTTCGTTGCGCATGCCGGCCCAGCGCGCCACGCGGATGCCGGCCACCACCTGGGCCGGCCACAGGCGCAGGCGTTGGCTGACGGTTTGCACTTCGCCATTGGGGTCGTTGAAGCTCAGCTCGGCGATCAGGTCTGAAGGCCCTTGCAGCGGCGGCAGCTTGGTCACAGTGAGCTTGGCTGCGCCTTGGCGGTCGGTGACGGCGCTGATCTTGTCGGCCACCAGTTGACTGCCCTCGCTGCCACT
>JAPLPG010000284.1 GCA_026400375.1 Novosphingobium sp. | reverse complement strand
GGCCGGTTGGGCAGCCATCGACGGGCTCGCCTGAAAGAGTGTTCCCGTTATTTTCCGCAAGGATTCTTGACGGTGAGTCCTCATCAGGCGCATTATGGCCCCGACCAATATCAGGGACACGCGCAAACCATGGCAAGCCGGGCAGGACCTTCCGCACGCACGAGCGGTGCTGACTGGCGTGCCGTGCTGCGCCGCTCGGTGCGCCGCAGCTTCGAGCTGATCGGCGGGGCCGTGCTGGCCTGCGCGATGCTGTTCCTTGCGCTGGCACTGGTCAGCTATACCCAGACCGATCCTTCCGGCAGCACCGCATCGGGCAGTCCGGTAGAGAACTGGATGGGCCTCGCCGGCGCCTGGACGGCGGAGCGCGTGCTCCTGTTCTTCGGCCTGCCCGGCGCCCTGCTGCTTCCGCTGCTGTGGGTCTTTGCCCGGCGGCTGTGGGAAGGCGAAGGCGATCTGATCGACTTCGACGAGGACGAGGAATTCGCGCCCGAGCCGCGCTGGTGGCGGCCGACGCTGCTGCTGTTCGTCGCCATGGCCTTGCTGGGACTGGCGCTGTCGCTGTGGGGGGCAGGAGCGGCCAGCCGCCTGCCCGCCGGGCCTGGCGGCATGGCCGGGCTGCTGGGCGCGGCCGGGATCACGGCACTGGCCGATCTCGTCCCGCAAGTGTCGCGCTTATGGTTCACGGTGCCAGTGGGACTGGCGGCGCTGGTTGGCGGGTTTGCGATTGCCAGCCGGATCTTCGCGTTCGACTGGGGGCGGATGCTGTCGCTTCCGCCCTTCCTGCGCCGCACGCCGCGCAGCCAGCGGCTGGTCGATGAAGACGCGCCCGCCGCGCCTGTGGTCAAGCGCGAGAAGCGCGACAAGGAAGCACGCGCGGCCGCAGAGGAAATTGACGTCGATGATGCGCTGGCCCAGCGCAAGCCGACCGAGATCAGCGAATCCACGCGCGCGCCGATCGTGGCGGCCAATCCGCCCAAGGCGCGGCAGGGAGACCTGTTCGACAAGTACGAACTGCCCTCGATCGAACTGCTGGTCGAAGCTGCCGCCGGATCGACCCAGAAGGTCGACAAGCTGGCGCTGGAGCGCAATGCCCGCTTGCTCGAGAATGTGCTCGACGATTTCAACGTGAAGGGCGAGATCACCGCCGTGCGGACCGGGCCAGTGGTCACGATGTACGAACTTGAACCGGCCCCCGGCATCAAGGCCAGCCGCGTGATCGGCCTGGCCGACGATATCGCCCGCAACATGAGCGCCATTTCCGCGCGTGTCTCGGCCATACCCGGCCGCACCGTGATGGGCATCGAATTGCCCAACGCCATCCGCGACATGGTGTCGTTCCGCGAACTGATTGCCTGTGAAAAGTTCGCCAGTTCCAAGGCTCTGCTGCCGATCATCCTGGGCAAGGACATTTCGGGCGAGCCGATCGTCGCCGACCTTGCCACCATGCCGCACTTGCTGGTGGCGGGCACGACCGGTTCGGGCAAGTCGGTGGGGCTGAACTGCATCCTGCTGTCGCTGCTGTACCGCTTGACGCCCGCGCAGTGCCGCCTGATCCTCGTCGATCCCAAGGTGCTGGAACTCAAGTCCTACGACGATATCCCGCACTTGCTCTCGCCCGTGGTTACCGAACCGTCCAAGGCGGTGCGCGCGCTGAAGTGGGCGGTCGAGGAAATGGAGCGGCGTTATCGGCAGATGTCGTCGATCGGCGTGCGCAACATTTCGGGTTTCAACGACAAGGTGCGGGCCGCACAGGCCAAGGGCAAGCCGCTGGGCCGCCGCATCCAGGTCGGCTTCGATCCCGATACCGGCGAGGAACTGTTCGAGGAACAGCAGCTTGATTACGAGGTGCTGCCGCAGATCGTGGTCATCGTCGACGAGCTGGCCGACCTGATGGTGACGGTGGGCAAGGAAATCGAAGTCCTCATCCAGCGCCTGTCGCAAAAGAGCCGCGCGGCGGGCATCCACCTGATCATGGCCACCCAGCGGCCCTCGGTCGATGTCATCACCGGCGTGATCAAGGCCAACCTGCCGACGCGCATCAGCTTTGCCGTTACCAGCCGGATCGACAGCCGCACCATTCTGGGCGAGCAGGGCGCCGAGCAGCTGCTGGGCAAGGGCGACATGCTCTACAAGCCCAACACCGACCCGATCAAGCGCGTCCATGGACCATTCGTCAGCGACGAAGAGGTTGAAAAGGTTGCCGATCACTGGCGCAGCCAGGGCAGCCCGGACTATGTTGATTCCGTGACCGAAGAGCCGGAAGACGGTGGCTTCGGCTTTGACGATATCGACAGCGCTTCGGACAATCCCGAGGACCGCAAGTACCGCCAGGTGTGCCAGCTGGTGTTTGAAAGCCAGAAGGCCAGCGCCAGCTGGATCCAGCGCCAGATGGGCGTGGGGTACAATACCGCGTCCAAATGGATCGAACGGATGGAGGCCGATGGACTGGTGGGGCCTGCCAACCACGTCGGTCGGCGCGAGATCTATCGCGACAAGGACGGTAACGTACTGTGACCAGCAAGGCCTTTCCACAGGGCCGGTGAGGCCGAATTTCTGCCATGGAAACAACAAGACACGGCGTTTGACCGGCCCGCATATTAACGCGGCAATAAGCTTGTTCCGTTAACCCGGCCAAATGTCTGACGCCATTGCCCGATTTCTGGCTCTGTGCCTGCTGCTTTCGCTTGGCGTGGCAGCAGCGCCAGCCGTTGCGGCAAGCGTGCCGGTGGACCGCGTTTGCCATGCCGAGCAAAGGGCGGGCGAGACGTGGCCAGCCGTCTCCCGACAAGCGGCGCGGTGGCACTGCAACGGCGAAGGCTGGAGCTTGCAGCCCGAGGCGGTCCTGATCCGCTTCGAACTTCCGCAAGGCGGCGATCGCCTGCTACCCCAGAGCATCACGACGCACACGGGCAATTTCGAACGGATCGACATCGGCGTGATCAACCGGCAGGGCGGCGAAAAGTGGGCGTCGCACTGGCCGACGGATGTGCGCCATCTGGCCACCGGGCCGTTCCTGTCGGTTCCCGTGCCCGGCGTCTCGTCCGATACCGCCCAGATCGTCGCGCGGGTTGTCCGGCCCTGGGGCAAGACCACGCTCAGCGAAATGCGGCTTGATCCCCTGACCGATGGCAGCGGCTGGCCGCTGCAGATGATCGTGGCGATGGGGGCGATCTGCGGCATGCTGCTGGTGCCGCTGCTGATCAACAGCGCATTCTATTCGGTCCTGCCCGAACGCTATGTGATCTGGCATCTGGTGATGGTATCGGCCATGCTGGTCCAGGCGGCCTTTGCCACCGGTTTCTTCCATCTGCTGACGCCGTTCGGCGCGCAGTGGGAATGGCAGGCCTCGAACATCGCCTTTGCCGTCATGTGCTGGGCAGCACTGCTGTTTGCCACAAACTTCCTCGAGAAGGATTGCCTCGATCCGCGTCTGCGCCAATGGGCCGAATGGTTGGGTCCGGCTGTGGGCGTGGCAGGCGTGATCAGCTGCATTCCGCTCGAGGCGGTACGGCCCTGGTCTTCGCTGATCATGCATCTGTCCGTCTGCCTCGGGATCGTGACGGTGGGAGCGATCATGGTCGACGCCCGCCGCAAGGGCAGCCGCGCCGTGCGCTTCCAGATCGTCGGCTGGACGCCGCTGATGACGATCGGCATGTGGCGAATTCTGGCCTATATCGTACCGGCGTTTCACCCGACCGAAGCGATCCTGCAATATCAGCTGGCACTTGCCTTCGAAGTGCTCGTCACCGCGTCGGGGATCGTCAGCCGCTTTGTCGACGTGCGTCACGAGCGCGACCGTGCCACCGCGCGCGCGATCGAACTGGAGGGCATGGCAGACCGCGATCCGCTGACGGGCCTGCGCAACCGCCGCACCATCGAAACCCATTTCGACGAGATGTTCCGTCGCGGTTTCCGCACGATGGCGGTGCTCGATCTCGATCACTTCAAGGTAGTCAACGACACCCATGGCCACGCCACCGGCGACATGGTGCTGTGTGCCGTCGCAAAGGCGCTCGCCGATGACCGCGATACGCGGGCAATCCGCATGGGCGGCGAGGAATTCCTGCTGCTGTTGCGCGGCCCCGATGCCGCCACCCGCGCCGAGCGCTGCCGCCGCGCGATTACCACGCGGATCGCATCCGAAGTTCCGGGACTGGAGCGTATCGTCACCGCCAGCATGGGGCTGGTGGAACACGACACGCGCGGCAACTTGCAGATCGATTTCGTCTCGCTCTATGCCCGCTGCGATCAGCTGCTGTACGAGGCCAAGCGCCTTGGCCGGAACCGGACGATGCGCGAGAAGGTGACCGGGTTCCAAGCGGTGACGGCGCAAGCCTAGGGCAGGAACGGCGCCGCCACGTCCTTGGGCACGCGCAGGATGCGGCCCGAAGCGCGGTCGATGATTGCCCAAGTGGTCCTGGCACTGACGATGACCTTGCCCGCCGCGTTGCGGAAATCGACGCGGCGATCGAACCGCGCGCCGGTGGGCGGTTCGGGAATGAAGGTCTCGGCCATCACGGTTTCGCCTGCCGATATGTTGCCGCGATAGTCGATCTCGTGCCGCGTCACGACCCAGACGTAAGCGTCCTGATGCTCCGCCGACGCCACGGCCGACCAGTGCGCGGTGGCGATGTCCTGAATCCAGCCCACCCACACCGCGTTGTTGACGTGGCCCAGCTCGTCGATGTGTTCAGGCCCCGCGGTGAAGCCAAGGGCGTGACGATTGCTCAAGCAGTAATCCCCAGTTGCCACAGGATAAAGGCGAATTCCTCGGCCGTTTCCTTCAGGCTTTCGAACCGGCCGGACTTTCCGCCGTGGCCAGCGCCCATGTTGGTCTTGAGGATCAGTTCGTTGCCGTCGGTCTTCATCTCGCGCAGGCGTGCGACCCACTTGGCGGGCTCCCAATAGGTCACGCGCGGGTCATTGAGGCCCGCCGTCACCATCAGTGGCGGATAGGCTTGCGCACGGACCTGATCGTAGGGCGAATAGGACCGGATCAGTTCAAACGCGGCCTTGTCCTCGATCGGGTTGCCCCATTCGGGCCATTCGCCGGGCGTCAGTGGCAGGTCTTCGTCCAGCATGGTGCTGAGCACGTCGACGAACGGCACATGCGCCACGACCGCGCCCCACAGCTCGGGATCGGAATTGATCACCGCGCCCATCAGCTCGCCACCTGCCGACCCGCCCGAGATGCTGATCTTGCCGGCCTGGGTAAAGCCGCGCTCAATCAGGCCCTTGGCCACGTCGACGAAATCGTTGAAGGTGTTGGTTCGCGCTTCCAGCTTGCCCGCCTTGTACCATGCCCGGCCAAGGTCGTCGCCGCCCCGGATATGGGCAATGGCATAGGCAAAGCCACGATCGACGAGGCTCAACCGCGTTGTCGAAAAGCCCGGCCCTATGGCAATGCCATAGGCGCCATAGCCATAAAGATGCAGCGGGCCGCCTGCGGCGCGATCCTTGCGCCAGACCACGCTGACCGGCACCAGCGTGCCATCGCGCGCGGCGATCTCCAGCCGCGTTGTTTCATAGAGCGAGGCATCGTACCCGCTGGGGATTTCCTGCACCTTCAGCAGCGTCAGGCTACGCGTGGCAACGTCGTAGTCATAGGACGACGCCGGGCTGACCATCGATTCATAGCCGACGCGCAGCACGCTCATGTCCCATTCGGGATTGTCGCCCAGCGATGCTTCATAGCTGGCTTCGGGGAATTCGATCGGCTCGATCCGCGAAGGATCGTCGTAATACCGCACCTCGATCCGGTCCAATCCGCGCACCCGGCCCTCGGTCACGTAGAAATCGCGGAACAGGTCGAACCCGGTCAGGTAGAAATCGTCGGTCCCCTCGATCAGCGTCGTCCATTCGGCGGGGCGGGACAGCGGCGCGGTGGCCAGGCGGAAATTCTCATGGGTGTCGTTGGCGTGGATGAAGAGCACGTCGTCACGCACATCGACGTCATACTCCACGCCCTTCTGCCGCGCTTTCACCAGCAGCGGGGCGCGCAACGGATCGTCTGCCGGAACCAGCCGCACTTCGCCGGTCTCGTGATCGCCGGTGGAGATGATCAGCCACTCCTCGTTGGCCGAAAGCGCTGCGCCGACGCGGAAGCCCTCGTCATCCTCGTGATAGAGTTCGACATCGCTTTCCAGCGGCTGGCCGATCCAGTGCAGCCGCGCGTTGTCGGTCCGCCAGTTCTCGTTGGCCAGGCTATAGACCAGGCCCGTGTCGTCCTTCACCCAGATCAGGCCCGACAGCGTGCCGGGAATTTCGTCGGGCAGCACTTCGCCGGTGGCGATGATCTTGATCCGCGCGGTGAAGCGCTCCGAGCCATTGTCGTCCACCGACCACGCCAGCTTGGTAGCATCCTTCGACACCGCAATCGCGCCCAGCCGGAAGTAGTCCTTGCCCTGCGCCAGCGCCACTTCATCGAGGATCAGTTCGTCCGCGCTGCCATCGTCGGGCGTGCCCACCGGGCGGCGCCACCACTTCTTGTATTCGGCGCCTTCCTCGAATTCGATCCAGTACAGGTAATCGCCGTCCTTCTGCGGGACAGACCGGTCGGCTTCCTTGATGCGGCCGCGCATTTCGGTGAACAGCGCATCGATCACCGGCTGGCGTTCGGCCATGCGGCTTTCGAACCAGGCGTTCTCGGCTTCCAGATGGGCCAGCACCGCCTTGTCGGTCACCTCGGGATATCCGGGATCGCGCAGCCATGCGTAATCGTCGGTCACGGTCAGATCGTGATGAGTGAAGCTGTGCGGCTTCCTGGCGGCGATGGGCGGATGTGCGGGAGGTGTGGCAATGCTCATCCCCTGCATCTATGTTGCACGCATGATGCCCGCAAGGCGGGACGCTTCATTCAGGACGATTACCCATGCTGATGCAGACACACGAAGCCCGCCTCGATGCCTTGCGCAAGCAACTGGCGGCAGATGGCCTCGATGGCTTTGTCATCCCGATTTCCGATGAACACATGAGCGAATATGTCGGCGCCTATGCCCAGCGGCTGGAGTGGTTGACCGGGTTTGGGGGCTCTGCCGGCACGGCCGTGGTGCTGGCCGATAGCGCCGCGATCTTCGTGGACGGACGCTATACCCTGCAGGTGCGCGATCAGGTGGACGGCCGGCTGTGGTCGTACCAGTCGGTCCCGCAGACCAGCGTCGCGGCGTGGCTGGGCGAACATGCGCCCGAAGGCGGCAGGATCGGCTATGACGCGTGGCTCCATGCTGCCGATTGGGCCAGGGCGGTGTCGACAGCGCTGGAGCAGCGCCGTGCCGCGCTGGTGACAGTAAAGACCAACCCGGTCGATGCGGTGTGGGAAGATCGGCCCGCGCCTTCGCTGGCGCCCGCGGTGCCGCATGCCGATGAACACGCCGGGCAATCCGCCCACGAAAAGCGCGCCGCCGTGGCCGAATGGCTTACTGCCCATGGGTACGATGCCGCCGTGATCACGGCGCTCGATTCGGTGGCATGGCTGCTCAACATTCGCGGGGCCGACGTCGATCGCACGCCGGTGGCGCTGTCCTATGTCATCGCCCATGCCGATGGCACGGCGGACCTGTTCATCGCGCCGGAGAAGGTCACGCCCGAATTGTCCGCACACCTTGGCAACGCAGTACGGGTTCATACGCGCGCCGCATTCGTGGCGGGGCTCGAAGGCCTTGCCGGGCGCAAGGTGGCCGTCGATCCCGAACGCGCCGTGGCCGCGATCTTCCACGCGCTGGAGGGAGCCGGGGCCACGGTTGCCGCAGTCACCGACCCGGTGGTCCTGCCCAAGGCGGTGAAGAACCCGGTCGAACAGGCAGGACATCGCGCTGCGCAGGCGCGCGATGGCGCTGCGATCGCGCGCTTCCTGCGCTGGATCGCGGTCGAGGCGCCGAAAGGCCAGGTGACCGAGCTTTCGGCGGCAGACCGCCTGCAGGCCTTTCGCGCCGAAACCGGCCTGCTGCGCGATCTGTCGTTCGACACGATTTCGGGCGCGGGCCCGAACGGAGCCGTGGTCCACTACCGCGTCAGCGAGGAAACCAGCCGCGCGCTGGAGCCGAACAGCGTCTATCTGGTCGATTCGGGCGGGCAGTATCTCGATGGCACCACCGACATCACCCGCACCGTGTGGGTCGGCCCCGATGCACCGCCTGCCGAGGTCAGAGACCGCTTCACGCGCGTCTTGAAAGGCCACATCGCCCTGGCCCGCGCCGTGTTCCCAAAGGGCACGGCCGGGAGCCAGCTCGACAGCTTTGCCCGGCAGTTCCTGTGGTCGGCGGGGCTGGACTATGCCCACGGCACCGGCCACGGCGTGGGCAGCTTTCTTGCCGTCCACGAAGGCCCGCAACGCATCGCCAAGGCCAGCGGCGGCCAAGCGGGCACTGGCCAGCCACTGGTGCCGGGGATGATCCTGTCCAACGAGCCGGGCTATTACAAGGCCGGCGCCTACGGCATCCGCATCGAAAACCTCGTGCTGGTCGAGAAGCGCGACATTGCCGGCGCAGAAGGCGAATTCTACGGATTCGAAACGCTGACATTCGCCCCGATCGCACGCGATCTGGTGGATGTGACACTGCTTTCGGGCGAGGAACTGGCCTGGCTCAACACCTATCATGCCAAGGTCCGCGATGTGCTGGCGCCGCAATTGTCAGGCGATGATCTTGCCTGGCTCGAGGCAGGCTGCGCTCCGCTGTGAACGGAAAAAGCATAATGGAACAGCCGCTTGCTCTTGCGCCGGGATGAACGGAAGGCGGTTGTCGCGACACATTGCGACAATATTCCGGTTCTCCCGGCATAATCGCGCGACAAGGTGGGCCTAGACAGGTTTCACAGGAGCTGCGGTCATCCCCCTCAGTCCCCCGGGCCTCACGGCCACCTGGCAGGGTTCCCCTCCCCCTCTCCTTGCCAGCGGGTGGCCGCAGTTTCCTGACCCTTTCTCGCTCACGGAGCAACATCATGAAGACGTTTCACATTGCAGCATCGGCGGCCGTCATGGCGACAGCCTCGCTCGCGCTCTATTCCGCCGCACCCGCATTTGCCCAGAAAATGGATAGGGACGGCGACAAGACGATCACCTGGACCGAAGCCAAGGCCAAGTCGGACACGATGTGGGCGAAGATGGACGCCAACAAGGACGGCAAGCTCGACAAGGCCGACCGCGAGGCAAGCATGGCCCAGCGGTTCGCGATGATCGACACCGACAAGAATGGCTCGATCAGCCAGGCCGAATTCATGGCGCATCACAGCGCGATGAAGGGGCCTGAAGGCATGGCAGCCGGTCCCGACGGCAAGCCTGAAGCCGGGCGCGAAGGCTGGAAAGGCCGTGGCAAGGGCCGCATGGGCCATCACGGCATGATGGGCGGAATGATGGGTGGCGGCATGCGCATGATGGCCATGGCCGACACCAACAAGGATGGTGCCGTATCGCGCGCCGAATTCGATGCTGGCGTGAAGATGCACTTCGACATGGCCGATGCCAACAAGGACGGCAAGATCACGCCCGAGGAACGCCGCGCCGCGATGAAGACGATGATGGGCAAGATGCGCGGACAGGGCCCGATGGGCGGCCCCGGCGCAATGGGTGATGGACCTCCGCCCCCGCCTCCGGCAGGCTGAGGACCATGAACGAAGCGCCGATCCGCATATTGCTGGTGGATGACGAACCTGCGCTGCGCGAACCCCTGGCGGACTATCTGGTCCGGCAGGGGTTTGTCGTGACACAGGCCGGGACCGCTGCCGAAGCCCGCAGCCGCCTGATCGAGGCGGGGTGCGATCTGGTCCTGCTCGATATCATGATGCCGGGCGAAGATGGCCTGTCGCTGTGTCGCCATCTGGTGGAATCGCGGCGCCTGCCGGTCATCTTCATCACCGCCAAGGGCGAATCGACCGACCGCATCGTCGGGCTGGAGATTGGCGCGGACGATTATGTGGTCAAGCCGTTCGACCCGCGCGAACTGGTGGCGCGGATCCGGTCGGTGCTGCGCCGCGCGACCAAGCAATCCAGCGAAGTGTCGGACGCGGTCATCTATGAATTCGAAGGCTGGCGGCTCGATCCGCTCAAGCGCCGCCTGCTCGATCGCGATGGCGCGGTCGTCGCCATTTCCTCTGCCGAATTCCGGCTGCTGCTGGCCTTCCTCGATCATCCACGGCAGGTGCTCGATCGCGATCGCCTGCTCGATATGGTGCAGGGCCGCGAGGCGCATCTGTTCGATCGCGCGGTGGACAACCAGATCTCGCGCCTGCGCCGCAAGGTCGAGGTGGACAGCCGCAACCCGCAATTGATCCAGACGGTGTGGGGCGGGGGCTACATGCTGGCCACCGAAGTGCGCAAGCGTCCCGCCAGCGACAGCGAGGGCTGAAACCGATGGGGCGGATCCGCTTGTGGCCGCGCAGCCTTCAGGGCCAGGTCCTGCTGGCGATCGCGCTGGCCTTGCTGGTCGCGCAGACGATTTCGGCCATACTGATCTGGCGCGAACAGGTGCACCGCCGCGAGGTGTCGATGGTCAGCTCGGCCGCGTTCCGCCTGATCGGACCCGGCCCGGAAGAGCGTCGGCGCAGGCATAGCGACCGCGAAGATCGCCCGCCCCCGCCATTCCGCCTCGAACAATCCGCCCAATCGCTGCAACGCACCGGCGAGCGTCGGCTGGCTCGGGTCGAACACGAACTCGCCGAAGTGCTAACTGCGCAGGGCGTCGACGCGGCCGAAGTCGTGGTGTTCGAGCGCGACCCGCTGAAGGACGGGCCAAGCCTCGAGTTCTGGAAGCGCAATCGCCGCAAGCTCGAGATGGTCTCCAAGGAGCCGATGCCCAAGCTGGTGATCGCCTCGATCCGCCGCCAGTCGGGCGGCTGGACCTCTACCCGGGTGTTCACCGAAGGCGGCGAGATGCGCGTGCTGGCCCCGCTCGTGGGCCAGACCATCGTGCTCTATTTCGTGCTGGTGGGCGCGATGGCCCTGATCCTGAGGCACATGGCCCGTCCGCTGAAGGCGCTGACCCGGCGGGTCGAGGATTTTGCCGGTAATCGCAAGCTGGACGGCCAGTTGCAGCCCGAAGGCCCGGAGGACATCCAGGGCCTGATCGTTGCGCACAATGCGATGGAAACCCGCATCGCGGCAATGCTCGATGAAAAGGACGTGATGCTCGGCGCGATCGGCCACGACCTGAAAACGCCGCTGGCGGCCTTGCGCGTCAGGATCGAGGCGGTCGAGGACGATACCGAGCGCGGCCGCATGGCGGCGACGATCGAGGACATCAACCGCTCGCTCGACGATATCCTGTCGCTCGCCCGCGTCGGTCGGCCCACCGATCCGGTCGAGCCGACCGAACTTTCGGCACTCGTCGCCGACGTCATCGGCGAATTCGAGGATATGGGAGAGCCGGTGGAACTGGGCGATACCGACCGTATCGTCCTTCCCGTGCGCGCCACGTGGATGCGGCGCGCACTGCGCAACCTGGTCTCCAACGCCATGCGCTATGGCCAGCGCGCGCGCGTTTCTCTGGCGCGCGAGGGCCGCATGGCCGTGCTGCGGATCGATGACGACGGCCCCGGAATTCCGGAAAGCGAAATCACCCGGATGATGGAACCCTTCACCCGGCTCGACCCATCGCGCAACAGCGGCCTTGGCGGAACCGGGCTCGGCCTCACGCTCGCCCGCGCCATTGCCGACCAGCATGGCGGCACGCTGACCCTGGCCAACCGGCGCGGGCCCGATGGGCAGGTGCAGGGACTGACCGCGATCGTGCAACTGCCCGTCGGGGCATAG
>JAPLPG010000138.1:7765-10684 GCA_026400375.1 Novosphingobium sp. | reverse complement strand
GCCGGCCGCGCCCAAGGCGGCTTATGTCAAGGCCGGGACCGGCAACATCGCCGTTTCCACCAAGGTCGATGGCATTCCGCAGCGGATGATCCTGAACCCGCTGCTGCGCCGGATCGAAGGATCGGGCAAGCTGGCGATGTGGCGGCGCGCGATGGAAGCGGGGCTTGCGATGAAGCGCCAGAATGGCTGGAGCGTCGGGCAGGTCATCGCCAGCGCCAGGGCCATGACCGCGCACGGCGAAATGCCGCTGGCACAGGCAATCATGGCGGCAGCGGCCCCGATGATGATCATGCGTGCGGTGGTTTCCGGCGATGCCGAAAACGGGCTGATGGCCACGGGCGTGGTGGCCGGGCGGCTGGGCGATCTGCCGACCTGCGCCGATCTGATGCAGCGGATCGAAGCCGAGGCGCGGGCACGGATTTCCGCGCTGACCAACGGAGAGATTTGATGGGAATTTCCACCAGCATCACCAACCGCATCGCCGAGATCGTGTTCGATGTGCCGCCGGTCAATGCGTTTGACAGCACGACGTGGATGTCGCTCCCCGCGATCATCACCGCTGCCGCCAGCAATCCCGAAGTCAACGTGGTGCTGATCCGCGCGGCGGAGGAATCGCGTGGGTTCTGTGGCGGGGTGGATATCAAGGAGATGCAGGCGCATCCCGAACGGATCACCGTGCTCAACCGTGGCAATTACCTGACATTCAAGGCCATTCGCGATGCCGAAGTGCCGGTTGTGGTGGCTGCGCACAAGTTCGTGATCGGCGGCGGCATCGGCATTTGCGGGGCGTCCGACACGATCATTGCGGCCGATGATGCCTATTTCTCGCTGCCCGAGGTGGATCGCGGGGCAATGGGCGGGGCCAGCCACCTTTCGCGCATGCTGCCGCTGCACAAGGTGCGCGCGGCCTTCTTTACCGGGGGCAATATTCCCGCAGAGGAGGCCTATCGGCTGGGCGCGGTGGAGAAGGTCGTGCCGCGCGCCGATCTGGTGGCCGAGGCGCGCGCGTTCTGCGCCGTGATCGCTTCCAAGAGCCGCAAGGCGCTGGTGATCGCCAAGGAAGCGCTCAACGGGCTGGAGCCGCGCGACGTGGACCGCGGCTATCGCTGGGAACAGGGCTTCACGCTGGAAATGTACATGCACGAAGACAGCCAGAAGGCGCGCGACGCCTTTGTCGAAACCGGCACGGTGGCCAAGTTCTGATGGACCTGACCTATACTCCTGAACAGAATGCCTTTCGCGCTGAAGTGCGGGCATGGCTTGCGGCCCATGTGCCTGAAGCGCCGCTGGAGCATTATGATGCCACGCGCGCGGGCTTCGAAGCCCACCGCCAGTGGGAAGCCACGCTGAAGAGCGGCGATTGGGGCATGGTGACATGGCCGGTCGAATATGGCGGGCGCGGGCTGGACCTGATCCAGTGGCTGATCTTCGAGGAAGAGTACTACCGCGCGGGCGCGCCGGGGCGGGTCAACCAGAACGGCATCTTCCTGCTTGGCCCGACGCTGATGGAATTCGGCACGCATGAACAGAAACAGCGCTTTCTGCCCCCGATGGCCAGCGGAGAGGAAATCTGGGCGCAGGCGTGGTCCGAACCGCAGGCTGGCAGCGATCTTGCGGGCGTTCGCGCCACTGCGGTTCGTGATGGCGACGAATACGTGCTGAACGGGCACAAGATCTGGTCGAGCCGTGCCGCCTTTGCCGACTGGGCTTTTGGCCTGTTCCGCGAACCGGGCAGCGAGCGGCACAAGGGGATGAGCCTGATCTTCTTCCCGCTGGACGCACCGGGAGTGACGCGCAATCCCATCCGCAAGATCAACGGACATGTCGGCTTTGCCGAGATCTTCCTCGATAACGTGAGGGTGCCTGCATTCAACCGGCTGGGCGACGAAGGACAGGGCTGGCACATCTGCATGGCCACCGCAGGCTTTGAACGCGGGCTGATGCTGCGCAGTCCGGCGCGCTTTCAGGAAGCCGCCGCAGCGTTGGCCGCGCTGTGGCAGCGCCGCAAGAACAGTTGCGATCCGGCGCTGGAAGGCCAGGTGGTGCGCGCGCACATCAACGCCGAGGCCTATGCGCTGAACATATACCAGACGGCATCGCGGCTGATGGCGGGGGCCAAGATCGGGGCCGAAGCTTCGACCAACAAGATCTTCTGGTCGGAAATGGACATCCACCTGCACGAAACCGCGCTGGCCATTCTGGGTGCGGAGGCCGAACTGGTGCCGCCATCCGGCGAACATCACTGGCTGGACGATTACATCTTCTCATTGGCCGGGCCGATCTATGCCGGGTCCAACGAAATCCAGCGCAACATCATTGCCGAGCGCATGCTCGGCCTGCCACGCTGATCGAGGGGGACAGGCGCATGGACTTCACCCTTTCCGACGAACAGCAGATGTTCGGCCAGGCGGCGCGCACGCTGCTGGGCGATACCTGCACGCCCGATCATTGGCACAAGCTGATGGAACAGGGCGCAGCGTTCGATCCCGCACGTTGGGCGCAGATCGTGGACAACGGCTTTGTCGCGCTGCTCTTGCCCGAAGCGGCGGGCGGCATGAGCCTTGGCGAACTGGACTTTGCGCTGATCGCGATCGAGGCGGGCTATGTAGCCTTGCCCGAACCGCTGGTGGAAAGTGCCGGGATCGGCGCGCCGCTGCTGGCCAGCGTTGCCCCGGATCATCCCGCGCTGGCCGATCCGGCGGCGATCATCGCCGTGGCGCCGGCGATCAATCCGGTTGTGGCCAATGCCGATATTGCCGCTGCCATCGTGATCGAGCGCGATGGCCATGCCTTTGTCACTACGCCCGACAAGGTGCGGCTGACGCCGGTGGAAGCCATTGACCCCTTCCGCCGCCTGTTCCGCATCGAATGGGACGCGGCAGATGCCGAAGACCTTGGCCCCGCAGACTGGGGTCTGGC
>JAPLPG010000138.1:0-7679 GCA_026400375.1 Novosphingobium sp. | reverse complement strand
TGGCGGTGGCCTATGCCAAGGACCGCAGCCAGTTCGGCAAGCCGATCGGATCGTATCAGGCGGTGAAGCACCATCTGGCTAGCGCGCAGACGGCGATCGAATTTGCCCGGCCGATGGTGCTGGCCGCCGCAGCCGAAGTGAGCCACGGCGATGTGCAATCGCGCGCGCGCGCCAGCCAGGCAAAGATCGTGGCGCTTGAAGCGGCGGAACAGGCTGCGCGCGCTTCGATTCAGGTCCATGGCGCGATGGGCTATTCATGGGAGGTGGACGTCCACCTGTTCCTGAAGCGTGCGCTGGCGCTGAAGCAGAGCTGGGGCACGCCCGCGTTCCACACCAGCCGCATTGCCGCCCGCGTCTTTACCCAGCCAGTGGGTGCCGACCAGACCTTTGCCCGCCAGAGCGCAGATTACGAGAACCATCATGCCTGAAGCCTATATCGTCGACGCCGTGCGCGCGCCCGTTGGGCGCAAGAAGGGCAGCCTTGCCCAGATTCATCCGGCCGATCTGGGCGCCCATCCGATCAAGGCGTTGATCGCCCGGACCGGGATCGATGCGGGGCTGGTGGACGACGTGGTGTGGGGTTGCTGCGATACCATCGGGCCGCAGGCGGGCGACATTGGCCGGACCGCGTGGCTGGTGGCAGGTCTGCCGCAGCACGTGCCGGGCACCACGATCGACCGGCAGTGCGGATCGAGCCAGCAGGCGCTGCACTTTGCCGCGCAGGGCGTAATGTCGGGCACGCAGGATCTGGTGGTGGCAGGCGGCAGCCAGGCCATGAACGCGATTCCCATTTCCGCTGCGATGTATGCCGGTGACGCCTATGGCTTTGGCGATCCGTTTACCGGTTCTGCCGGGTGGCGCGAACGCTATGGCGACGGGCTGCTGAACCAGATCAATTCGGCCGAGATGATCGCGGCCAAGTGGGGCATCACCCGCGCCGCGATGGAAGAATTCGCGGTGGCCAGCCACAGCCGCGCGCAAGCCGCCACCGATGCGGGCTGGTTTGCCAACGAGATAGCGCCGCTGGGCGATCTGGCCCATGACGAGACGATCCGCCCCGGCACGACGCTGGAAGGCCTTGCCGCCCTGCGCACGGTGCAGGAAGGTGGCGTGATCACCGCAGGCGTCGCCAGCCAAAACTGCGATGGCGCCGCTGCCCTGCTGGTGGCGAGCGCGCGCGCGGTGAAGGAGCACGGGCTGCGCCCGCGCGCGCGCATCCACCACATTTCCGTCCGCGCCGACGATCCGGTTTGGATGCTGACTGCGCCGATCCCGGCCACGCAACATGCGCTGGCCAAGGCGGGCATGACCGTGGACGACATCGACCTGTTCGAATGCAACGAGGCCTTTGCATCGGTGCCGATGGCGTGGATGCAGGAACTGGGCATTGCCCACGAGAAGGTGAACATTCACGGCGGGGCGATCGCACTGGGCCATCCGCTGGGCGCCTCGGGTGCGCGGTTGATGACGACGCTGCTGAACGCGCTGGAACGTACCGGTGGGCGCTATGGCCTGCAGACGATGTGCGAAGGCGGGGGCCAGGCCAACGTCACCATCATCGAGCGGCTGTAGGGCGATGGGTGCGGCCACGAAAATCGCCAATCTGCTTTATCGCTATGCCGAACTGATGGACGCGGGCGAACTGGAACAGGTGGCCGAAATGTTCAGCCACGCCCGCGTGACGCTCGGCGGCGGGCAGGTGGTGGAAGGCGCCGCGCCGATGCTGGCACAGTGGCGCGCCTTCGTGCGGATCTATCCCTGCGGCACGCCGCGCACGCGCCACGTGATCACCAACCCGATCATCGCGGTGGACAAGCACGCCGGCACCGCAAGCTGCCGATCGGTCTATACCGTGTTCCAGCAGACGCCGGACCTGCCGCTGCAGGCCGTGGCATCGGGCCGTTATCACGACACGTTCGAACGGGTTCACGGCACGTGGCGCTTTGCCACGCGCGACTATTCGATGCTCGATTACATTGGCGACGTGTCGCAGCACCTGCTGCTGCCGGTCGGCCAGGATTGATCCTTCAGGAGATTTTACCGTGGGCATTTGCGAGAACCGCACCGTCATCATCACCGGCGCCGCAGGCGGCCTTGGCCGCGCCTATGCGCTGGCGTTCGGGGCAGAGGGTGCAAACGTGGTGGTCAACGATATCGGCACGTCGCTGGGCGGCGAAGGCCGCGATACCAGCGCCGCCGATGCGGTGGTGACGCAGATCAAGGCTGCGGGCGGCAAGGCCATCGCCAACTATGAGGATATCACCGACTGGGATGCGGCGGGGCGCATTGTCGAGGCAGCGCTAGACGCCTTCGGCGATCTGCACGTGATCGTGAACAATGCCGGCATCGTACGTGACCGGATGTTCGTTTCGGCTACGGTAGAGGAATGGGACGCGACGATGCACGTGCATCTGCGCGGGCATTTCTGCCTTGCGCGCCATGCGGTGAACTATTGGCGGGCCAAGCAGAAGGACGGGCGCGAGCCCGATGCGCGGATCATCAACACATCGAGCGGGGCGGGGCTGCAGGGCTCGATCGCGCAGGCGGCCTATTCCACGGCCAAGGGCGGAATTGCCGCGCTGACGCTGGTGCAGGCCGCGGAACTGGGGCGCTATGGCATCACCGCCAATGCGCTGGCGCCTTCTGCCCGCACGCGGATGACCGAGGGTGCCTTTGCCGAGAAGATGAAGGCAGTGGACGACGGGTTCGATGTGATGGACCCGGCCAATGTCGCGCCCACGGTGGTGTGGCTGGGCAGTGCGGCATCGGCCCATGTCAGCGGCTGCGTGTTCGAACTGGAAGGCGGCAAGATCATGCTGGAAGACGGCTGGCGCGAAGGTCCGTTCGTGGATCTGACGGCGCGCTGGGACCCGGCCAATGTGGGTGCTGCGGTGGACAAGCTGATCGAGGCCCGCGTGCCGCCCCGCAAGGTCTGGGGCACGGCATGAGCATTCTTATTCAAGGACAAGTCTGATGGAATTCGCATTCACCGAAGAGCAGGCGATGATCGCGGAAACCGCGCGCGGCTTCTTTGCCGAAAACGCCACGAGCGCGCGGACGCGACAGGCGATGGCCGCAGGTGGCATCGACCGTGCGCTGTGGCGCAGCTTCTGCACCGAACTGGGTCTTGCCGGGATCGGCGTGCCCGAGGAACTGGGCGGGGTTGGCCTTGGCATGGTGGAATTCGCCCTGATCGCCGAAGCTGCAGGCGCACAAGTGGCGGCGCTGCCGCTGCTGGGCAATGCCCGCGCCGCCCATGCGCTGGTCGCCGGCGGCACCGATGCGCAGAAGGCGCGCTGGTTGCCGGCGCTGGTATCGGGTGAGGCGATTGCCACTTCGGCCTGGAGCGGCGATGCGGTGGTTGCAAACGGGAAGCTTTCGGGCACGTTCCGCTTTGCCGCGCATGGCGGATCGGCCGATCTGCTGGTGTTGACGGCGGGCGAACAATGCCTGCTGGTTGAAGCATCGGCGCCGGGGGTGACGATCACCCCGCACGTGACGATGGACCAGACGCGGCCGCTCGCTACGATCACGCTCGACAATGCGGCGGCAGAGCCGGTGGCCGATCATGGCGAGGCCAATCATGCGCTGCAAGTAACCGGCTGGATCTGTCTTGCTGCCGAGGCGCTGGGCGGCGCGCAGGCGACGCTGGACCGGACCGTGGCCTATTCGAAGGAGCGGGTGCAGTTCGGGCGGCAGATCGGATCGTTCCAGGCCTACAAGCATCGGTTGGCCGACATGATGATCGAGATCGAACAGGCGCGATCGGCCGTCTACTGGGCGGCCTGCGCGGTGGACGAGGGTTCGGACGAGGCGCAGATCGCGCTCCATTCGGCCAAGGCCTTCTGCGCCGATACGTTCCACATGTGCGCGGGCAACATGATCCAGCTGCACGGCGGCATCGGATTTACGTGGGAGCATGATGCGCACCTGTTCTTCAAGCGGGCGCGTTCGATCAGCTCGATGCTGGGTGACAGCCAGTGGCACCGCGAACAGATTGCCGCGCTGGTATTGGATGCTGCTGCATGAAGCTGGGCTTTTCAGCCGAAGATGAAGCATTCCGCGCCGAATGCGCGCAATGGTTGCAGGCGCAGATGGCCGGACCGTTTGCCGACATCCGCGGCATACCCAACTTGTGCGATGAAATTCCGCGTCGGAAGGAATGGGAGCAGCAGCTGGCGGCAGACCGCTGGTCATGCATCGGCTGGCCCAAGGCGTGGGGCGGGCGCGATGCCACGCTGGCGCAGCAGGTGATCTTTGCCGAGGAATATGCCCGCGCTGGCGCGCCCAACCGCATCAACCACATTGGCGTGGAGCTGGCCGGGCCGACGATCCTGGCGTTCGGATCGGACGAGCAGAAGGCGCGTTACCTGCCCGGCATTGCGGCGGGAACGCAGATCTGGTGTCAAGGCTATTCCGAACCGGGTGCGGGATCGGACCTTGCCAACGTGAAGACCAGGGCGGTTCTTGATAACGGCGACTGGGTGGTCAATGGCCAGAAGGTCTGGACCAGCCTGGCGCACTATTCCGACATGATCTTTGTCGTGGCGCGCACCGAGGAAGGGTCGAAAGGCCCCAGGGGCCTGTCGTTCCTGCTGATGGACATGGACCAGCCCGGCATCGACGTGCGCCCGATCCGCCAGATGAATGGCGAGGCCGAATTCAACGAGACGTTCCTGACCGACGCCCGCTGCCCTGCCGATGCCATGCTCGGCGCGGCGGGCGAAGGGTGGAAAGTGGCGATGGCGCTGCTGGCGTTCGAACGCGGCGTTTCCACGCTGGGCCAGCAGATGCAGTTCCGCAACGAGCTGGACGCGGTGATTGCGGCGGCGCGCGCCAATGGCAAGGCCGCCGATCCGGTGCTGCGCCAGCGCATCGCCGCCGCCGAGATCGGGCTGCGGCTGATGCGCTATGGCGCGCTGCGGATGCTTTCGGGCACCGATCTTGCCGCCATCGATGGCGCGGCGCTGACCTACAAGATCCAGTGGGCCACCTGGTGCCGTGATCTGGGTGAGCTGGCGATGGACGTGCTGGGGCAGGAGGGCGAACTGGCCCGGGGCGAGGAATACCGCTGGCCGACGCTGCCCAACCTCTATCTCTTCAGCCGCTCCGACACGATCTATGGCGGCACCAACCAGATCCAGCGCAACCAGATTGCCGAGCGCGGTCTGGGGCTACCGCGCGAACCGAGAGGCCAAGCATGACTGTTCCCGTTCCCGCCTACCCCGCGCCGCTTGGCATGCTCAAGGGCAAGTCCGTGGTGGTCACCGCTGCTGCCGGTACCGGCATCGGCTATGCCGTGGCCAAGCGTGCCGCCGAAGAAGGCGCGCGCGTGCTGATCAGCGATTTCCACGAACGCCGGCTGGGCGAGGCGGCGGACCGGATCGCGGCCGAAGTCGGCTGCGAGCGGCCGATTACCTGCGTTTGCGACGTGACCAGCGAAGCGGCGGTGCAGGGACTGCGCGATGCATCGCTAGCCGCGTTCGGCACGGTCGATGTGCTGATCAACAACGCCGGGCTCGGTGGCGAGGTCACTGTCGTGGACATGACCGACGACCAGTGGAGCCGCGTGCTTGACGTGACACTGACCAGCCTGTTCCGCATGACGCGGGCGTTCCTGCCGTCGATGTATGCCGCAAGGTCGGGCGTGATGGTCAACAATGCCTCGGTGCTGGGCTGGCGGGCGCAGCGCGGGCAGGCGCACTATGCCGCGGCCAAGGCGGGCGTCATGGCCTTTACCCGCTGCACCGCGCTTGAAGCCGCGGACCACGGCGTGCGCATCAATGCGGTGGCGCCAAGCCTTGCCATGCATCCGTTCCTGGCCAAGGTGACGACCGAGGAGATGCTGGAAAAGCTCGTCAAGACAGAGGCCTACGGCCGCCCTGCCGAAGTGTGGGAAGTGGCCAATGTCATGCTGTTCCTGGCCAGCGACCTGTCATCGTACATGACCGGCGAAATTGTGCCGGTATCGAGCCAGAAGGCATGACCGAACCGCTGATCTTTGCCGCGCCTGCCGATCTGACCGGCAAGGAAGGCACCAGGCTGGGGCCGACCGACTGGCTGGCGATCGATCAGGACCGGGTCGATGGCTTTGCCGAGGTGACCGGCGATCACCAGTGGATTCACGTGGACGTCGAGCGCGCCAAGGCCGGCCCATTTGGTGGCACCATCGCGCATGGCTATCTGACGATGAGCCTGGTGAACTACTTCCTGCCGCAGCTGATCGAGGTGCGCGGCTTTGCCCATGCGGTCAACGTCGGCGCGGACCGGCTGCGGTTCCTCAATCCGGTCAAGGTCGGCAGCCGCATTCGTGGCGTGGGCGAGATCGTTACCGTGGAAGAAGTGAAGGGCGCGATCCAGTCGGTCGTGCGCGTTACCATTGAAATCGAGGGACAAGAGAAACCCGCCTGTGTGCTGGATACCATCAGCCGCTATTTTCCGGAGTGAGAGAGATGCCAGAAAGCAAAGGTCCTGATCCCAAAGCAATGGAAGCCGCCGTCCATGAATATGTGGCTGCGTTCGATGCGAACAGCCCGGAGCGCGTGGCCGCGCTGTTTGCGCCCGGCGCCAATGTGGAAGACCCCATCGGCAGCCCGGCGCATGTCGGCCACGATGCCATCCTGGGCTTCTACGCCGCATCGATGCAGACCGGTGCCAAGCTGAAGCTGGAAGGGCCGGTGCGGATTGCCGGGCCTTATGCCGCCTTTGCCTTTTCCGTGCTGCTGAACCTTGGCGGCAAGGACATGCACGTGGACGTGATCGATACGTTCAAGTTCAACGATGACAACAAGGTCATTGAAATGCGGGCCTATTTCGGCCCGACCAACATGCACGGCTTTGCCTGAACGCGAAGCCTAGAGAGGACATTCCATGCGCGATGCAGCCATCGTTTCCACCGCCCGCACCGGCGTTGGCAAAGCCTACCGTGGTGCCTTCAACGACACCGAAGCGCCGGTGCTTTCGGCCCACGTGGTCAATGCCGCGCTGGATCGCGCCGGGATCGATCCGGCGCGCGTGGATGACGTGTACCTTGGCGTGGGCAACCACTGGAACACGCAGAGCTACAACCTTGGCCGGTTGACGGTGCATGGATCGAACCTGCCCGACAGCACCGGCGGCTTCACGCTGGACCGCAAGTGCTCATCGGGCCTCAACGCCGTTGCGCTGGCAGCGCGCGGGATCATGTGCAACGAGATCGACGTGGCCGTGGCGGGCGGGATGGAGAGCATTTCGCTGACGCTCAACAAGCATGCGCCCGCGTTCCGCAACCGGTCGCAGTTCATCAATGCGGCCGACCCGACCGCCTACATGGCGATGATCGAAACGGCCGAGATCGTGGCCGAACGCTATGGCGTGAGCCGCGAGGAGCAGGACCGGTTCGCCGCGCTTTCGCAACAGCGGGCCTCGGCCGCGCAGGAAGCGGGCAAGTTCGATGACGAGATCGTGCCGATTACGGTGACCAAGGCGCTGTTCGACAAGGAAGGCAACGAGACCGGCAAGGAAGAAGTCACCCTCGCCAAGGATGAAGGCGTGCGCGCTGGCACGACTTACGAGGCGCTGGCGGGCCTGAAGCCGGTGTTCAAGAACGGGCAGGTAATTGCCGAGGGCAAGCACGTTACCGCCGGCAACGCCAGCCAGCTTTCCGACGGCGCTTCTGCGCAGGTTCTGATGGACCTCGC
>JAPLPG010000123.1 GCA_026400375.1 Novosphingobium sp. | reverse complement strand
TTCTTCGGCCAGATCGGCGGCTGCTTCGCTCGATCCCGGCGTGCTGGCCAGCATCGCCTCATAGCTGGCAACCAGCGCATCCGTATCGCCGCTCAACCACGCCACGCGCCGCTTCAGGCCGATTGCCGATGCCGCATAGCGACCGGAAGGATAGGCCCTTACATAAGCCTCGATGGCGCCACGCGCCTGCGCCAAAGCTGCCTTGTCGACCTTGTCCGGGCCGGCAAAATCGCCCCCTTCGTCCACCGCCGGAACGATCGCCGCGCGCAGGCCGATGCGGATTGGCATGTAGACAGACGTTTCGGCAACCCACTTCGCGCCCGCCCGGCTGAGCGCCGCAAAGCCCGATGTTGCAGCAGCATAATCGCCTTTGTGGAACGCATCGGCGGCCTTCAGGTAGGCCAGGTATTCGCGCCCCGGCCTTGTCTTGATAGCGGCGTCCTGCCACTCGCCATCGTTGCAGCCCGTGGTTGATCGCAGCGATGTCAGAGTTGCCCGCTCTGCTGCTGGAAGAGCTGCTTCGGCCGTTACTGCCGCAATGAACTCCGGGGTGGCAATCGCCGCCGGTTCGCAAGTGGGGGCGGCTTCCCCGGCAGCGTCATCGATCTGCGGTTGTGGCCAAAGTGCCGAGCGCAGGCCTTGCCACGACATGAAGGCGCGGCCGAATTGGGGATCGTTCGCGTCCGCCTGTGGCAAGGGGGCGGGGTCTTCTGCCGGTTGAAGGCTGCGCATCAGCATCAGCAGGTTGATCCGCGTGTCGTTGCCGGGGCTGATCATCGCCCGTCCGGCACAATCGTAATCGCCCGCGGCCACCTGCCAGCCCGGCGCGCACGAGGAATCCGCGCAGGCCCACAGCGCCGTACCAAGTCCCGCCGTGGAAAGGGCCAGAAGCCCGGCGGTGCGAATCCACGATCTTGCCGTTTTCATGCCCAAAGCCTGCGCACGATCCCGCGTTCAGGCAATGACAAATGTCACCGGATCAATCGGCGATCCACAAGTTGTGGCTGTCGATCATCAGGCAGTTGATCGCCCGGTTTGCCTCGGCGCGCGCCAGCGCTTCGGTGCGGAAGGCGGCGTGAGTCAGCCGTTCGGCCTGCAGCACGTCGGCGAGATCGATCGCGCCCAGCTGGTGCCCGCGCCGCGTTTTCGACAGCGTCGCCATCTGCGCATTCAAGGCCTCGCGCGATTGCTGCCACGCCTGCATGGCGGAATGGGCGCGCGTCACGTCACGCGATGCCATTTCCTGCACATCGAGCCGCACGGCTGCCAGTTCCGCGGCTGCAGCCTGTCCCTGTGATGCCGCCATGTCTGCCTGCGCACGCCGGTTGGCTCCGCCGATCGGCATCGATACCATGAGGCCCGCGCCACGTTCGCGCCCACCCTGTTCGCTGAACAGGCGCACGCCAAGGCTGGGATCGGCGAGACGGTCCTTGCGCGCCCGTTCGGCCAATGCGGCATAGCGCCCACTTTGCGCGCTGGCCGCCCCGATCTCGTGGCTGCGCTCGATGACCTGGGCGGCAATGGTTTCAAGGCTGAGCTGCGGCAGTTGCGGCTGCGGCGGTTCTGGCGGTTCGGCGGGCAGGGGCAATTGCGGAAACCGCGCCTTCAGGCGTGCCAGCGCAAGGTCTGCGCGCCCGCGCGATTGTGCTGCGGTGGTGCGTGCATCGCCGAGCGCGGCCTCGGTCTGGTCAGCTTCGAGCGGGGCCATGTCGCGCAATTCCACGCGGCGGGCGATGGCCGCCAGAGTCGCTTCGTAATTCGTCACGCTTTGCGCATCGACCCGCGCTTCGGCGCTGGCGCCCAGCCAGTCCCACCACAGATCGTTGAGCAGCGTCGCGGCCTGATGGCGCGCGTCCTCGGCGTGGTTCTCCGCAGCGACAATCCCGAATTCACCGGCCTCGCGATCAAGCCGAGCCTTTCCGGGCAGGCGAATGGCGTGCGACAGCGAGGCATCGTATTCTGGCACGGTGCCAAGGCCCTGCACGTCGCGGCGCATGTGGCTGGCCTGAAAGTTGAACTCGTGCCCCCCGGTGCGCAACGACCGCGCTTCGGCCCTTGCCGCCTCAACCCGCGCATCGGCGGCCTGAACCAGCGGGTGGGCAGCGATGGCTTCGTGCACGGCAGGCTCGGGGGGCAGGGCGGTCTGTGCCATGGCCGTACCGCCTGCGCCGATCAGCAGCGCTGCCAGCGTGATGCGCGCCTTCATGCGCCTTCTCCTGCAAGCTGCCGCCGTTCGCCTGCGGCCCGTTCCTCGGCACTCTCGCCAAAGCGTTCGTACAGGATCGGCAGCAGGATCAGCGTCAGCAGGGTTGCCGTGACCAGCCCACCGATCACCACGATGGCCAGCGGTTTCTGGATCTCTGACCCCGGCCCGCTGGCAAACAGCAGCGGCACCAGCCCGAAGGCGGCAATGCTGGCGGTCATCAGCACCGGGCGCAACCGCCGCGCCGCGCCCACCCGCACGGCCTGGTGCAAAGGCATGCCGCTTTCGCGCAACTGCCGGAAGTAGCTGACCATCACCAGACCATTGAGCACAGCAATGCCGAGCAGGGCGATGAAGCCAACCGAGGCGGGGACCGAGAGGTATTCGCCCGAAACAGCCAGCGCGACCATGCCGCCCACCGCCGCAAACGGGATATTGACAAGGATCAGCACCGAAGCCCGCACCGAACGCAGCGTGAGGTAGAGCACCACGAAGATCAGCAGCACCGCGATCGGCAGCACGATCATCAGCCGGGCAGAGGCGCGCTGCTGGTTCTCGAACTGTCCGCCCCACACCAGTCGATATCCTGAAGGCAGCTTCACATTGGCCGTGATGTCGGCCTTTGCCTCGTCGACATAGCCCACGATATCGCGGCCGGACACGAAGGCCTGCACCAGGGCAAAGCGCGATCCGTTCTCGTGCTCCAGCTTTACCGGGCCTTCGACGCGGCTGACGCGCGAGATATCGCTTGCCCGCACCAGTTGCCCCGCAGGACTGCGATAGACCTGATCGGCGAAGCTTTGCGAATCCATGCCTTCGCCGCCATTGCCGCGGATCACCACCGGCACGCGGCGCACGCCATCGGCCACCACGCCTGCACGCACGCCTTCGACATTTGCGCGCATCATGTCCTGCAGCATGTCCACCGGCATTCCCGCGCGACCTGCCGCCACGCGGTCGATGTCGATCTGCACGTAGTCCACGCTGTCGTTGGCCACGGTGATCGCCTCGCTCGTGCCATCGATGCGTTCCAGTCGCTTCTGAATCTGGCCAGACAGCCGCGCAAGCTCCTTCAGGTCCGGCCCGAACAGCTTGATCGCCAGGTCCCCGCGTGAGCCGGTCAGCATTTCGGAGACGCGCATCTCGATGGGCTGGGTAAAGCTGGGTTCGATGCCGGGCAGGTCGTGCAGCGCGGTGCGGATCTGTTCGACCAGCCAGTCCTTGTCCTGCACCCGCCACTGGTCGCGCGGCTTCAGCCGCACGAAGCTGTCGGTCTCGTTCAGGCTCATCGGATCGAGGCCGAGTTCATCGCTGCCGACGCGCGCGATCACGTCGGTCACTTCGGGCACCTTGTCCATGATCAGACGCTGCGCGCGCATGTCCCCGGCCACGCTGCTTTGAATGTTGATGCTCGGCAGCTTGGTCAACTGCACCAGCGTGGCACCTTCATCCATGGTGGGCAGGAAGATCTTGCCGGTCAGGCTGTAGGCAGCGGCGGCGATCAGCAGCGATCCGCCCGCGATCAGCCCGACGGTGCGACGATGGCCGAACGCCCATTCCAGCGCGCGGGCGTGAACGGGGCCGACCTTGCGCATCAGCCACGGCTCGCCATGCGCTTCCTGCTGGCGCAGCACGAAATAGGCCAGCGCAGGCACGAAGGTGAGCGACAGCACCAGCGCCGAGAGCAGGGCCAGCACGATGGTCAGCGCAACGGGCGAGAACAGCTTGCCCTCGAGCCCCTCCAGCGTCAGCAGCGGCATGAACACCAGCGCGATGATCAGCAGGCCGGACGTCACCGGCATCGCAACTTCGGCAGTGGCGATGAACACCGCGTGGAGTTTCCCGCCCGAGCGATGCCTTTGGTCCGTCAGGCGTTCGACCACGTTCTCGACCACGACCACCGCGCCATCGACCAGAATGCCCACCGCAATGGCCAGCCCGCCAAGGCTCATCAGGTTTGCGGTCAGTCCGATGGAGCGCATGAAGATGAACGTCAGCAGCGCCGCCATCGGCAGGGCCACGGCCACGATTACCGACGCGCGCACGTCCCCCAGAAACAGCAGCAGGAGCACGACCACCAGGACTGTCGCTTCGATCAGTGCCTTTTCCACCGTGCCCACGGCGCTGCCGATCAGGTCGGACCGGTCGTAGAAGATGTCCACCGTCATGCCCGGGGGCAGGCTCGGCTTGATTTCCTCGAGCCGCGCCTTGGTGCCCTCCACCACCTTCGAGGCATCGGCCCCGCGCAAGGCGATGACCAGCCCTTGCACCGCCTCGCCCTTGCCGTTCTTGGTGACCGCGCCATAGCGGGTGAGGCTGCCCATGCCCACGCTGGCCACATCGCCCACGCGCAGCACGGTGCCTTCCTGCGCACGCACCACGACCGATGACAGGTCCTCCAGCGATGTGATGGCGCCCACCGCCCGCACGATCAGCGCTTCCTCGCCCGATTTCAGGCGGCCCGCGCCATCGTTGCGGTTGCTGCGTTCAATGGCGGAGCGCAAGTCCTCAATCGTCAGGCCAGCGGTGGCGAGCGCTGCATTGTCGGGCCGTACCTCAAACGTCTCGGCAAAGCCGCCCAGCGCGTTGACGTCGGCCACGCCGGGTACCGTGCGCAGCGCCGGACGGATGATCCAGTCAAGCGTGCGGCGCTTTTCGGCAAGGCTTTGCGGTCCCTCCAGCGTGAACATCACCATATCGGACAGCGGCGTGGAGATCGGCGCCATCCCGCCATCGACACTGGCCGGAAGGTCGCCCGAAACATTGGCCAGCCGCTCGGCAACCTGGCTGCGCGCCCAGTAGATATCGGTGCCATCCTTGAAATCGATGGTGATGTCGGCAATCGCATACTTGGCGACAGAGCGCAGCGTGGCTTGATCGGGAATGCCCAGCATCTCCATTTCGATCGGCGTGATCACCCGGCTCTCCACCTCCTCCGGCGTCATGCCGGGGGCTTTCAGGATGATCTTGACCTGGGTCGAGCTGATATCCGGGAAGGCATCGATCGGCAGGTTGACGAACGACCAAGCGCCCCACGCCGCCAGCACCAGTGCCAGACCCAGCACGGCGATGCGCGCACCCAGCGCCTTTTCGATCAGCTTGGTCAGCATGCTATTCGCCGCCCAGCAGGACTTTGAGCTCGGCCAGGCCGCTCGTCGCCACCCGCTCGCCCGCCTTCACCCCGGACGACAGCGTGACCCGCTCGCTCCCGCGCCCGGCCACGGTCACATCGCGCCGGGCAAAGCCCTTGGCCGTGGCCACGAAGACCACGTCCTTCCCGCCGATCTGCATGACCGACACTGCCGGAATGGCAACGCCCGCAATGGCCTGCCCACCCTTGAGCACCACCGAAACGCCCCTGCCGCTGACCAGGGCGGGGCCGCCGTTTAGCCTGGCCTTGGCGATCAGCGCGCGGGTTTCAGGATCGATCGACCCGCCCACCGAAACGATCTGCCCTTCAATCGGCGCACCGGCGGCATCGGCCAGGGAAATGGCCATGCCCGGACGCACCTGACCGGCCAGTCGCTCAGGGATCTGCAGGTCGATCATGAAGCTTGCGGTGTTTTCGATCACGAACGGCGCGGTCAGGCCGTCCACCGGACCGCCAGTCTGCACCGCCACGGCAGAGACCTTGCCGGTGATCGGCGCGCGCAAGGTTATCTCGCCGCCGGCGCTGGCTCCCGTTTGCGCCAGGATGCGGCGGTTCTCGGTCACCGCCACCTCGGCCTCGCGCAGCGCGGCCCGTGCCTCGTCCGCGCGTGCGCCGGCAATGATGCCTTCCTTGGCCAACTGGCCCGTCCGCATGGCATTGGCCCTTGCGACCGCAAGCTCCGCCTCGCCGCGGGCCAGCGACGCGCCATATTGCACCGGCTCGATCGATCGCACCACGGCCAGCGGCTGGCCTTTCGTCACTGCCTGGCCATTGACCACGAACAGCCGCAGCACCGTGCCGCCGAACGGCGCCGTTACCGCCACTCGTGCTTCAGGAGGAAGCGTCACC
>JAPLPG010000322.1 GCA_026400375.1 Novosphingobium sp. | reverse complement strand
GCTGGTGCTGCTCATCGATCAGGATCACGCGCTTTGCAGTGCCGGTCGCCTCCAGCGCGGCATCGATCCCCGCAGGCCCCGCGCCGATGATCAGCAGGTCGCAGTGCGCGTACGTCGCCGTGTAGTGGTCCGGGTCGATCTCGGTCGGGGAATCGCCAAGCCCGGCCATGTTCCGGATCACCGGCTCGTAGAGCTTCTCCCAGAACGATCTCGGCCACATGAAAGTCTTGTTGTAGAACCCCGCCGGGAAGAACATGCCCAGCCGGTCGTTGATCGAGGTGAAGTCGTTCTTCAGGCTCGGCCAGCGGTTCTGGCTGACCGCCACGAGGCCCTCGTGGATTTCCACCGACGTCGCGCGCAAGTTCGGCGTGAAACGCCCCGGTCCACGGTCGACCGAAACCAGCGCGTTCGGCTCCTCCACCCCGGCTCCCAGAACCCCGCGCGGGCGGTGATACTTGAACGAGCGCCCGAACAGCGTCACGCCCGCAGCCAGCAGCGCCGAGGCCAGCGTATCGCCCGGATGGCCGCGATAAGTCTGCCCGTCAAAGCTGAAGCTGACCGTCCGCGAACGGTCTACCGCGCCAAGCCCCTCAACACGATACCCGCTCATCGCCGCGCCTCGCCAGCCTTGTAGGTGCATTCGAACTTGTCGGTCACCGTATCCCTCACGGCATTGAAGAAGCGCCCGCAGCCATGGATATGGCGCCAGCGTTCATTGTGGCGGCCGCGCGGATTGGCGCGGATGAACAGGTAGGTCTCCCACTCCGCGTCGCTCAGCGCCGAAGGGTCGAGCGGGCGCGCAATGTGCGCTTCGCCGGCATAGGCGAACTCGTTCTCGGGCCGCCGCTCTTCGCAATAGGGGCAATCGATCAGGAACATGTGTTTCCCCCTCGCCTCAGTGAGCCACGGCTGCCGCTGCGGCTTCGTCGATCAGACGGCCGTTGCGGAAGCGGTCGAGATTGAATGGCGCGTTGATGCGGTGTGGCTCGTCGCGCGCAATGGTATAGGCCAGCAGGTCCGCCGCGCCGGGCGTCGCCTTGAAGCCGCCGGTTCCCCAGCCGCAGTTCACATAGAGCCCGCGCACCGGCGTCTTGCCAAGGATCGGCGAACGGTCCGGCGTCACGTCGACAACGCCGCCCCAGCTGCGCAACATGCGCATCCGCCGGAAGATCGGGAAGATTTCACAGATCGAAGCCAACGTATGCTCGATGATGTGCAGTGCACCGCGCTGCGAATAGCTTACGTACTGATCGGTTCCTGCGCCTATCACCAGCTCTCCCTTGTCGGACTGGCTCATATAGGCATGAACCGTGTTGGACATGACCACGCAGGGAAAAACCGGCTTGATCGGCTCGGAAACCAGTGCCTGCAGCGGATAGCTTTCCAGCGGGAAGTCGAGGCCGGCCATCTTCATGATGACCGAAGTATTGCCCGCCGCAGACACGCCGATCTTCTTCGCGCCGATGAACCCGCGCGTCGTCTCGACGCCTTCCACCGCCCCATCAGGCCCGCGCCGGATATCGGTCACCGCACAGTTCTGGATGATGTCGACGCCAAGCGCGGCTGCCGCACGGGCATAGCCCCACGCAACGGTATCGTGACGCGCCGTGCCGCCGCGCCGCTGCAAGGCCGCACCGAGAACCGGATAGCGCGCATTGGGATCGATGCTCAGCGGCGGGCAGTATTCCTTTGCCTCATCAGGCGTCAGCCACTCGTTGTCCACGCCGTTCAGCCGGTTGGCGTGAATGTGACGCTTGAAGCTCTGCACATCGTGGACATTGTGCGCCAGCATCATCACGCCGCGCTTCGAATACATCGTGTTGTAGTTTAGCTCCTGGCTGAGCCCATCCCACAGCTTCACGGCATGATCGTAAAGGTGCGCACTCTCGTCATAGAGGTAGTTCGAACGGATGATCGTGGTGTTGCGGCCAGTATTGCCGCCGCCGATCCAGCCCTTCTCGATCACCGCAACCCTGGTGATGCCGTACTTGCGGGCAAGGTAATAGGCCGCGCCCAAGCCATGCCCGCCTCCGCCGACGATGATCGCATCGTAGGAAGGCTTTGGCTGCGCATCGGGCCACTGCTGCTCCCAGCCCTTGTGGCCACCAAGCGCCTTGGTGAACAGGCTCAGCGCGCTGAAGCGGGTCATTCTGCTTGCTCCGTTCGAGTGTAGACTACCAACACGGTTGCCCCTTCCCGGCTGCCCGCGATGTGCGGGGTGCCCGCCGCGCGCACCAGATAGTCGCCAGTGCCATAGACCATGTCGTCGTCGTAGAATTCGCCTTCGATCACGTAGATCTGCTCAACCTCGTCATGGCTGTGCAGCGCGGCGTAGCAGCCGGGTGCGAAGCGCATCAGCGAGGTCCGCATCCCGCACGCAGGATCGTCCAGCAGCGGCACGACCGTGAAACCGGGCGAAGCCGTCTGCTCCCACGCGCCGCCGCTGCGGGTCATCCGCGTGCCCTCAAACGGCAGCGGCAGGGTGCCGCCTTTGCTGCTGCTGAACGCATCGCTCATGCGCGCAATGCTGCATTTTCAGGATCGTAGGGCGAATCCTCGATCACCGTTGCGCGGTGGCGCTTGCCCAGGATCATGATCTCCACCTCGGTGCCCGCTGCTGCAAGCTCGGGCTTCACCATCGCCAGCGCCAGGCTCTTCTGCACGCGCCAGCCATATCCGCCCGATGTCACGCGGCCGACCACCTTGTCGCCCAGGTAGATCGCTTCCGATCCGCGCGCGTCGGCATCGGTCACGCCATGAACTTCCATCGTGACCAGCGCGTTCGCACCGCCCTTTTCCTTCCACGCCAGCAGCGCGTCCTTGCCGTGGAAGCCGGGCTTCTTCAGGCTGATGAAGCGGTCGAGCCCGCTTTCGTAGGCCGAGTATTCGATCGAAAGCTCGCGCGGGATGAGCTTGTAGCTTTTTTCCAGCGCCATCGACACCATTGCGCGGATTCCGAAGGGCTTGATGTCGAACTCGGCACCTGCCGCCATCAGCTTGTCGAAGATATAGTTCTGCATCTCGATCGGATGGTGGATTTCCCAACCCAGCTCGCCGATGAAGTTGACGCGCAGCGCCTCGACCGGCGCGGCCCCGATGCTGATCGTCTTGCCGGTCAGCCACGGGAAGGCGCCATTCGAAAGGTCGGCATCGGTCAGCTTGGCCAGCACGTCGCGCGAACGTGGCCCCGCCAGCACCAGCACGCCCATCGCCGTGGTCAGCCGCTCGAACGTCACAGAACCGTCCGTCGGCAACGCCTTCTTCAGGTAATCGTGGTCATGCCGCTCCAGCGCACCAGCCGATACGAGGTAATACCGCTGCGGCGCCATCTTGTAGACGGTGAACTCGCTGCGCACCCCGCCCTTCGACGTCAGCAGATAGGACAGCGTTACGCGGCCGACCTTCTTGGGAACGGCGTTGGTCAGCAGGCTGTCCAGCCAAGCCTCGGCGCCTGGGCCCGAAATCTCGCACTTGGCAAAGGCGCTCATGTCCTGAAGACCAACCTTCTCGGACACGTGGCGGCATTCCTGCCCAACGAACTCGTGATAGTTCGACCGGCGGAACGACCATTTCTCCTTGATCGGCTCGCCATCCACATCGGGATGATTGTGGTTGAGGATCACGTCCTCCTTGTCGAGATCCGCCTCGCTCAGCTCATAGCCTTCCGGCGCGAACCAGTTGGGGCGCTCCCAGCCAAACACGCTGCCGAACACTGCGCCGAGCTTCTTCATGCGGTCGTAGCACGGCGTCTGGCGCAGCGGGCGCGCGGCCTCGCGCTCCTCGTCGGGGTAGTGCACGGTGAAGACCTTGGCATAGGCCTCCTCGTTCTTGGCAACGAGATACCCGCGCCCGGCATAGTCGCCGAAGCGGCGCGGATCGACGCCCATCATGTCGATCGAAGGCTCGCCCTCGACAATCCAGTTGGCCAACTGCCAGCCCGCGCCACCGGCGGCGGTGATGCCGAACGAATGCCCTTCGTTGAGCCAGAAGTTCTTCTTGCCCCAGGCCGGGCCAACAATTGGCGATCCATCCGGCGTATAGGCAATCGCGCCGTTGTAGACCTTCTTCAGGCCCACTTCGGCAAAGGCCGGCACGCGCTCGATGGCCGAGAGGATGTAAGGCTCCAGGCGCTCCAGCGCATCCGGGAACAGCTCGTACTCGGCATTGGGTGCCGGACCATCGAGATAGCACGCCGGCGCGCCAACCTCGTAGGGCCCAAGCAGCAGGCCACCGGCCTCCTCGCGCATGTACCACGAAGCATCGGATTCGCGCAGCACGCCCATTTCCGGCAGCCCCTTGGCGCGCCGTTCGAGGATCGCCGGGTGCGGTTCGGTAACGATGTACTGGTGCTCCACCGGAACGACCGGAATATCGAGGCCGACCATTGCGCCGGTCTGCCGGGCAAAGTTGCCCGATGCCGAAACCACGTGCTCGCAAGTGATGTCGCCCTTGTCGGTCGACACCACCCATTCGCCGTTGGCCTTCTGGGTGATGCCTGTGACCACCGTCTGGCGATAGATCTTGGCGCCGCGCTGGCGGGCACCCTTGGCCAGCGCCTGCGTCAGGTCGGCGGGCTGGATATAGCCGTCGGCCGGGTGCTGGATCGCGCCGAGAATGCCTTCGGTCTGGCACATCGGCCACACGTCGCGTACCTCGTCCGGCGTCAGGAAGTTGACCTCGACCCCGATCGTCCGGGCAACGCCCGCGTAATAGTGATACTCGTCCAGACGGTCCCGGCTCGTTGCCAGACGGATGTTGCTGACGTTCGAGAACCCGACATTCAGCTCGGTCTCGGCTTCCAGCGTCGGGTAGAAGTCCACCGAATACTGATGCAACTTGCCGACCGAGTAGCTGAGGTTGAACAGTGGCAGCAGGCCAGCGGCGTGCCAGGTCGAACCCGAGGTCAGCTCATGCCGCTCGATCAGGCAGACATCGCTCCAGCCCATGCGGGCCAGATGGTACAACGTGCTGACCCCGACGACACCGCCACCGATCACCACCACACGAGCCGTAGTCTGCATTTTACTCTCCAGCATGAACGTTTACGGCTATGCCATTGTGTTTGCGCGAAGCTCAAGAAGTCCCGCAGGCATAAGGACCTCTGATATCTTACCCCGTGGAACGCTAATGCATCTGGCGCATCGCTTTCCGTGCCGCAGGGCGTGCAGACGCACGCCAGGCGTGCGATCAGGCGCAGTGCAACCGTGCTCGTGATGCGGCGTCAGGCTCTCGCCCGCTGCCTGCGCCCAAGTCTGCCACGCAGCCAGAATGCGGCAAGAGCGCCAGCGAACAGCAGGGCACAAAGGCTGACCTGTTCGCGCAAGTCCGGCACCGAGGCCATCAACGCAAGGACGGCGAGAATACCGGCGACGAGCGCGTAGCTGACGTAGGGAAACAGCCAGACCTTGACCTCGGGCTCCTCGCCAGCCGCCTCAAGTCTCCGGCGCAGCGCGATCTGGCTCAGCGCGATCAGCAGGTAGACGCACAGGATAATCGCGCCCGACGATTGCAGCAGGAACACGAATGCCTTTTCGGGCGAGATCACCGAGACCAGCACCATGGCAAGGCCGGCAACGCTGCTGACCAGGATCGCCAGCATCGGCACCTTGCGGCTCGATACACGGGCGAAAAGTGCTGGCGCATCGTCGCGCTCGGCCATCTCGTAGAGCATGCGCGAGGTGACATAGATTGCGGAGTTAAGGCACGAGGTCACGGCGGTGAACACCACCAGAGACATCAGCGCGCCGGCACCGGAGATGCGGACCCGGGTCATTGCGTCGGCAAAGGGCGATTGCCCGGCGACGATCTCGTTCCACGGCACGATCGCAACGATCACGGCGATGGAACCAAGGTAGAAGAACAGGATGCGCAGCGTCACCGTGCGGGCCGCACGCACGACATTCTGCGCAGGATGCTCGGTTTCAACCGCAGCAATGGTCGCAACTTCGCTGCCCATCATCGAAAAGATCACCACCGGGATCGCGGTGAACACGGCGCCCCAGCCTTTCGGGAAGAAGCCGCCATGCGCGGTGAATTGCGCGGCTATCGTCGGCAGGCCGGGGCCGAAGCCGAAGACATAGGCCGCGCCCAGCAGGATGAACCCGGTGATCGTCGCCACCTTCAGCGCGGCAAACCAGAATTCCGCCTCGCCATAGGCGCGCACCGACAGGAGGTTGATTCCGGTGGTGAGCGCGATCAGCACCGCGCCCAGAAACCATTGCGGCAAGGGCACAAACGGCGCGATGATCGCCGCCCCGGCAATTGTCTCCACCGCGATCGTCACCACCCAGAAATAGAAATAGAGCCACCCGGTGACGAAGCCAGCCCACGGCCCCAGACCAAGGCGGGTATAGCCGGTGAACGTGCCGACGCCCGGCCGTGCAATGGCCATCTCGCCAAGCATGCGCATGATCACGAAGACCAGCGTGCCGCACATCATGTAGGTCAGGAGCACGCTCGGCCCGGCAATGAGAATGGCCGCGCTCGACCCAACGAAGATGCCCGCACCGATGATCCCGCCCAGCGAGATCATGGTCACGTGCCGCGGCTGCAGCGAATGCGCCAGCTCCTGTTGGCCTTCGCCGGCAATATGCCTGGCCGCAACTGCACCCGTCATTCCCGCAATCTCCCACACTCGCTGGATCGGTATTCATGAATTGCCTCGCTCCCGGTCGCGCAATCAGCGCCGCTGGGGTCGATGCACTTGTCCGGAGTGTTCGGCAGGCCTTGCGCTGAGTCAAACCGTGGTTCGACAGCTTTGTTGCCTGTCCGTCCGGAGTTTTCCCGCGCGCCCCGACTTGAGACTCGAAGGAGTTCGTCCTGCGTTGTTTTTTCTTTATTTCGTATATGCTTGTTAATTGTTCCGCACGGCCTGGATCGCCGATTAGGAAGCATTATGACGGCGAAGTAGTTTTGCTAATCCGCCGTCATCGTCAAAAATCGGCAATCAGGCGTAGTGCAGCCCCTGATAGATCGGAAAGCGCGCGCACAAGTCTTGCACGCGGGCAAGTACCGACTGCTCGACTTGGGCATCACCGGATTCGCCGTTCTTGCGCAACCCGTCGATCACTTCGGCGATCAGCTTGCCGATTTCGCGGAACTCCTCGACGCCGAAGCCGCGCGTCGTGCCTGCCGGCGTGCCAAGCCGCACGCCCGAGGTGATGAAGGGCTTTTCGGGATCGCCGGGGATGCCGTTCTTGTTGCAGGTGATCCCTGCCCGGTCGAGCGCATGTTCGGCATGCTTGCCCTTGGCGCCATAGGGCCGCAGATCAACGAGCATGAGGTGATTGTCGGTGCCGCCCGATACCACGCCCAGTCCCTGCTCGATCAGGGTTTCGGCAAGAACACGCGCATTTTCCTGCACCGCCGCGGCATAGGCGGCAAATTCCGGGGTCATCGCTTCGGCAAAGGCCACCGCCTTGGCGGCAACGATGTGCATCAGCGGGCCACCCTGCAAACCGGGGAATACCGCGCTGTTGATCTTCTTGGCGATGGCTTCGTCATTGCTGAGAATCAGGCCCGAACGCGGGCCGCGCAAGGACTTGTGCGTGGTCGTCGTCGTCACGTGCGCATGCGGCACCGGCGAGGGATGCACGCCGCCCGCGACCAGTCCCGAAAAGTGCGACATGTCGGCAAGGAGGTAAGCGCCCACTTCATCGGCGATTTCGCGGAACCGGGCGAAGTCCCAGAAGCGCGAATAGGCGGTGCCGCCGCAGATGATCAGTTTGGGCCGGCATTCGCGGGCAATGCGGGCAACCTCGTCCATGTCGATGCGCTGGTCGTCGGCGCGCACGCCATACGGCACCGGCTTGAACCACTTGCCGCTCATGTTGACGGGCGAACCGTGGGTGAGATGGCCGCCCGAATTGAGGTCGAGGCCCATGAACGTGTCGCCCGGCTGCAGCAGCGCCAGGAATACCGCCTGATTCATCTGGCTGCCCGAATTGGGCTGGACGTTGGCATAAGCCGCGCCGAACAGCTTCTTGGCGCGATCGATGGCCAGCGCCTCGATTTCGTCAACGTACTCGCATCCGCCATAGTAGCGCTTGCCCGGATAGCCTTCGGCATACTTGTTGGTAAGGATCGAGCCTGCCGCATCGAGTACGGCCTTCGAACAGATATTTTCCGAAGCGATCAGCTCGATCCGGTCTTGCTGGCGGCCCAGTTCCTTGTCGATCAGCGCGGCGATGGCCGGATCACGATGGCCGATATCAAGATCGAAAAAGCCCTTGGGGCGGGTTGCACAGCGATCGATTGTTGCCATTGCAGTGTTCCAATTCATGAAGCGAACGTGAATATCAGATAACCCATATGGAGTGTTTCCCCGGGGAAACACTCCATCATGGTTTACGGCTCACAGCTTGCCCGTCAGTTCCGGGACCATGGTGAACAGATCGCCGACCAGGCCGATGTCGGCGACCTGGAAGATCGGGGCGTCTTCGTCCTTGTTGATGGCGATGATGGTCTTGCTATCCTTCATGCCGGCCAGGTGCTGGATCGCGCCCGAGATGCCGACGGCGATGTAGACTTCCGGCGCCACGATCTTGCCGGTCTGGCCGACCTGGTAGTCGTTGGGCACGTAGCCTGCGTCGACCGCGGCGCGTGATGCGCCGATGCCGGCGTTCAGC
>JAPLPG010000130.1 GCA_026400375.1 Novosphingobium sp. | reverse complement strand
GGTCTCGATGACGACATAGCCGAGATCGGAAAGCATGTCGGCGGTGCTCATTCGCACCAGATCGTCGTCATCGACGAGCAGCGCGATGCCGCGGCCGTTGGCATCGGTGGAGGAGACCTCCTGGAAGGGAGCCGCTTCGACGTCTTCGGCGCTGATCGGGAGCCACAGTTCGATGGTCGTGCCGACGCCGATCTCGCTTTCAATGGTCAGCGCGCCGTTGAGCTGGGAGGCTAGCCCGTGGGCCATCGACAGGCCAAGACCGGTGCCCTGGCCCACCCCCTTGGTCGAGAAAAACGGCTCGATCGCGCGGGAAAGCGTGGCTTCGTCCATGCCCGAGCCGGTATCCGACACGCAAAGGCGGAGGTACTTGCCAAGCGGCAGCGTGGTGCCGAGGCGCTGTGGCGGTGTCTCGAGGCTAGTCGAAATGCGCAGCGTGCCGCCGCCGGGCATGGCGTCGCGCGCGTTAACCGAAAGGTTGAGCAACGCCATTTCAAGCTGGTTCGGATCGGCCTTGGCGGGCGGCAGGTTCTCGTGCGTGTCCACGACAATCTCGATCTGCGGCCCGACCGTGCTCTCGATCAGATCGCTCATGCCCGAAACGAGAGTGCCGATATCAACCGGGATCGCCTGCAGCGGCTGGCGTCTGGCAAAGGCGAGCAGGCGCTGGACCAGCACGCGCGCCCGTTCGGCGGATTGCGCGGCGCCGGCAATCAGGCGCTGCTCGCGCTCTCCGCCGATCCCCCGGCGCTGGAGCATGTCGAGCACGCCGACGATGGGCGTCAGCAGGTTGTTGAAGTCATGCGCCACGCCGCCGGTCAGCTGGCCCATCGCCTCCATCTTCTGGCTCTGGCGCAGTGCCTCATGGGCTTCCTGGCGTTCGGCGATCGCGTGTGCGATCCGCGCCTCCAGCGTAGCGTTGAGGTCTTGCAGGGCCTGCTCGGCCCGCTTGCGCGCAGTGATTTCGAGCACCGTCCCGGCAACGCGCAGGCAGCGACCGGATTCATCGAACACGCCGCGTCCCTTGGCGGCGACCCATCGCTCAACCCCGTCTTCCTTCCCGATCGTGCGATAGTCCACATCGTACAAGGCGCGGCGGTCCGGATCGGCAGCCGCAAGGAACGCGGCCGTGGTGGCTGCGCTGTCATCGTGATGAAGCCCGGCGTAAAAGTCATCCATCGTGACCGGCACATCGGGCGATATGCCGAACATGGCCTTGGTGCGCGCAGGCCAGATCAGCCGGTCGTTGACAACGTCGACGTCCCAGAAGCCGACCTCGGCATTCTCCACGGCCAGACGCAGCCGCTCTTCGCTCTCGCGCAGCCGAGCCTCGGCGCCGACGCGCTCCACATGAGCCCAGCATCTTTCGGCCGCTTCCCTGATCAGGGCAATTTCCGTAGCACTCCAGTGGCGCGGCTGGTCCTGATGCACCGCCATCATCGCCGCCAGGCTACCGTTCCTCACCAGCGGGCAGCACACGATCGCGCCGATGCCGATGGCCTGAAACATTTCCCGGCCCTCGCCGGGCTGAAGCTCCATGGCCACGTCATTGACGACAAGCGTCGAACCCGATCGCATATCGGCTGCAGCCCGCGGGCCGAACAGGTTGAGGCTATAGATTCCCACAGAGCTTGCGACGCCGGGTGCGTGGTAATCGCTGCGAATCCAGAAGCTGTCGTTATCGGCCTCGACATCGGCATAGGCACAGCGCGAGGCGCCCAGAACCTGGCCGAGCATTTCGGCGGCATCGCGCATCGCCTGCGTGGCATCGGACGAGCTGAACAGGCGCTCCTCCAGATCGCCGAAGAAGCGCAGCCGTGCTTCGCTGGCGCGCAATGCGGCCTCGGCCTCGTGCTCGGCGGTGCGATCGCGGAAGATCTTGACGAAACCACCGTCGCTGCTGGCCAGCGGCATGGTCAGGCCCGAACCCCAGAACAGCCCGCCGTTCTTCTTGACGTGCCAGCGCTCGTTGACGCCGCGACCGTCCTCGATGGCGCGTTCCATCTCCCGCTCGGGCAACTGGGCTTCGCGATCTTCGGCCGTGAAGAACATTGCGCCGGGCTGGCTGAGCGCCTCGTCGGCACTGTGACCCAGCAGCAGTTCGGCGCCTCTGCTCCAACCGGTAATCGTTCCGGCAGCGTCGAGGGTGACGATGGCGAAATCCTCGGCGCCTTCCACGATCTGCCGGTATCGGGCCTCGCTGGCGCGAAGGCTGTTCTCCGCCTGCGCGCGAGCGATCACGATGCCGGCGGTGCGCACGACGAAGTCGACGATTTCAAGATCGGCGGGCACCGGTTGGCGCGGCTCGCGGTGATACATCGCAAAGCTGCCCAGCACCTTGCCGCGATTGGACCTGATCGGCAGCGACCAGCAGGCCCGCAAGCCGTGCTGCAGCGCGACTTCGCGAAAGTCTGCCCACAGCGGATCGCTGGCAATATCGCTGACGAACACGGGCGCATTGCGATGAACCGCCGTGCCACAGGAGCCGGCTGCGGGACCTGCCGCGATCCCGTCTATGGCGTCGTTGTACGTTGGCGGAAGACTGGGGCCCGAGCCTAGCCGCAAGTTTACGCCATCGGCATCAAGCAGCAGGATCGAGGCCATGACATCGGAGGTGGATAGCCCTTCCACTTCGCGCACGATGGCATCGAGCGTGGCCTTGAGCGGCGCCTCTTCGACGGCCAGTTCAAGAATGCGGTTCTGCGCCGCGCTGAGAGCGGCAGCATCGCGCACCTCATATTGCCGTGCCCGCGCCTTCAGGGATGAGCGCAGGGCGCCGAGCATGGCCTCGGCATGCAGCGGACGCGCCAGCAGCACCACGTTGCCAAGCTCGGCCAGGCGGCGCGTCGCAGCCTGCGAGCGGGGCGTGCGCGATCCGTTGGTCAGCACCACGAAGGGTATGTCCGACCATGACGGCTGTTCGGCCACCCAGCTGGCGAGGTGATGCGAATCCGGTATCGCCAGCGCCTCTTCGGTCAGCATGACCGCGCCGGCGCTTTGGGCAAGCCGCTCGACCAGTTGCGACAGATTCTCGCAGACGAGCGCGTCGATGCCGTTGCGTTCAGCAAGTTGCGCGGCAATGGCGGCATCGCGACCGTGCGGCGCAAGGATCAGGACGGTGAAGCTCATCAGCCGCGCGGAACGTCTGGATCGGGCGTGCCTGCCAGAAGCGTGCGCTCTTCGCCGGTGAACACCGGGACGCCGGTCAGGATACCCTGGAAATTGCGGAGCGGCTCGCCCAGTTGCAGGCCGTCGACGCTGATCCGGCATTCGCGGATGGTGCGTTCGTGCCGCGCCGTTCGCGCCTTGATCACCGAGATGGCCTGGCGCACTTCGCCGTGCGCCTCGAAATAGCGCAGCTGGATGAGCGCGTCCGACAGATAGCTGAGGTCAACGTCGGAGCGGACATCGCCGGTCACGCCGTGCAGGCCAAGAATGAGCAGGCTGACCACGCCCTTCTGTCCGAGATAGGTCAGCAACTCGTGCATTTGCAGCACGAGGAACTGCTCGTTCGGCATCGATTGGAGGTAGGCGTTCAGGCTGTCGATCACCACCACGCTGGCCCCGCCGACTTCGACCGCGGCCTGGATTGCGGCGGCAAATTCGCCGGGCGACATTTCGGCAGGGTCGATGGCCCGCAGTTCCAGCTGGCCGTTTTCGCGATAGGTCTCAAGATCCATGCCGAGCGCCGCACTGCGCGTGAGCAGCGTCGGTTCGCGCTCGTCGAACAGGAAATAGGCGGCCTTTTCGCCGCGCCGCAGGGCCGCGATCATGCATTGCACTGCCGTGGTCGTCTTGCCGACCCCGGCCGGTCCGGTCAGCAAGGTTGCCGTGCCGGGCATGAGGCCGCCGCCCAGCAAGGCGTCCAGTTCGCTCGACCCGGTCGTCACGGCATCGACCGTCTCGACCGTGCCGTGGGCCGAAGCGACCAGGCGCGGATAGACGCACAGGCCCCCGCGCTCGATCTCGAAATCGTGATAGCCGCCCTGAAACGGCACGCCGCGCATCTTGACCACGTGCAAGCGCCGCCGCTGCACGCCAAAGGTTGCCAGCGTCTGATCGAGCGAGATCACGCCGTGCGCGATGCTGTGCAACTGCACGTCGCTTCCCGCGGCGCTCTTGTCATCAAGGAACAGCGCCGTGCAGGCCCGCCGTGAAAAGAAGTGCTTGAGCGCAAGGATCTGGCGGCGATAGCGAATGGGGCTTTGCGCCAGCAACCGCAGTTCGGACAGACTGTCGAGCACCACCCGGGCCGGACGGATCTCGTCGATCTTGGCCATGATGCTGCGCACCGTCTCGCCAAGTTCCACTTCGCTTGGGTGCAGCAGGGTCTGTTCCTGATCGGCACCAAGACCATCGGCCGGCACCATTTCGAACAATTCCAGGCTGTCGAGCGACCAGCCGTGCGAACTGGCTACGGCGCGCAGCTCGATTTCGGTTTCCGCAAGCGTGATGTAAAGACCGACTTCGCCAACTTCGGCGCCTGCCAGCAGGAACCCCAGTCCAAGCGTGGTCTTGCCGGTGCCGGGCGTCCCTTCCACCAGATACATGCGATCGGACGTCAGCCCGCCGTTCAGGATCAGATCCAGACCGGCGATGCCGGTCGATGTCAGGGTTTGCGGTTGATCGGTCGGCTGCAAATGGACTTCCCTCGATTGCCTTGGCTTGCTGGTCCTGACTCAAACACTTCAGGCGACTTGCGTTCCAAGTGTGGCGCGCTTTGAATCATCGGCAGACATGCAACGGCCCGTCCTGATCGCTGGTCGCCGAAAAGGGTGCGCAGGGCCGCGCCGCGATCGGGTCCTCCCGGGGAGCCTCGGGATGGGAATGGTGCTTGCGAGAGAAGGTTCCTGCCGCCGGACACCTCTCATCAGCCTGCCGAAAACGGTTCGACACAGGCGCGCGACGGCGCGGAACGCAAGGTGTTAACGCCCGTGGCGGCACCGCCGGATCGCGCTCCCGGCACGCGATGTTGCTTTCGCTGCGAACTCTCGGAGAGTTTATAATTCGTTTACCATTTTCTGCGAGGATTTACGTAGATTTACTAAGGACATAGCCGAAGGATAAGGCTAATAACAGCCATTATGGATAGAGTTGGCGGGTCCTTGCGCGGGGGCAATACGATGCGGTCTGATGTTAAGACTCTGCTTGAAAAACTCGGCAAGAGTCAGTTCCGGTATAAAGAGTTCGCCGATCGGTTCTCCGATCTCGATACATGGCCGGTATTTGAATCGATCCTTCGGGACCCGCGCGTCTTTAATCGCGAGCTGGCCGACGCGCCAACTGCGCCGGGATCCACCCCCTTGGACTCCCGGCCGATTGGCGCGGTACTATCGCAGAAGTACGGTGGTGCCCCCAACCCCTTAACGAAAGCCCCGGTCTCAAGGCCTGCTGCCGACGTGCGGACATTGTTGTCGCGGATATCCTCAGCCATCGATAAAGGAACGATCTGATGGCTCTGGTCCTGATGAGCGGATTGCGCGGGGGGGTAGGCACGACCACGCTCGTCGCCAATCTGGCAATGACACTGGCAGCGCTTGGCCATCAGGCCGTGGTGCTGGCATTCGATCAGCGAAGCACGATCGGCATGCATTTCGGTCTCGATCCGTCGCAACCCCTGCCAGGATTTGCCGCTCCGGCATCGGCGACCGGTCCGATCAACGGCGTGCGTCTGCTCGATCTGGCGCAACAAGCCGGGAGTGGCGATCTTGGCGAGGGCCTTGCCAGTGGCGACTTCGGCTTTGCCGGGGATGTCATCCACATAGCCGACCTGTCTGGCGCGATGGCGAGCGCGGCGAGCCAGTTGCGGCCCTATGCCGATCTGGAACTATGCGTGTTCACGCCATCGGCGGAATGCCTTTATACCGTCCCTGCCGCGCTCGATGAGCTGCCGACAGACGTCGGCTTCGTCCTCAACCGGTGTGACGATGCAAAGCGTCTGGGCCGGCATGTCGGCAGCTTCGCGCGGGCCCTGCTGGGCGATCGCATGGTCGCCACGGTGCAGGCCGATGAGGCCGTTTGCGAAGCGGCAGCCATGATGCAGGCGCTCGCTCGCCATGCGCCCGCCAGCGCGGCACTGGCAGATATTGCAGAGCTGGCGAACCGGCTGGCCAGCCTGCCCACGCTTCCCCGCCACCCCGGCTCTGCTGCCAACCCTATATCGAGAAGCAACGCAGCATGATCCGTCTTCATGACAAGATGCTGGGCTGGCTTGCAGCCGGCGCGATGCTCTTTGCCGCAATCGTGGTGATCGGCGTTCCGCTGGACCTCAAGCAGCAGTGGCTGATGGCGGGCGGGACCTTGATCGGCACGATGGCACTGTCGCGGCGCCGGTCGCGCAAGGCTGCGCTGACCCTTGGCATTCTCGCCATCCTGACCTCCACGCGCT
>JAPLPG010000093.1 GCA_026400375.1 Novosphingobium sp. | reverse complement strand
TTCGATGGCGCGATCGACGCTGTCCGTGACCAAATACAGATGGATATCTTCGGGGCTAATCAACTTTTGATTTAGTAATTGGTCCCGGAAGAACGATTCGAGCCCGCTCCAAAAGTGACCGCCGGGTTGATCGTCACCGAACCGCGAATGGCAATCTGCGAGATCGTCTTGTTCGACGGGGCGCGTTCGAACTTCACGTTCGGCGCGATCGAGCCTAGCGAATCGATCGAGGTAATGCCGCGCGTTTCGAGGAACTGGCTGCTGACGGCTGAAATCGCGATCGGAACATTCTGAATGTTTTCAGAGCGCTTCTGCGCGGTAACGACGATTTCGCCGATGCCGGCGCCGTTGCTGGCATCCTGCGCGCTGTCTTGCGCCGCGTCCTGCGCAAGGACGGGCGAGGCGATGGCGATGGTCGTGCTCAATGCCGTGGCGGCTAACAGGGCTCTCATGCTGTCCTCTCCTGATTGCGGAATGTTTTCGCGTATTCCTGCATTGCCTATGCTATATGATTTGCCACGCCAATTGGCAAGATTATTAGATAACCCGTAGGATAACGCTGATTTTTCTACGCAAAGCCATAACCCTGTGTAAAGTGAAAGTTGTTCTGACGCCATGGGGCTGGCGCAAGGGAGGGATGTGATGGCCACGCCGACACGGGCAGGATCGCAAGCGGTGAAAGTCATTGCATTGCTGCGCAAAAAAGATGGGCTCAGTCGCGAGGCCTTCATCGCCTATTACGAGACGCGCCACGCCCCGCTGATCCTTGCGTTGCTGCCGCACATCGCCGGCTATCGGCGCAATTACGTGGAGCGCGCGGGGGCGTTCACCAGCCCGGTGACAGCAATGGACTTCGACAGCGTCACCGAAATGCGCTTTGCATGCCGTGCGCATTACGATGCGTTCCTGGCCGCTGCTGCGGACCCGCATATTGCCGGACTGATCGCGCAGGACGAAGAAAACGTGTTCGACCGCGCGGCCACGCGCATGTTCGTGGTCGACGAGACGCCGGCGCAGAGCCCCGGAAGCGCGGGCCTGGCCGTGCTGCTGGCGGAACGTGCGGTGCATCAGGGGCTGGCGCACTTTGCCCGCGTGCTCGACAGCAAGGACTGGGACAGGCTGGGCGAGGTTTTTGCCGAAGACGTGATGTTCGATTACGGCTTGGGCGAACAGGCCGGATTGGCCGCGCTCACCGCCAACATGCGCCGCTTCCTCGATGTCTGCGGGCCGAGCCAACACCTGATCGGCAGCATCTCCATCGACATTGCCCCCGAATGCACAAGTGCCGTCAGCCGCGCCTATGTCCAGGCACGCCACCAACGCACCGATGATCAAGGCGGCGCCGTGTTCGACAGCAATGGCGAATACGTTGACCACTGGGACTTGCGCGCGGAAGGCTGGCGCATCGTGCGGCGCGATGCAAAGTGGCACACGCACAGCGGCGAGGCGGCGATCATCTGGGGCGGCGCAGCGAAGGCCTGAACAGCCACAATTGCTGGCCTCATCCAGCATGAAAATTCGCAAATTGCGCACTTCCAGGCGACTTGACTATTGATTTACGGAAATTCTGCACGCAATAATCCCGCATTATGTGATCGGGAGAGAGATATGCAACTTGCCGGAAAAGCCGCCATCGTCACCGGAGGCGCGCGCGGCGTGGCCAAGGGCGTGGCGACCGCCTTCGTAAAGGCCGGGGCCAAGGTCCTGATCGTGGACCGCGAGGCCGATCTTGGCGAGGCCACCGCGCAGGAACTGGGCGCGTTCGGCGAAGTGGCCTTCACGGCGGTGGACCTGATGGACCGCGCCGCCCTGCCCGGCATCGTTGACGAAGCGGTGCGCCGGTTCGGGCGGCTCGATGTGCTGGTCAACGCGGCACAGGCCTCGCAGCAGCTGATGCTGATGGACACGACGACCGAGGCGATGGACCTGGCATTCGGCACCGGCTTCTGGGCGACGTTCCTGCTGATGAAGGCCGCGCAGCCCCACTTGGTGGAAACGAAGGGTTCGGTCATCAACTTCGGCAGCGGGGCCGGGATCGAGGGGATGCCGACGCAGGCATCCTATGGCGCGGCCAAGGAGGCGATCCGATCGATGTCGAAGACGGCGGCGGTGGAATGGGGCCCGCTGGGGGTCCGGGTGAACTGCATCTGTCCCTTTGCCAATTCCCCCGGCGTGGAGATCTGGCGCCAGCACTTCCCCGATGCCTATGCCGCCCAGATCTCCAAGGTGCCGCTTCGCCGGATTGGTGATTGCGAGACCGATATCGGTGCCGCTGCGGTGTTTTTGGCGAGCGATGCCGCGGGATACATCACCGGGCAGACGCTGATGGTGGACGGCGGGCAGCTGCGCCATCCGTGAAGGAGAACGACCGGTCGGCCACAAGGACCGACCGGTGCCCTCCCCCCGAAGCCTTGTCAGTCCGGCCCGAGATCCGGCGTCCATGGCACGCCATTGATGTGCCCGCCGCCATCGACGAACAGGGTGTTGCCGGTCAGGTAGCGGGCGTCCTCGCTGGCAAGGAACGCCGCAACCCCGCCAATATCGCTTTCCGGATCGCCCATGCGGCCCATCGGATTGGCCGCAGCCGTGGCCGCGGCCACATCGGGCGCCATTTCGGCAAAGCGGCGATAGGCCGCTGACACGGCGGCCGGGCAGATCACGTTCACGCAAATGCCATGGGGTGCCCATTCGCGCGCGGCGGTTCGGGAATAGGCGCGCACCGCTTCCTTGGCCACGTTGTAGTCCGCGCTGCCCATGTGCGCGTTGACGCCGTTGAGCGAGGCCATGTTGATCACCCGGCCCCAGCCCTTCGCCTTCATGTGCGGCAGCGCCCGCTCCATCGCCCACTTGGTGGCATAGAGGCACATCGCCAGCGCATCGCCAAAACGCTCGTCGCTCTTGCGTTCGATCCGTGCCGGCGCTTCGCCGCGATAGGCATTGTTGACGAGGATATCGACCGAGCCGAAGCATTCCACGCACATATCGACCGCACCGAAAACGTCCTCGCGCTGCGACACATCGCAGCGCGTGAACACCGCGCTGGCACCCAGCTCGTGCAATCCGTCGGCCACCTGCAACCCCCGTTCGGCATCGAGGTCAGCCACGATGAATCGGGCGCCTTCGCGGGCAAAGCGCCGGGCGATGCCCAGGCCGATGCCGTCGGCGGCGCCGGTAATCACGGCTGCGCGGCCTTCGAGTTGCCTGCTCATGCACATCTCTCCCGGTTGAATTGCAAAAAGGGCCGGGGTTTCATGCCCGGCCCGTTCTGGTGTCAGCTGGCTGCAACCACGGTCAATTGCCGAAGCTGTAGCGCAGGCGCAGGCCGAACATGCGCGGCTCGCCATAGATCACGCTCTGCGCACCGATGGTCTGGTAGATACCGGTGTTCGAGATGATGTAGTCCTTCTTGGTGATGTTGGTCGCAAACAGGCTGAGGTCGACCGGCGAACCCAGGATGCCCTTCCAGTCGATGGTGGCATTGAGCAGGCCGTAGCTGGGGAGCAGCACGCCCGGCTCGTTCACCGTGCCATCGGGGAACCGTTCGGTGGAGAACGGCGCGGTGGGCTGTGCATCGGTCCAGTTGTAGCTGAGGAAGAAGCTCAACTTGCCCACGTCTTCGGCCATCGGCAGGCTGAACCGGCCATAGACCGAAACGATGTTGGGCGACAGGTACTGCAGCGGACGGCAGGACATGTCGGCCCCGGCAAAGACCTTTGGCGAATTGATCGATTGCGCGGTGCAATCCCACACACCCGAGCTGGAATTGAAGGTGAACGATTGGTACTTGGCGTTGAGGTGGCTGTAGTTGCCGCCCAGTTCGATGCTCTCCGTCGGCTGGATCATGGCTTCCACTTCGACGCCCTTGATCGTGGCCGAAGCGTTGTTCAGGGTTACCGCGCCGTTGCCGCCCGTCGCGCGGTTGAAATCACCGGCTGCGCGCTGGATGTTCTTGTAATCGAGCCAGAAGCCATTGACGTTGAAGCGCCCGCGCATCCCGCCGGCGTTGAAATCGGTCTTGAAGCCCGCTTCGTAGTCGGTGACCGTTTCCGGGCCGAAGGTGCGGGTCGAATCGAACACGGCAAAGGTGTTGAAACCACCGGCCTTGTAGCCGCGCGTGACCTTGCCATAGACCATGACGTTGTCATTGGGGCGGTAATCGAGGCCGATCGTCCAGTTGGGCGACGAGCTTTTGAGTTCCGCGCCGAACAGGCAGGTGTTGCGCGGATCGACGATCGACTGGCTCGGGTTCGGGTTGGATTTCCATGAGCACGAGTTGATGAACTGCCCGCCGCCGGGAAGGGGCGTGAAGTTCCACGCGGTTGCCGTACCGCCGACAGTGTCCCAGGTATAACGATACCCGGCGGTCAGGCGCAGCCGATCAAGCGAGGGTGAAAACGCGCCGAAATCGAGCGAGCCTTGGGCATAGAGCGCCTTCGATTCGTTGGTGATGCCGATTTCGCTCTGCCCGATCGTGCACCCTGCCAGCGTGGCGCGGGCGCAGACGTTGGTCGAGAAGTAGCGCATCGTGCCGCGCGGGCTTTGCTTGAAGTAGAAGCCGCCGACCGTGTACGTCAGCTTGTCGTTCAGCGCCGAGCCCTGGAACTGCAGTTCCTCGGTGACCTGCTTGTACCAATCGCGCGGCGCGGTGCGGCTCAGCACGGTGTTGCCATTGTCATAGATCGGCACGGTCGTACCGTCCTGATCGTTGGCGTAATCCGACCGGAGTTCCGAATAGCTGAAGATGTTGCGCAGCTTCAGCGCGCCGGACAGTTCGATATCGGTGGTGTTGCTGATGCTCCACGATTCCAGCTTGGCAAAGCTGTCCAGCCCGTGCGCAGTCTTGCGGATGCCGCGTGCCTTCTGATCAGCAATCAGATTGGTATAGAGGCTGCAGTTGGCAGGGCCCGTGCCGGCGCCGCAGAAGTTGAAATTGGGCGAAATCGCGCCGAGCGGGACCGAAACGCCACCACCGATCGGCACGGGACGCCGTGCAAGGCCAAGGAAGTAGTTGGTGTTGAAGTCCTGCGCGATCGACCCGGTGCCGTTGCTGTGCGACGTGCCGTAGTACGCCAGTGTGTAGTTCGTCACCCCTTCGAACGGTTCGATCCACAGACCGGCACGGGCCATGCGCCAATGCTGATCGTCGCGATCCTTGTTCCAGTTGGTGTCATAAGTGAAGCCATCGCGATCCCGCGCCGCACCGACGAGGCGCAGGCGAACCTTGTCTGAAACGGGCACGTTGAGAACGGCTTCGACCTCGGTCATGCTGTAGTTGCCGACACCGGCCTGGACATAGCCTTCGAGCGCATCCGTCGGCTTGGCCGGGGTCAGCAGGATCGCGCCGCCTGTGGTGTTCCGCCCGAACAGCGTGCCTTGCGCGCCAGCCAGGACCTGCACGTTGGTCAGATCGACGAAAGTGCCCGGACCGCCCTGGCCCGACAGCGTGATCGCCGAAAGCAGCGGGACTTCGTTCATGTAGACGACGACGGCGGGCGAGCCCTGGAACGACGCGCTCTGCCCGCGGATCGATGGCGACATCACATCGCGCGAAGCCTGGCCGTTGGGGCCGACCACGAGCGATGGCACCGATGCCTGCAGATCCTGAAGCTGGGTCAGCCCGCGTTCGCGGATGCTTTCGGCGCTGATCGCGGTGATCGAGATCGGCACGTCCTGCGCGCGTTCCTCGCGGCGGTTGGCGGTGACGATGATTTCGTTGCTGGCGGGCTGATCGGCTTCGGTCGCCTGCGCGGTGGCCTGATCGTCTGGCCCTTGCTGCGCAGCAAATGCCACTTGCGGCGCGGCTACACCGCCGAGCGCTACTCCGGCCATCAACGCCGCGCCGAAACGATGCGACAGGCCCGATCTTGCGTAGTTCCCTGCAGACATTTCCATTCTCCCTCCAAAACCCGACGCACCACGACCTGACCAGGTTCGTGCAAAACCCGCGATAAAGGGATGCCTGACCACGCGGTGCAGACAGTGCCGAATGGCCTGCAATGCGCAGGCCACATCCCGATCCCGGATTCGTTTTCTCGTTGTCCGGCTAGTATCAACTACGCAAACATAGAGCAACACAGAAATTTGCTGCTTGGTTGCGTAAAAATCTGGCGCCTGACCTGACTATATCGACTTGGACTTAGAAGAGCGTGACTCTGCTGCGACCGCGGCTGAGCAGGTGACGTTCAACATGTTGCAGAGTGGTTATCGCCGGCCTGCTACCTTCGCCGCGCCGCAGATCCCGCGTGCGCGACAAGCGCAGTTTTCAGCCACGCAGCCCATGCAGGAACAGCGCGGTTACGCGCGCCGCATGTCTTTCGGGATCACCGGATGAACCATGCCCTGCAGCAATCGCGCGATTGCCTTGCATCGCCAGAACGATGCCCTGGCTTGCCAGCCACATGGCATCGGCAAGGCCGGTGCTCTCAGCGACCCAGCGAGCCAGCGGCGCGATCCACGGCGCGCGAACCGCATCGTGGATGGCACGCGCAAGAGCAGGATCGCGGCGCGACGCGGAAATAGCCGCACGGTGTAGCGCGATGGATTCGCGCCCGGTGAGTTGGGCGGTGGCCGCTGCAAAATAGCGCTGGATGGCCGCAACGGCATCATCCGGCGACTGTTTTCCGGACGGAAGCACGGGGGGCGCGGCATCACCGGCCTGCCTTGCAGCAAGATCGCGCAATACCGCATCGAACAAGCCCGCCTTGTGCCGGAAATGCCGATAGAGGGTCCCGCGCCCAACCTTCGCCTCGGCTCCGATCGCACCGAGACTGGCGGATTCATAGCCATCGCGCAGGAAGTGGGTCGCGGCAACTTCCAGCAGGCGGCGCACGTGCGGCGGGCGCGTCTGCGCGGGTTCGGCCTGAACGACGGTGGCGATGGTGGTGCCGTGCCCTGACGCCGGGGGTGTCGGCATAGCCAGCACGCCCTCGGCAAAAAGTGCTGCGGCACGCGCACCAAGGGCAGCACGCTGACCGTTTGGCGGCGGATCAAAACCCATCAGCAGGCGCGAGCCTTCTACCGCGAGCGAACCGAAATCGAGTGCATCATCGATGCCGATGGTGCGCGCCACGCCCTGTGCACGCGCCAGCGCTTCGATTGCCGCGCGCACCGGCTCCATCCGTGCCGCCTGGGCCTGTTGCAATTCCAATGCAAGATCGGGCATCCGCGTGCCAAGCCCGGCGGCGAGCCACAGCGGGCTGAGCAATCCACCATCGACCGCAGCATCCATGATGGCGCGCGCCAGCGCATCGAGCGCCTCTGCCCCGTGCAGGCCGGTGCGGTGCAGCGCCCGCGTCTGCGCGATGAAACGGTTGCCCCTGTCATCAAGGGCGGCCCGAAACAGCGCCTGCTTGTCGGGAAAATGGCGATAGATCGTTTCCTTGCTGACGCCGGCGTCGCGCGCAATGCCATCGATGCTGACGCGGTCGAACCCGTCAGCCACGAACGCCGCCCGTGCTGCATCCAGCAGATGGGCCACGCGCGGCGATGGCGCGTCGGGTTCTGTCGCAGGGGCATGATCCATCGCCAAGGTTATAGCACTTCGCCGCGCCCATGCACCGGTGCTGCGCTGTGCCATCCACACTCTTGCCGGAAACCGCGCGCAGGCGCTTGCCAATTGCCGAACGGTTCGATACCGTTCGGCAAACGACGGAGGATGACCGATGGCCGACATGCCCTATCTTGCCCGCGGCGTAATGCCGGTGGAAACGCCTTCGAGCGTGCTCGTCTCGTCATCGAAGTACCTCAACAATCCGCGCTTGCGCGATTGGCTGGCGATGATCCTGCTGCGCCGCAACGGGGCTGACATGCCGCCACCGGCAGAAATGCACGAGTTCCTGCCGATCCTCGAGGAACTGCGCGATCATGCCGCGATCGAGGACATGTTCACGCAGGAACGCCGCACCAATCCCGAACTGGATGCCTGGCTTTCGGAAGGGTTCTATTCAACCTACCGGATCGAGGATTTTGCCGAGTTTGCCCCCGGATCGCTGGGCGGCATCTTCTACCAGTGGATCACGCAAGGGAACTACGAGATCCAGATCACGCCGTGGCGCGAACCGAAGAGCCAGCTGGAATTCTACAACCTGCGGTCTGGCCAGACGCATGATTTCGAACACATCCTGTGCGGAGGCGGGTTCAACTTCATGGGCGAACTGGTGCCCTACTGGTATCGCCTGACCAATGTCTTCAAGTTCATCCGCAATCCCGAACTGGCGGCCGAACTCAGCGTGATCCAGATCTTCGGTTCGCTGCGCTATACCGTGCGCACGCTGCTGCATTACCCGCAAGTGTGGAACACCTGCACCGATGCGATCCAGCGCGGCATGACCGTGGGCAAGGCCAGCGACGCGCTGTTCATGAAGAAGCTGGAGCCGCATTTCCACCTGCCGCTGGAAGAAGCGCGCGCCGCGCTTGGCGTGCGCGGCGCGGTGGACGTCGATACCGATGTGGAAGGCGCGTTCTGGGCCGAGCGCGTGCCGGCAGATGCGCTGGATCAAAGGGTTGCGGCGGAATAGCCGCAACCCCTTTTGCATCAGGCCGCAACCGGGGCCTTGATCGCGTATTCGGACAGGTCCGGCCTTGCCATGGCATCGGCAAAGGCATCGTAGGACCACGGCCAGCTGGCGGGAACGCCCGTGGCATCAAGGTACCAGCTGGTGCAGCCCGACCCGAAGATCGTTGTACTGGCCGCCGCGATCCGGCGTTCTTCATAGGCGCTGTGCGCGGCAACGGTGGGCATGACCGAAGCTGCCTCGCCCCGGCGCAACAGATCGATCAGCTGGTCGATATAGTCCCATTGCCGTTCGGCGATGTCGATCAGCGAGAAATTGCCGACCGGCCCGGTCGGCCCGTTGAGCATGAACAGGTTCGGGAAATGCGGCAACGTGACCGCATAATGTGCGGTGGGCCGGGTTTCCCAGAAGGCGTCGAGAGTGAGGCCATTTTCGCCGGTAACGCCTGCCGGGCGGATGAACTTGTCGGCCTGGAAGCCGGTGGCGAGGATCAGCGTATCGAGTTCGTGGAAGGTGCCGTCCTCCATCCGCACGCCCCGGGGTTCGACCCGCGCAATCTTTCCGGTCTCCACGAACACGGCGGGATGCTGCACTTCCTCGTAATAGCACCACGAATAGATCAGCCGCTTGCAGGCCGCGCGATAATTGGGGCGCAGCTTTTCCTTGAGTTCGGGATCGCGGATCGAACTTTCGAAGTGCTGGCGGCAGATGTCTTCGATCATCAGCATCTGCGGGCCATCGATATCGGTGATGGCATCGGTAAAGCGCTTGATGTTGCCGATGTATTCGTCGGCAAAGCGGATCGCGTCGATCAGCGCCGGATCACGGCGAAAGGCATCGCGCTCCTCCTCGGTGTACTTGAACTGCGGCACCGGCATGACCCATTGCGGTGAGCGCTGGAAATGGACGAGCCGCTCCACCTTCTTGTTGATGGCAGTCACGATCTGGATCCCGGTCGATCCCGAGCCGATCAGCCCCACCCTTGCGCCGTCGATCGGCGCGCCATCGTCCCAGCGGGCCGTATGGAAGGCTGGGCCTTCGAAGGTCTCCAGCCCTTCGATCTTCGGCACATTGGGATGATGCAACACGCCCGATGCGGCAATCACCACGTCGAACACTTCGCGCGATCCATCGCCCAGCGTGATCGTCCACTGGTTGGTTGAACCGTCCCAAGCGAGCGCGGTCACTTCGGTGTTGAAGCGGATGTCCGCTGCCAGATCGTACTTTGCCGCAACCTGTTCGAAGTAGCCCTGCACTTCGGGGCCGGTAGCGTAGTAGGTCGTCCATTCCGGATAGGGTTCGAAGCTGTAGGTATAGGCATGGGCCGGAACGTCGCACGACAGCCCGGGATAGCGGTTCTCCCGCCACGTCCCGCCGATCTTCGCCGCCTTTTCATAGACCACGAATTGCTCGCCGCGCTGCTTCAGCTTGATGGCGGCAAGGATGCCCGCCATGCCGGCACCGATCACGGCGTGGCGCAGGGTGCGATTGGTGGTTCCTGTCATGGTCTTGTCCTCTGCCCATAGTCTGGTTGGCTGGTGTTGCATTCCCACCGTCAGCAGCACCTGGCATCACCCAAAGGGATTATGCCCTTCAGGTCAGGACTGCGCCGCCATTGACGTGGATGACCTGTCCGTTGATCCAGCGGCCATCGGCAGACAGCAGCAGCGCGGCCATTGCTGCAATATCCTCGGCCTTGCCCAACCGGGTGCTGCGCGTGCCGGCAATGCACCGGTCGATGAAATCGGGCGGCACCGCGCCGCCTGCAATCATCTCGGGAGTCATGACGAAACCCGGCGCGATGCAATTGGCGGTAAACCCGCTTTTGCCCCATTTGCTGGCGACATGGCGCATCAGCGCGTTCAGCCCGCTCTTCGATGCGGCATAGGAAGGCCGCTCTGCCTCTCCGGCCACGGATGCGCTCGAGCTGGTATAGACGATCGCGCCATGATCGCTTCGCAGCAAGTGCGGCAATGCGGCACGCGTGCACAACAGATGGCCCCGCAGGTTCACGGCAAGGGTGCGGTCGAAGGTTGCCAGATCAAGCGACAGGGCATCGGAATCGAGGAAGATGGTGCGCAGATCGGCGGCGTTGACATGGGCGCCGTCGAGATAGCCGAGCCTGTCCACGGCGGCGGCGAAGCAGGCATTGACCGAATCCTCGTCGGCAATGTCGATTGCGAGCGCGTGGGCTTCGTGTCCCGCCTCTGTCATGCGCATCGCCACGGCCTGCGCTGCGGGCAGGTTGATATCGGCCACGCAAACCCGCGCACCTTCGACACACAGCCGCTCCACCGTGGCCGCGCCGATACCGGTGCCCGCGCCCACCACGATTATCGCGCGATTGCGCAACCTGTCATGCATTGACCACTCTCCCAAGGACGATTGCGCATAGTATGGCCCTGGCCGGAATTTGCGCCAGTGATTCGCATGAATTGCATCGGCCAGATACGCATGATCGTGCGGCCGGTTTTTTCATTCCGCTCCATGTAGACAGCCGATTCCGCATTCCACAGGACCGAAACAGCGCGTTTCCTTGCGGAAAAGGCGCCAAACGCGGTTGACTGCCCGGCCCCTGCTGCGCAAACCGGCAATGCATCGGCCGTCAGTGCCCCCGATGCCGTGAGGTGCAATTGAGTCAGGTCTTCAGCTTCGATACGACGGATGCGGCCATCATCCGCGAACTGCGCGCGAACGGGCGGGCCAACAACCAGCAAATCGCTGAAATGCTTGGGTTGACCGCCACCACCGTGTCCACCCGCATCCGCCGCATGGAAGATGCCGATCAGCTGCGCGTCGTTGCCGTGTCGGACTTTTCGGCCCACGGCTTCAACGTGCTGCTGCGCATTTCGGTGTCGGTCGATGGCCGCCCGGCGTCCGACGTGGCGCACGAACTGGCCGCCCTGCCCGAAGTGGTTGCCGCCCATCTGGTGACCGGCGGCTACGATATCGACATGCTGGTCGCGCTGCACGATTTCGATGATCTGTCGGACTTCCTGCTCGACAAGCTTTCAGGCGTGCGCGGCATCCGCAATCTCACGCCGGCGATTGTCGTCGACATCATCAAGTACCAGTTCGACGTTGCTCCGATCGAAGGAAAGGCCTGAGCCAATGGCAGCCGCTCAACTCGATGCGCTCGACACGCAGCTGGTCGACATGCTTTCACGCGATGCGCGCGTGTCCAACCGCCGCATCGCCGCCGATCTGGGCGTGACCGAAGGCACCGTCCGCGGCCGGATCAAGCGGTTGCAGCAGGACGGGCTGATCGCCTTTACGGCCATCACCGGCTTCCAGATCGAAAAACAGGCGCGGCTGGCGTTCATCAACGTGCAGGCCGAGGTCGATCGCGTGCGCGAAGTGGCGCAGGTGATCTCCGACATTCCCAGCGTCAACGCCGTGCTGATCACGATGGGCCAGTTCAACATCACCGCGATGTGCCTGATCGACGATCTCGACGCGCTGGTCGAACTCGCGTCGGACAAGATCCTGGCGGTGGACGGTGTCCATCACGTCGAAACGTCGATTGCGGTCAAGACCATCAAGTACAACGCGCGCATGGCCAAGATCACCAAGCCCAAGGTGCTTGCCGACGACGATTGATGGGCCTGCCCGGGCGCGAACGGGTCGGTCCGGCCTAGGGCAATCTCTCGAACACAAGTCCGGCGTGCGCCTCGAGTCTTTCGATCAGTTTGTCTCCCAGCACGGTCGCTGGCGTCCAGAAGCCGCCCGGAACGTCATCGGCCACGTCACCGGCAAGGCACGCCGCTGCTTGCGACAGCATCTTGGCGGTTGACCCGTATCCCGGATCACGATCCCCGGTCACGCGGCACCGGATGGTTTGCCCCGTTGCGGTCGATCCGTGGAACAGTATGTCGAAGCCGCCCTCCAGTTGCGCCTGCTCGCTCGGCCCTTCACCCGGTTTGGGCAGGACCATCGTTTCCAGCACCCAGCGGACGGGCGGAATCGCCAGACCGATCATCAGCGCGTTTACGCCCCAGGCCGTTGCCCGTGCCTTGCGTTTCCCTTGCGCGCCGGGGCCTGTCACCATGGCCTCTTCGTAAAGGAATTGCGTGCCGTAGCTGTTGTTGCTCAGCGCATTCGACCGATGCACTACGCGCGTGTTGATGCCGGCCATGATGAACGGCGCGATCCAGCCCCCATAAGCGTCGTCGTGTTCAACCTTCACGTCGCGTTGCGGGCGCGAAAACGCGTGTCCGGGCGGGCACAGGCTGTAGGGGTCGTTCAGCTCCTGCCGCAGACCGGGATCACGCACCGCTTCCTTGACCATGTTGATCATGCTGGCAATCGTCCCGCCGGATGCGCCGCCCTTCATGCTGACAACGCGCATGTCGATCCGGCTGCAGGGCGCTCCGAACGCCTGCAGGGCCAGCCGCTGAAGAAAATGGACGCCAAGGTCGGAAGGGATGGAATCAAAGCCGCAGCAGTGAACGATCCGGGCGCCGGTCCTCGTGGCTTCGGCCTCGTGGCGTATCTGCATCCGGCGGATCCATTGGGGCTCGCCGGTCAGGTCGCAATAATCTGTGCCGCTTTCCGCGCAGACCTGCACCAGCAGATCTCCGTAGAGTGCATAGGGCCCCACGGTCGACATCACGACCCTGGTCTGGGCACACATCTGCTTGAGGGCGGTTTCATCAGCAGCGTCGGCCACGATGACCTCGACGCCCGAGAGCCCGATCGCATCGCTCAGCGTCTTCAGCTTGTCGGCTGATCGCCCCGCGATTGCCCAACGGACTGCGCCGTCCGCGAACTGCTCGTGCATGTATCGGGTGATGATCTGGCCGACAAAACTGGTGGCCCCGTAAACGATGATGTCGAATGTCTTGTTCGCCATTTTTGCCTCAACCCTGGGTGCCGCACATGGAACAACACGCTCATGCGCCGTTTTGGCCTGCAGATGCAAACAGCATCGGCCCTGCAGGGCGCAGCAAAGGCCGCCGATGCATCCGTCCGGGCGGGCAGGGTCTTGCGAAAAGGCTGAAGCGTCCCGCGATTTGCCGTGGAGCCTCGACGAAAATCTCAACCTCGCGCCTAGCGAAACTTTGTATTTGCGTAGCTTTGCATCTATGATGTAACGCAAATGGCCAAGCGATTGCCGGAATGGCCGCGGATGAGCAACGTCGCAGGGAGAGATCGTGCCTGAAACCGACACAACGACGCAAACCGCGCCGCAGGCGCAGACCAACGCGCAGCTCGATGCCCGGCTGAAGCGCGTGCTGCGCTTCATGCCCGCGCCGGTGGGCATCGTCACCAGCTTCGATCCTGACAGCGGACAGCCGGTGGGCCTGGCCATGTCGGCGCTGATGCCGGTGTGCCTCGATCCGCCCTCGATGGCGATCTGCGTCAACCGGTCAGGCAGCGCCTACGATGCGATGATCCGGGCAGGTCGGTTCTGCATCAACCTGTTGCATGCAGGGCAGGACGGCCACGTCGTGCCCTTTGCCGATCCGGCCGCGCGCAATGCCCGCTTCACGCAGGGCGATTGGCGGCAGCATGTTCATTCCGCGCACGATGGCGTGTGGTTCATCGACCAGGCGCCCGCCGCGATCTTCTGCACCATCCGCGAGCGCATCAGCTTTGGCACCCATGACCTGCTGGTGGGCGAGGTCGATGATCTCTTGACGTCGGGCAGCGATGACATCGTCGGCTGGGCCAACGGCGCCCTATGCCGTGCCACCCCCTTGACCTGAAGGCTTTTCGATGACCGACGCTGCCCTGCTCGCCCGCATCGACCGGCTGGAATCGCTTGATGCGATCCGTCAGTTGCCCGCCAAGTATTCGCTCGCGCTCGACATGCGCGATGGCGATGCCTGGGTGAACCTGTTTCCCGAAGACGTGCGCGTGGGCGGCGGCAAGAGCGGGCGCAAGGCGTTGCGCGACTGGTTCGACGAGACCCATTCGATGCAGTTCGATGGAACCAGCCACCACATCGGCGGCCACGTGATCGATTTCGACGATGTCGATCACGCCCAAGGCGTGGTCTATTCGAAAAACGAGCATGAATGCGGCCCCGAATGGGTGATCATGCAGATGATGTACTTCGACCAGTACGAACGCATCGACGGCCGCTGGTACTTCCGCCGCCGCTTGCCGCTGTACTGGTACGCCAGCGATCTGAACAAGCCCCCGGTGGGTGACCGCAAGATGCGCTGGCCCGGCGTTGCCCCTTATCACGGCAGCTTCCACGATCTGTTTCCCAGCTGGAAAACCTATTGGGCGCGAGCCGGCCAGCCCCACGATGGCCCGGTGGAGCCGCCTGCACCGCTGGAAAAGTTCATCGAGACGATGCGCCGCGGCGCCCCCCTGCCCAAGCCTCGCGTGCGGAGCTGACCTCGATGAGCGCCGGAATCTTCAGCCCTGTCCGCCTGGGCGACATCGATCTTGCCAACCGCGTGGTCATGGCGCCGATGACCCGCGACCGCGCCGGGCCGCTGGATGAACCGACCGACCTGATGGTGGAATACTACCGCCAGCGCGCCAGCGCAGGCCTCATCATTACCGAAGGCACGCAGCCGTGCCCCGAAGGAAAAGGCTATTGGCGCACGCCCGGCATCCATAGCCCCGAACAGGTGGCCGGATGGCGCAAGGTGGCCGATGCCGTTCATGATGCGGGCGGGCGCATTGCCATGCAGCTGATGCACGTGGGCCGCGCTGCGGTGCGTGCAAACAAGGCCGCGGACGCCGAAACGGTAGCCCCCACCGCGTTGCCCAATCCCGATCCCATTCCCGGCCCCGATGGCGTGCCGGTGCCCACCGAAATGCCCCGCGCGCTTGAGGCTCACGAGATTCCGCAAGTCATCGCCCAATATGTGGCTGCCGCGCGCAACGCCGTGGCAGCCGGGCTCGATGGCGTGGAACTGCACTGCGCCAGCGGCTATCTGCCGATGCAGTTCCTCTCGTCCAATTCCAACCAGCGCAGCGATGCCTATGGCGGTACGGCGGAAAACCGCGTTCGCTTCGTGGTGGAAACGCTCTCGGCGCTGGCAGCGGCGATCGGGCCGGGCCGCGTGGGCTTTCGCATCTGCCCCGGCGTCAGGTTCAACGGCATGGACGATGCCGATCCGGCGGAGACTTACGCCACGCTGCTGCGGGCGGTGAACGGGCTGGACCTTGCCTGGTGCCACCTGATCCACATCCCGAACGATGGCTTTGACGCGCTCGAACTGGTCCGCGCCAACTGGACCGGCCCGGTGATCGAAAACTGCGGGTTGACGCTGGACAAGGCGCAGGCCGTGCTTGCCGATGGCAAGGCCGATGCGGTTTCGTTCGGCTATGCCTTCATCGGCAATCCCGATCTGGTGGAACGCTTCCGCCATGGCATCCCGCTCGCCAAGGCAGACCGGGGCACGTTCTACACCGGCCATGGAGATGATGCGAAAGGGTACACCGATTATCCGCGCGCAAGCTGAAACTCTGTCGCCCGACATTCATACACGTATTTTTTGATAGCTTCAATTACGCAGCGACGCCCATATGCCGAACAAACATGCATTGGGAGACTCGCAAGTGGTGCAGGACATGATCGGCAAGGTGGCTTTGGTCACCGGGGGAAGCGACGGCATCGGCCTCGCCACCGCGCGCCTTTTGGTACAGCGCGGCGCCACCGTGGCGATCTGCGCCCGGCGTGAGGACAAGCTTGAGGCTGCCCGCGCCGAACTTTCGGCACTCGGCACGGTCGAAGTCCACAAGCTTGACGTGTCGGATGATGCCGCCTTCACCGCGCTGATCGAAGATGTCGCCGCGCGCCACGGTCGGCTCGACATGCTGGTGAACAATGCCATGTCGGTGCACTACGCGCCCATCGCCAAGCTGTCGCTCGAACATTGGCGGCAGGACTTTGCGGTCAATGCCGATGCCGTGTTCGTGGGCACCAAGGCGGCGATGAAAGTCATGGCCCGGCAGGACCTCGCAGGCCGCCAGCGCGGGTCCATCGTCAACATTGCCTCCACCTGCGGCATTCGCGCCATGCCCAACATGGCCAGCTATTCCGCCTCCAAGGCTGCGCTGGTCCATTTCACCGCGGCCGCCGCGATGGAGGGCGCGACGAAAGCCATCCGCATCAACGCGATCGTGCCGGGGCAGGTCCAGACCGCTGCCACGCAGGATTATGAATCACATGCGCCCGAACTCGCCAACGCCACCACCAAGGCCATTCCGATGCAGCGCGGCGGCGATCCCGATGAACTGGCGCAAGCCATCGTGTTCATGCTGTCCGACGCCGCAAGCTACATCACCGGCACCGCGCTGCCCGTCGATGGCGGCAAGGCAGCGCAACTCTACATGCCGGGCTGACCCCAGATGAAGCTTGGATTTTCCGCGGCGGACGAGGCCTTCCGCGCCGAATGCGCCGATTGGCTGCAGGCGCAGATGGCCGGCGAATTTGCCGATATCAAGGGCGTGACCCAGCTTACCGCCATGCCTGAACGGCGGCGCGATTGGGAACAGCACCTGGGCGAACACCGCTGGGGCTGCATCGGCTGGCCCGTGCAATGGGGCGGGCGCGATGCCACGCTGGCGCAACAGGTGATCTTTGCCGAGGAATATGCCCGCGCCGGAATACCCGGCCGGATTAACCACATCGGCGTGGAACTGGCCGGGCCGACGATCCTGACCTTCGGCACCGACGAGCAGAAGCGCCGCTTCCTGCCCGATATCGCCGCCGGCCGCACGATCTTCTGCCAGGGTTTTTCCGAACCCGGGGCGGGATCAGACCTTGCCAGCGTGCGCACGCGCGGCACGCTCGAAGACGGACACTGGGTCGTCAATGGCCAGAAGATCTGGACCAGTCTTGCCCATATCTCCGACTGGATCTTCGTCGTCACCCGCACCACCGAAGGATCGCAGGGACCAAAGGGCCTGTCGTTCCTGATGATGGAACTGGACCAGCCCGGCATAGACGTGCGCCCGATCCGCCAGATCAACGGCGATGCCGAATTCAACGAGACGTTCTTCACCGATGCGCGCTGCGCGGCTGACAGCCTGATCGGCGCGCCCGGCGATGGCTGGCGGATCGCGATGGGTCTGCTGGCGTTCGAACGCGGGGTGTCCACGCTGGGCCAGCAGATGGGCTTCCGTCATGAATTCGATGCGATTGTCGCAGCGGCCAGGGACAATGGCAAAGCGGCAGATCCGGTAATCCGCCAGCGCATTGCGCAGGCCAGGATCGGGCTGGACCTGATGCGTTATGGCGCGCTCAGAATGCTGTCGAACACCGATCATTCGGCCATCGATGGCGCGGCGCTGACCTACAAGATCCAGTGGGCATCATGGCGGCGCAAGCTGGGCGAACTGGCGATGGACGTGCTCGGGCAAGCTGGCGAGATTGCGCAAGGCGATGCTTATGAATGGGACGTTCTGCCCAACCTCTATCTCTACAGTCGCGCCGACACGATCTATGGCGGGACCAATCAGATCCAGCGCAATCTGATCGCCGAACGCGGACTTGCGCTTCCACGCGAACCACGCGGATGATAGTTCCAAGGCCCTTGCCCAGCGTGCCTGCGTAATCTAGTCGCAGAATCTCACGATTGCGCAGGGCCAAGGGATGCCGATTTTGAGCGAGGACAAGCCACAACGCCGGGTAAAGGGCACGTCGCTTGACGATACGGATCGCCGGATCGTGGAGGTGCTGACCCGCGATGGCCGCGCGCAAAGCACGACCATTGGCGAAGAGCTGGGGCTTTCGGGCAATCTGGTTTCCAACCGTATCCGCGCAATGGATGCAGCCGGTCTGATGCGCGTAGTGGCAGTGGCCGATCATCGCATCCACGGCTACCGCCTGGTCGCCCGCATCCGCCTGCAGGTCAGCGGCCGCGCACCGATCGAGATTGCAGAGCAACTGGCGCAGCGCGATGAGGTGCTGTCCGTCCACATCACTTCGGGCCGCTACCCGGTGTCGTGCCTCTACGCCTTCCGCAATGCGCGCGAGATGCTCGAGGCTGTGCGTCAGGCCACTGCCGATATTCAGGGCGTTGAAGATGTCGACGTGGAGCTGATCAACAATGTCTATCGCTATGTCCCAACCGTTGGGCCGCTTGGAACGTAATGCCGATGGTAACGCCCGAATTCCTCGCGACAGATGAACTTGACCGCGATATCGCGGTGATGCTGGCACAGGACGCGCGCCTGTCGTTTCGCAAGATTGCCGCCGATCTTGGCGTGACCGAAGGCACGGTGCGTGGGCGCGTAAAGCGCCTGCAAGGCGCCGGGCTCCTCAAGCTCGTCCCCATTCTCGATATAGACCGCACCCGCGACCCCACTGGCTCCCCCGGCTTTGGCCAGCACATGATGTTCATCACCGTCAAATGCGCCAACGGCAAACTCGATGCGGTGCGCGAGGCACTGCTTGCGATGCCGCAAGTCAGCGCCCTCTATGATGCCAATGCCGCGCCGCGTCTCGTGGCGGTGTGCATCCAGCCCAGTCTGGAAGATGCTGCAGCGGTGATGAACAGCGTGGTCGCGATCGACGGCATCCGCGAGGCCGACAGCGAACTGGTGTTGCAATCGATCAAGTACAACGCGGCGATTGCGCCGATTGCCACGGTGGCAGACCTGCACGCGGCGCAAGCGGCATCGGATCTGGCTTAAGGTCCTATCGGCAGCGTCACCGGCGCAAAGGTTGAGAGCAGCGCCGCGTCCAGCACTTGCGCTTGCCCGGTGATGAAACCTGCCGCCGGGCTGGCCAGCCACAGCGCCACTTCTGCCACGTGCTGCGCCCGGCCTATGCCGCGCAGGGGCACGCGCGGAAGGTCTTGCTGATCGATCATTGCCACATCCGCTGCGCCGATCAACGGGGTTTCCACGCCACCCGGGCACAGCGCGTTGATCCGCGCGCCGCGTGCCGCAAAAGCATCGACGCAGGACTTCACCAGACCGACCACGCCATGTTTTGCCGCACTATAGGCAGGATTGACCGGATGGCCGATCACGCCTGCTGCCGACGCGGTCACCACCACGGCGCCGCCTTGTGCGATGACTGGCTGCACAGCCTTGATCCCGTTGAACGCGCCTTTCAGGTTCACCGCAATCAGCTTGTCGAACAGCGCCTCGTCCACCGTATCAAGGCCTTCTGCCGCGCCATAGAGTCCGGCATTGAGGAACGCGATGTCGAGCCGTCCAGCCTGTTCCATCACCTGCGCGACCATTGCCTGATTGCTGGCATAATCGGCCACATCCACCTGCACCGCACCTGCCCCCGAACCAGCAGCGCCACCGATCTCGGCCACCACGGCCTGCGCGCCCGCCAGGTTGAGGTCAGCGCAGAAAACGCGCGCGCCCTCCTGAGCAAAGCGGATCGCCGCAGCCCGGCCTATCCCCGATGCCGCGCCGGTAATCAGGGCGACCTTGCCTTCGAACCTTGCCGTCATCCTCACATCCCCTTGTGTCATTGTCCGCGCAGTTCGGTCTTAAGCACCTTGCCCGAGGCATTGCGCGGCAGATCGTCCACCAGCACAAACCTGCGCGGCACCTTGTAATTGGCCATGTTCTCGCGCGACCAGGCGATCAGGTTAGCCTCGCTCACCTGCGTGCCGGGGCGCAGCACCACGAAGGCGCGGCCCACTTCGCCCAGCCGCTCGTCGGCCACACCTACGACCGCAACCATGCCAATGGCGGGATGGTCGGCCAGCAACTTTTCCACTTCCGCCGGATAGACGTTGAACCCGCCCGAGATGTAGAGGTCCTTCTTGCGATCGGTGATGCGCAAGTAGCCGCGTTCGTCCATCGTGCCGATATCGCCGGTATGCAGCCAGCCATCGGCGTCGATCGCCTCAGCGGTTGCCGCCGGATCGTCGAGATAGCCCAGCATCACGCCCTGCCCGCGCACCAGCACTTCGCCAATTTCCCCGCGCGGCACTTCGGCGCCGGTCTCATCGGCCACGCGCACTTCGTTGCCGGGAAAGGCCGCACCACAGGTGCGGGCGATGGTCTCGGCGTCGTCTCCGGGCACGCAGGTGGTGATATTGACGCATTCGGTCATGCCATAGGCGGTTATCAGATCGGTCATGCCCAGATCGTTGCGGATACGCTCCACCAGCGATGGCGGCACGGTGGCCGCTCCTGTGGTGCCACCGCGCAGCGATGAACAGTCCCAATGCCGCTTGTCGAGTTCGGCCAGCAGCATCTGGAAGATCGTCGGCGGCCCGGGCATGAACGTCACCCGCTCGCGCTCGATCAGGTCGATGGCCTGTTGCACATCGAACTGTGGCATCGGCACCGCCACCGCGCCCGCCAGGATGCAGGCGACCCAGCCCACCTTCATGCCGAACGAATGGAAGAACGGGTTGACGATCAGGTAGCGGTCGCCCTCGACCAAACGCGTGTTGGCAATCCACACGGCGGCTTGCGGCAGGACCTGGGCATAGGTCATCAGCACGCCCTTGGGGCTGCCGGTTGTGCCGCTGGTGAACAGTATGTCCGACACGGTATCGGGGCCGATCCGCGCCAGCGCCGCGTCTACCGCCGGATCGTCGGCGCCCTTGCCCGTGGCCGCAAAGGCCGCAAACCCGCTGTCGATCAGCACCGTCTGTTCCAGAGCGGGCAGCGCTTCACCGGCGATCAGCGCGCGGTAATCGATGCCAAGGAAGCTTTCGACCGTGAACAGCAGCCGCGTGTTGGTGCGGCGCAGGATATCGCCAGCCTCGCGCCCCTTCAGCCGGGTGTTGAGCGTTACCACGCTGGCGCCGCAGGTCATCGCCGCAATTGCCGCCACGATCCATTCGCGCGAATTGGGCGCCCACACTGCAACCCGGTCCCCCGGCCCCACGCCCTGTGCCAGCAGCGCCGAAGCTGCCGTGCGGCTGTGCTGCCACAGCTGCGCAAAGCTCCACACGCGGCCGCTATCGACCACCGCAGGCGCATCACCCCACCGTGCAGCGGCGGCTTGCGCGGCATGAGGAATAGTGGGGGGAAGCGGGGTCAGCGTCGCCATGGCTCAGCCCACTTCGAACAGGCCAGCCGCGCCCATGCCGCCTGCGACGCACATCGATACGATCACGTACTTCACGCCGCGCCGCTTGCCCTCGATCAGCGCATGGCCGACGAGACGCGATCCGGTCATGCCGAAAGGATGGCCGATGGCGATGCCGCCACCGTTGACGTTGAGCTTTTCGGGATCGATGCCCAGCTTGCGCTGGCAATAGATGGCCTGCGACGCGAAGGCCTCGTTGATCTCGAACAGGCCGATGTCTTCCAGCCTCACCCATGCCCGGTCGAGCAGCTTGGGGATCGCGAAGACCGGGCCGATGCCCATTTCGTCCGCGCCGCAACCGGCCACCTGGAACCCGCGATAGATGCCCAGCACCGGGCGGCCTTCTGCCTTGGCCGTATCCAGGTCCATCAGCACTTGCGCCGATGCGCCATCGGACAGCTGGCTGGCGTTCCCTGCGGTCACGTGCTTGCCCTCTGCAATCACCTGTCCGTTCTTGAACACCGGCTTGAGGCCCGCCAGCGCCTCATAGGTCGTGCCCGCGCGCACGCCTTCGTCCCTGGCCAGCGTCACCTCTTCCTTGCCAGTCTCGTTGCCTTCCTTGTCGAACAGCGCCTTGGTGACGGTGATCGGC
>JAPLPG010000143.1:1405-23897 GCA_026400375.1 Novosphingobium sp. | reverse complement strand
CTTGTCGAACAGGTTGTTCACGAACAGCGTCACGCGATAGGCATCGTCACGCTGGCGAACGCCGATGCTGCCGTTCAGGACGCCATAGCCCTTCTGCGCATAGAGGGGGTTCTGGGCGAGATCGAAGTTGATCCGGCTCTGATACCTGTAATCAAGCGTGACGAAACCATCGAACGGAAGCGTATCGAGGAAGATGTCGTACATCGCCGAGGTATTGAACATCCAGCGCGGTGCGTTTGCCAGCGTCTTGCCGGCAAGGTTCTGCGCGGTTGCCGTGCCCGGGCCGCTGCCATCGGCATCGAAGCAGCCCTGGGCCGCGGTCTGGCCGGTGTAGCAGTTGGCGAAGGGATATTCCTTCACCTTGGCATCGAGGAAGGTCCCGGCAAAGTCGAACGACAGCGCCCGCGTCGGCTTGGTCTGCAGTTCCACCTCGACGCCGCGCGACCGCAGCTTGCCCACGTTGTTCAGCTGGAACTGGACCGACAGGTCGGGCTGCACCACCGCCGACTGCGCCTGGAAGTTGTTGTAGTCGGTCCAGAAGCCGGTGACGTTGAGCTGCACCCGGTTGTCAAGGAAGCGGCTCTTGAAGCCCAGTTCATAGGCATGCGACGTTTCCGGCTTGACCGGATTGGCGGCGCGCGAAGGGGTGAAGCCCGACGACACGTCATAGCCCTGCCCCTTGTACCCGGTCGCGAACGAGGCATAGACCATCACGCGCTCGGCCACGTCCTGCCGCAGCGAGACCTTGCCGGTGACGGCATCGTCGGCCGCGTTGCCCGAGCACACATCAAGACAGACCGCGTTGTTCGCCGGGGCGCTGGCAGGGCGGTTGAGACGCTGGAAGGCAACGTCGATCTTCTCGTGGTTGTAGCGGATGCCGGCATCGAGATGGGTGGTCTCTGCCAGATCATAGGTGCCTTGGGCAAAGGCGGCATACGTCCGCGTGCCGGCATTCGACACCCACTTCGCCAGCAGCGGCCCGGACGGACCGCGATCGAATGAGCGATCGGTTTCGCCGTCGGAGTAGAACGCGCCAAGGATGTACTGGAACGGGCCCGGCGCTGTCGAAACCAGCCGGAGTTCCTGGGTGAAGTACTTGGTGTCGTAGGGGCTCGCCTGCGAAAGGCCGGTGGCCGATCCGAAGACCGGCAGGTTCACCTGATCCACGTCATCAAGGGTATCGAGGCCCCACTTCTGGTAGCTCGAGATCGAGATCAGATCGAGGTCGCCCAGGTCAACCGTGATGCGGCCGCTGACGTTGGTCGACTTGCCGTTGGCGATGCCATCGAAGTTCTGGTTGAGCACGTAGTTGTCCGGCCCGACGCGAATGCCGGCCGAGTTTGCGGCAAGCGAAGCCCCGAAGATGGTGGCGCCAGGCAGGAAGGTGCGGACGGTGCGCGGCGTGGAATTGCCCTTGGTTTCGGAATGCTCGGCCGAAATCGCGATCTTGACGGTGTCCGAAAGATCGGCGGCGATCTTGCCACGAATGCCCCAGCTCTCATCGGCGCCAAGGTAGTTGCCGGTGGCGAGGTTCTTCACATAGCCGCGGAAGTGGCTGTAGAACCCGTTCAGGCGGAAGCCGACGTTTTCGCCCAGCGGCCCGGAAACACCGGCCTCGACGCGATATTCATCGTCCGTCGTGGCCGAAGCGGCGATGCGGCCCGACAGGGTTTCGGTCGGCGCGCGGGTCACGATGTTGACCACGCCGGCCGATGCATTCTTGCCGAACAGCGTACCCTGAGGGCCACGCAGCACTTCGATCCGCTCGATATCGGTCAGCGTGGCGAATGCCTGGCCCTGGTTCAGGATGGGAACATCATCGACCACGACCGCAACGGCCGGTTCGACACCGATGCTGAACACCGACGTCCCGATGCCGCGCAAGTTGATGCTGTTGCCAGTGCGCTGCGTGCCCTGCGTAATGGTCAGGCCAGGCGTGGCCTGGGCAAGGTTTTCAAACTGCGTGATGCCCTTGTTGGCGATTGCTTCAGCCGACAGTGCCGTGACGGACACCGGCACCTGCTGAAGGTTCTGCTCACGCTTCTGGGCGGTGACGACGATTTCCTGCAGGCCACTGTCGGTTGCTTCCTGAGCAAGCGATGCCTGAGAAAAAGCCAGCATGGAAATGCCGACGACGAAGCGCAAATTTCTGGACATGACGATCCTCCCTTTTACCAGTTTGGACAGGCCAATCTCATAGAACGGCAGAACGTGCAACCATAATCAGTGATAATCACTATTTTTGTATATAATAGATTTTATGGATACAAAACCATCGATCAGGCTGATTGGATTGGGAAAAGGGTGGCTTTGAACAGAGTTAAGCAAGAAAAGGGGAGCATAAAGCCCGTGATAGGTTAGGCAGTCGGCGAATTGTGGTAAGGCCAAAAATTGCTTAAGCAGGCATGGTCTGCGTCCAGCCGAGGCTCTCTGCGTCGGAAATCCAAGAGGGAATCAATGCGTTCTGGAAGATTGATCTTCGCTGCCATCGCAGCGCTGGTTTCGATGCAGCCTGCCCGCGCAGCGGCACCATCTCCGGCGGTGCAGACGGCCAGCGGCATGGTCCAGGGGAAAATGCTCGATCGCAGGGTCCGGGCCTTCCTCGGTATCCCCTATGCAAGGCCGCCCGTGCGCGATCTGCGCTGGAAGGCACCTGCGCCGACAGAGCCCTGGCGCGGCGTGCTGCATGCCGATCGCTTTGCCCCTGAATGCACCCAGCCCATGCGCGGGCCGGAAACGAACCAGTACTCCGGCGCAGATATCGTGTCGGAAGACTGCCTGTACCTCAACGTCTGGGCGCAAGCCGGGCTGCGCAAGGCCCCCGTCATCGTCTATATCCACGGCGGCGCGTTCTATGCAGGGTCCGGGTCGGTCGGCATCTACGATGGCGAAGCCCTCGCCAGCGAAGGCGCCGTCTTTGTCAATCTCAACTACCGCGTCGGACCGCTCGGATTTCTGGCCCTGCCCGAACTGCGGCGCGAAGCCCCCTACGCCGCGTCGGGCAATTATGGCCTGCTTGACCAGATTGCCGCGCTGCAATGGGTGCAACGGAACATCGCGCGCTTTGGCGGAGACCCATCGAACGTCACGCTTGTCGGGCAATCGGCGGGGTCGATGTCGGTCCTTGCGCTTCAGGCCAGCCCCCTGGCCAGGGGCCTGTTCCACAAGGCGGTCGGCATGAGCGGCGCGATGCTGGATGGACCGATCCGCATGCCATCGCGCGATCAGGCCGAACAGGCGGGCGAGAAGCTGCAGGCGGCCTGGAAAGCAGCGAACCTCGCAGAACTTCGCGCGATGGCGGCAGATCGCCTCGTCGTCCCGCGCGTTCCCGGCGGGCCCGGCACCGGCCCGGCCGTCGACGGATTTGTCCTGCCCGCAGCGGTGCCGCAGATCTTTGCTGCGCGAAAGCAGGCCGATGTCCCGTTGATGCTCGGCTTTGCCAGCGACGAAGCGCTGGGCGGCCTTGGCCCGGTGTCGTCGCTGGCCGATTATCAGGAAAAGGCGCGCCAGCAGTTCGGCGCTTCGGCGGGCCGTTTCCTCGAACTCTATCCCGCAGCCAGCGATGCCGAGGCGCGGACTCAGGCCCGCCTTGCCGATCGCGATGCCACCATGGTGACCGGGATGCTGGGATGGGCGCTTGGGCAAGCGGCGAACGGCGCCTCTCCGGTCTTTGCCTACGAGTTCGCGCGGCCCCACGCCTTCGCCCCCGGAACCCGCTTTACCGATCTCGATCCGGCAACCGCCGGGGCCTATCACACGTCCGAGGTCCCATTCTGGCTCGGCACGCTCGACGCGTTCAACCGCTATCGCCTCACCCGCACGTGGACGGCTGCGGACCGGGCCATGAGCAGGACGATGATGCAGGCGCTGCTGTCGTTTGCGCGCACCGGAAAACCGCAGACGGCGGGGTTCGCATGGCCGCAATTTGCGCCATCGCAGCCTCGGCTTGCGCGCATCGATCAGGCCCTGTCCGAACAGCCCTGGCCGGATCGCGCTAGACTGGCCTTTTTCAAGAATTTCTACGACGAAGCGTTCAGCAATCCACCGACGCGGCCCTGACCTTGCGCTACATCGCCCCGCGCCAGCACGTTGCGGGGCGCAACCTGCATCGCGATGACCGGCCGGCGCAATCGCCCCACGGCTATTAAATATTTTTGCTTGCCTTATGATGTGCGCAATAACGGCACGCGAGCGCGCCGGTCCGTGCGCAAGGAATGCCGATGCTGAAGCCGTGGACATGGCAGGTCGAGGGAGAGGTTGCGCAGGCCTCGAGCGATTTTGCCGCGGCCCTTGCCGATGCGACGCAGGCCGCGCGGCCTCTTGTCATGCGCGGGCTGGCGCGTGCCTGGCCGCTTGTCCGCGCCGCGAGCGATGGCGCGGCGGCCGCCTTTGCGCACCTCATGCAGTTTGACCGGGGCGAAAACGCCAAGACGATGCTGGGCGCCCCCGAACTCGGCGGCCGGTTCTTCTATGCCGACGATATGCTGGGCTACAATTTCGCGGTCGAAACCGTGCCCCTGTCGCGCGTGTGCCAGCAGGTCCTGGCCATGGCCGATGATCCCGATCCGCCCGCGATCTATGCCGGGTCCAATCCGGTCGATGCCTTCCTTCCGGGCTTCAGCGCGGCAAACCCCCTGCCCCTGCCCATCCCTGCGGTCATCGCGCGGGTGTGGATCGGCAATGCCAGCCACGTCGCCCCCCACTTCGACGTGTCCGAAAACATCGCCGTCGTCGCGCTCGGCAGAAGGCGGGTCACGCTGTTCCCGCCCGATCAGACGCGCAATCTCTATGTCGGCCCGCTCGACGTGACCATCGCCGGGCAGCCGGTGAGCATGGTCGATATCCGCCAGCCCGATCTCGCCCGCTTCCCGCGCTATGCCCATGCCATGGCTGCGGCCGTGCAGGTGGACCTTGGACCGGGCGATGCGCTCTATATGCCAACGCTGTGGTGGCATTGCATCGAGGCGCTCGACCCGGCCAACGTGCTGGTCAATTACTGGTACAACGCCCCGGCAAACTCTTCCCCTTTCGCAGCGCTCGTCCACGCCATGCTGGCCGTGCGCGACCTGCCCCCGACCGAGAAGGACGCCTGGCGCCACTGGTTCGACCATTTCGTGTTCGATCCGGCGGCAGCGGAGGCAGCAAGCCACCTGCCGCCCCATGCGCGCGGGGTCAGTGGACCGCCCGGCCCGGCGCGGGCGCAAGGCGTCCGCAGCTTCATCGCCCGCGCGCTCGGCTTGCGCTAGGCCGTCGATGCTGTGAGCGGAGGGGCCGGACAGCGCTGCATGATGTAGTCGGCGTGGGTCGGCAGCCTTGCGGCCTGCGCGGCATATGTTGCCGCCAGATTGCGCAGCGCGGCCTCGACCCGGGCATCGTCCAGCGCATCGGCCAGCGCATCATATCCCACGGGCACAAGGTTCTGGCCCAGCATCACCGCCACCCAGCTCGGCACATCGAACAGGTCGTGGTCATAGCGCAGGATGCGCCCCTTTTCGCGGAACAGCGCGATCTTGCGCGCCAGGCTGTCGGGGATCGCCATGTCGCGGACCTGCCGCCAGAAAGGCGTGTCGTCGCGCGCCGTGGCCTTGTAGTGGAGGATGATGAAATCGCGGATATAGGCGAACTGCTCGCCCATCAGGCGGTTGTATTCGTCCCGCTCCACCGCGCTGCAGCGCTTGTCGGGAAACAGCCAGAACAGCTTGGAAATGCCCGTCTGGATCAGGTGGATCGAGGTCGATTCGAGCGGTTCGATGAAGCCGCCCGCAAGGCCGAGCGCAATCACGTTCTTCTCCCACAACCGATCGCGCACGCCCGCAGTAAAGCTGATCTTGCGCGGATCGGCCAGCGGCTTGCCATCGAGATTGGCGAGCAGCACCTGTTCGGCGGCATCGTCGGTCATGAAGGCCGAGCAATAGACGTGGCCGTTGCCCGTCCGGTGCTGCAACGGAATGCGCCACTGCCACCCGGCCGCGTGCGCGGTGGAGCGGGTATAGGGCAGCAGCGGCGCGGTGCGCTCGCTCGGCACGGCCAGCGCGCTGTCGCACGGCAGCCATGCCGACCAATCGTGATAAGGCACGCCAAGGGCATCGCCCAGCAACAGGCTGCGAAAGCCCGAGCAATCGATGAACAGGTCCCCGGCTATCCGCCGGCCATCGTGCAGGACCACGGCGCTCACGAAGCCGCTCTCGCCATCGCGCTCCACCGCACCGATCCGGCCTTCGTGGCGCACCACCCCGCCGGCTTCGGCATACTTGCGCAGGAACCGGGCATAGAGCCCGGCGTCGAAATGGTAGGCATAGCCCAGCTGCGACATCGGCGTGCGCGGATCGGCAGAGGGCGGGGCGAACTTGCCGGCTGCGGCGGCAACGCAGGCCATCGAATAGTCGGTGATCGGCCCGAGGCCCGCCTGCTCGCGGAACTTGGCCCAGATCTGATGAAAGGCCACGCCTTCGAAGTCCCGGCCGATCGACCCGAAGGGATGCATATAGCGTTCGCCCAGCGCGCCCCAATTGGCAAACTCGATGCCCAGCTTGAAGGTCGCCTGCGTTTCCCGGACGAATTCCTCCTCGGGAATGCCCAGCAAGGCATTGAAGTTCAGGATCGGCGGGATCGTCGCTTCGCCCACGCCGACAGTGCCGATCTCCTCGGATTCGACCAGCACGATCTTGCGGCGGCCATCGTCGAGGAAGCGGCTGGCAGCGGCCGCCGCCATCCATCCCGCCGTGCCACCGCCCACGATCACCACGGTTTCGATCGGCAGGGTTTCGATCGGCAGATGCTGGGTCATGGGAAGGCCTTCGGATAAGCGGCAAGCCACTGCGGATAGGGGATGGCCTGTCGCAGCGCGGCGGCGACGCGGGCCTTGTGCTGGTCGGCCAGCGCGGCCTGGCTGGCCACGGGCAAGGCCGCGATGCGCGGGGCCATGCCGGGCGCAAGGCCGATCGTGGCCATCGCCAGCTTCCACGCATCGCGCGAGACCATGTCGTCCTCGAAATAGGGCAGACGCCCGCGCCCGGAATACTCCGCCAGCGTCAGGGCCAGGCTGTCCGACCGTTCCAGCGTCGCCACCTGCGCCCAGAACCGGCCCTCGGGCCGATGCTTTGCACAGTAATGCAGGGCAATGAAATCGCGCACGCGGTCGGCCATCGCCCCTGCCCTGCGGTTGTATTCGGCACGCTCCAGCGGCTCGTCCTCCCGCCCGGGCAGATGTTCGAGGAACAGGGCCATCTGCGCGTGGGCGAGGGAAAGGTTCATCCAGTGCAGCGGTTCGAACTGCGCCGCCGCATCGCCAAGGCAAAGGACATTTGCCTGCCACGCCTGCGCGCGGCGACCGGGCGCGATCGCTACCAGCGTGCCGGATTCAAAGCCTGCGGCCCCAACCGCCGCCTCGTCCGGTCCACAATCGGACTGGAAGGCGAAGTGGGCATGACAGCCATCGCGCCCGAACGACGAAGCGCGCCAGCCCGTCGTCATGGCCGCCACTTCATCCATTGTCGTCAGCCGGAATTGATCTTCCTGCCGGGCAACCAGCACCCGGTCGCAGGGCAATTGCCCCGACCAGTCTTCGCGGTCCTGAAGCGGAAGGGCGCTGGCCAGCCGCGCTGCGGGCCCGGAGCCGTCAACGAACAGATCGCCGCCGATGCGCGTCCCGTCCTCCAGCACCACTTCGGCAAGCCCGCCCTTGCCGTCCGGCACCGCGGCCCGCAGCAGCCTGTCGCCACCGACGACGCCCAGGTGCCGGGCCAGGGCAGCAAGATGGTTGCGGTAGGCTTCGGGATTCACCCGCAGCGCATGGTCGATGTCCGACAGCGGCAGGGCCGGATCGTCGGGCGCGATGGCAAAGCGCTCGGCCGCAGCCAGCGTGGCGGCCATGGCGGGGTTGGCACGGGGATCGACGCCATCGGGCGGCGCCGCCCCGTAGGCCTGCAGCGTGGTGTGATCGGGTCCCGTCCAGCCGGCGAAGGCCAGCGCCAGACGGTGGCTCGCCCCGCAGCGCAGGATCAGCCCCTTCTCGTCGATCCCCAGCCGGTCGTGAAAGGCGTTGGTCTGCGGCAGGAACGTGGCGGCGCTGTCAGCCAGTGCCGCCGGATCATCCGGTGTGCGCACCAGCGTCACCATGCTCGACGGCAAGGCCCGGCGCAACGCGATCGCAGCAGCCAGGCCGACCGGCCCGGTGCCTGCAACCACGATCGTGCGCAGGGCGTCGCGCGCGCTACCCGGCATTGGCCAGCCTTGCTGCCTGCATCGTCAGGAACTGGCGGTGTCCGGGCATGGCCGATGCCAGACCCGCGATCTCGCGCTCCAGCCGGGCGAGGGCCCCCTCCAGCGCCGACGCCTGTGGCAGCGCGGCCCGCGAATCCCAGCGCTCCGGCGCCACGTTCTGGCCGAGGTAGACTGCCACCCAACTGGGTTCGAAAAACAGCCCTTCGCCATATTTCGCGATCCGCCCGGTGCGCCGCCAGAGCGCCATCTTCTCGGCAAGGCTGTCGGGCACGGTCATCGTGCGGACGTGGTCCCAGAACGGGGAATCGTCGCGCGTCGTGGCATGGTAGTGCAGGATCAGGAAATCGCGGATGCGGTCGTATTCCATGTCGACCAGCCGGTTGAACTCGCGCCTGCTCGCTTCGGCCGCGCCGGAAGGCTGCACCCCGTCGATCGGGAACAGGTCGATCAATCGCGTGATCGCCATGTGCGACAGGTAGATGCTGGTCGATTCCAGCGGTTCGAGGAAGCCGCTGGAAAGACCGATGGCAACCACGTTGCCCACCCACGAATTGCGCCGCCGTCCGGCCCGGAAGCGCAGCTGGCGTGGCTCGGCCAGCGCCTTGCCCTGCACCGTCTGCCGCAGGGCCGCAACCGCCGCATCATCCTCCAGAAAGGCGCTGGCATAGACATAGCCGTTGCCGACGCGATGCTGCAGCGGAATGCGCCATGCCCAGCCCGCGCCCAGCGCCGTGGCGCGCGTATATGGCTCGATCTCGCCTGCCGGCGATGCCGTCGGCATGGCGATGGCCCGGTCACACGGCAGCCAGTGCGACCAGTCCTCCCACGGCTCGTCCAGCGCCTCGCCCAGCAGCAGGCTGCGAAAGCCCGAGCAATCGATGAACAGGTCCGCGCTGAACTGCGCGCCGCCGGCCAGCGTTACCGACACGACAGTGCCCGTCAGGGGATCGCGCTGCACCGATTCGATCGTGCCTTCGGTCCGCCGTGCGCCATGCTGCAACGCAAAGGTCCCCAAATACGGGCCGAACAGGCCGGCGTCGAACTGGTAGGCATAGCCATAGCTTGACCCCAGCGAGAGATCGTCGTCGCGCGGAACGGCGAACCGCCCGGCGCGTGCTGCCTGCACGGCAAGCGAGTAGTGGCCAATGTCGGCCGCCACGCCCCGCGCCCGGCATTGCAGCCAGTAATGGTGGAACGGCACATGCGCCACTTCGCGCCCGAACGTGCCGAACGGGTGGATGTAGCTGTCACCGATGCGGCCGAAATTGCGGAAGTCGATGCCCAGCTTGAACGTGGCATGCGTGGCGCGCATGAAGTCTGCTTCATCGATGCCAAGCTGCTGCACAAACTGGCGGACATGCGGCAAGGTTGCCTCGCCCACGCCGACGATGCCGACATCGGCGGATTCGATCACGTGGACTTCGGCCACGCCCGGCAACAGCCGTGCCAGGGCCGCAGCCGCAGACCACCCGGCGGTTCCGCCGCCGACGACCATCACCCTCACAGGCTTGCGTTGCGTCACAAGCGTTTCCTCCCCGGCACCCGATATCCGGCCCCCGCGCCGATTTGGCAATTGGCCTCGAATAAGAAAACCAAATTTTTTTAACTTGTCATTCGCGGACGGTTATGGTCTTTATGGAACCGAGGATGATCCGCCGTTGGTGGAATCGAAAACAACCGGTCGATGCAGGCCGGACAGGAGGGAGGAAGCTGATGGCCTACCGGCGATCTTTTGTTTCAAGCAATCACATCAAGCAGCTGGCCTGCGGCGTTTCGCTGGCCGTGCTTGCCCTGGGGTCCCAGGCAGCCTTTGCCCAGGATGCCGCAAAGGACAGCGCAGAGGCCGATGCCGAAAAGACCGGTGACACCGCCATCGTCGTCACCGGCTATCGCGCCAGCCTGCAGAACGCCCAGTCGATCAAGCAGCGCGCCGCCACCATCGTCGATGCGCTTTCGGCCGAAGACATCGGCGCCCTGCCCGATCGTTCGGTCAACGAAGCGCTGCAGCGCGTGCCCGGCGTTGCCATCACCCGCTATGCCTCGGCCGAGGACTCGCAGCACTATTCGGTCGAAGGATCGGGCGTCACCATCCGCGGCCTCAACTATGTCAAGGGCCTGTTCAATGGCCGCGATACCTTCTCGGTCAGCGGCGGGCGCGAAATCAGCTACAACGATGTCGCCCCGGAACTGGTCAGCTCGATCGAGGTGTACAAGAACCTCACGCCCGACATGATCGAGGGCGGCATTTCCGGCACGACCAGCATCAACACGCGCCGCCCGTTCGATTCCAGCAAGCAGCTGGTCTATCTCTCCGCCGAAGTGAACTACGGCGATCTGGCCAAGCGCGCCGCGCCCAACGTCACCGGATTGTATAGCAACCAGTGGATCCTGCCCAGCGGGGACCGGGTCGGCCTGCTCGCCTCGGCCACGTATTCGCGCCTCTATTCCAAGGTGGATTCGGCATTCATCGCCTCGCCGTTCGAACGCTTCACCGGCACCCGCACATTCAACACCGGATCGCCGTACGAATCCAGGGTCACCGACACGTTCAACTGCGGCAGCGGCCTTGCAACCTGCTACGCCCCCACCGGCGGCGGCGTGCGCACGCAGGATTTCGATCGCCGGCGCATCGGCCTGTCGGCGGCACTGCAATATGCCACCGCCGATGATCGCCTGATCGCCACCGCGGCATTCCTGCGCACCGAAGGCCGCAACAGCTGGTCCGAACACACGATCGAGCCGAACGTGTGGTATCCCGATGTCAACGCCACCTTCCCGGCCGCCGGCACCAACTACACGTTCGACCAGAACGGTGTCTTCGTCAAAGGCGACATCACCCGGCCCGGCGGCTTCCAGGGCGGATGGAGCGGCGGCAACTATCTCAACACCCTGCCGCAGTTCCAGCAAGGCGGCATCTTCACCACGCAATCGAACCGCGGCTTCATCACCGACTATCGCACCGACGACTACAGCTTCGAGATGAAGTTCAAGGCGACCGACCGGCTGCGGTTCAACCTCGATGGCCAGTACATCAAGGCCCGCGCCAAGGAAGTCGACCAGATCATCGACACTGCCACATGGTCGAACGTCAGCATCGACAACTCGGGCAAGATTCCGCAGATCGCGTTCAACATCGGGCGCCTGCCCAATGGCACCACCCCCACGGCCGAAGCCTATTTCGCCAATCCCAACAGCCTCTACTTCCGCGATGCCTTCACCGATCGCGATGACAACAACGGCGAGGAATGGGCATTCCGCGGCGATGCGGAATACGATCTCAGCGACGATGGCTTCCTGCGCCGGATCCGCGTCGGCGGCCGCTATGCCGACCGCGATCAGGTGGTCCGCAACAACAACTACAACAATTGGGGCGCCCCGTCCGAAACCTGGACATTCCCCAACGGCGCGCAGACTTATGCCACGATCGATCCTTCGCTTTATGAAGTGTTCCAGTTCGGCAATTTCTTCCGCGGTGAATCCACCCAGCCACCCGGCGCCGTGTTCCTCCAGGGCAACATCGCCGAAAACTATGACCAGACGCAGGCCCTGCTGCGCACCATCACCGCGCGGGCAACCGGCAATTACCAGCCGATCGAGGACCGCGCCTGCGCCACGGTCAACACCTACTTCTGCCCCAACGAAGTGTTCCGCAATTCGGAACGGACCCTGGCCGGCTACGTCCGGGTAGATTTCTCGACCGACAAGGGCGGCGGCTCCTACCTCGATGGCAATATCGGCGTGCGCTATGTCGATACGCTCGGCGTCTCGTTCGGGGCGCTCACCGCGCCGCTGCGCAACACCGTGCTGCCTTCGACCTTCCCGACCGTTGCGGCCTATTGCTCGGCGCCGCGCCAGCCGGCCGATCCCATCCCGCCGATCTGTCGCCTCACCCCGACGCAGCAGGCCAACGTGCTTGCCTTTGCAAACGGGGCCAGCGAACCTCTGGCGGCGCGCAACAAGTTCAGCCACTGGTTGCCCAGCCTGAACCTGCGGTTCCACGCCAACGACCAGCTGCAATTCCGCTTCGCCGCATCGCGGGCCATTTCGCGGCCCACGTTCGACAATCTGCGCGCCTTCATCGGCGTGAATGCGACGGTCAACCAGGCAAACGATCTGGTGTTCACGTCAAATTCCCGCAACCCCTATCTCCGCCCGACAGAAGCGACACAGTTCGATCTGACCGGCGAATGGTACTTCAGCCCTGTCGGGTCGCTCACGGCATCGCTGTTCTACAAGCATCTCGAAAAGGTCATCGACAACAACGGCCAGGGGGTCATCTCGGCCACCAATAACGGCCAGACCTTCGATGTCGTGCTCAATGGCCCGGCCAACACCGACAAGGGCGCCAACATCAAGGGCTTCGAACTTGCCTATCAGCAGACGTTCGATTTCCTGCCGGGCGCGCTTTCCGGCCTTGGTCTGCAGGCGTCGTACACCTACATCGATCCGGGCAAGATCCCGACCAGCACCCCGGCCAACGGCACGGGTGACGGCGCCCGCCCGCCGGGCGAGGTCAACAAGCTCTACAGCCTGCTGCCGCTGCCGCAGCTGTCGAAGCACAATGCCAACGTTGCCGCCTTCTACGACAAGGGAGGCTTCTACGCCCGCCTCGCCTATTCGTGGCGCTCGCGCTATCTGCTCAGCACTCGCGATTGCTGCTTCCCGTTCCTTCCGGTGTTCTCCGAACCCACCGGGCAGCTGGATGGCTCGATGTTCCTGACGGTGAACAACACCTTCAAGATCGGCGTTCAGGGCAACAACCTGCTGAACGAAATCACCCGCACGAGCTTTGCGCTCTACGCCAAGGACAACCAGATCGTCCGGGCAAAGCGCGGTGCCTTCGTCACCGACCGCCGCTTCGCCCTGTCGGTGCGCGTCTCGTACTGACGGCCAGGGCAGCAAGCGGAACCGCTGGGAACGGTTCCGCTTGCCGCACCGGCCGATCCTGCCCTGGACAGAAAGTCTATCACCGTGAGCATGGCTGAAAGCTCCGTTCCCGATACCCATGCCGTGCCGGTGGTTGGCGTCGAACTGGGCGGAACCAAGTGCATCTGCACGCTGGGCTTCGGGCCAGGCCGGATCATCGACCAGCAGACCGTCGAAACCCTGCACCCGGGCGAGACGATCCCGGCCCTGCAGGCCATCCTGCAACGCTGGTGGAACACCTGCGGCTTTCGCGCCCTGGGCGTGGCCAGTTTCGGCCCGATCTGTCTTGACCGGGCGTTGCCGGCCTACGGACACATCCTGGCCACCACCAAGATCGGCTGGTCCGGGTTCGACGTGCTGGGCGCGCTGACCCACCGTTTCCCGGTGCCCATCGGGTTCGATACCGATGTCAATGCCGCCGCCCTTGCCGAAATCGCCTGGGGCAGCGGCCAGGGCCTTGCCGATTTCGCCTATGTCACGGTCGGCACCGGCATCGGCGTCGGCCTGATCGTCAATGGCGCCTCCACGCGCGGGTTGCTGCACAGCGAACTGGGCCACGCCATGCTGCCGCGTTCGCCGGGCGATCTCTTTGCCGGCATCTGTTCGTTCCATCGCGATTGCGCCGAAGGGCTGGCATCAGGTTCGGCGATCAAGGCCCGGCTCGGCGCCGAGGACGTATCGGCCATCGCCGCCGACCACCCGGTCTGGAGCTTCGTGATCGATACGCTTGCCGGGCTGTGCCACACCATGGTCTGCGCGGTCGGCCCGCAGCGCATTGCCTTTGGCGGCGGCGTCATCAACCGCCAGCCCCACCTCGTCCCCAGGATAGAGGCGCGGCTGAAGCAGATCATGGCGGGCTACATGCCGCTTCCCGACCGCGATTACATCGTCGAACCGGCCCTTGGCGGCGATGCCGGCCCCCTTGGCGCGATCTTCCTCGGGATCGCCGCCGAACGTGCCTGCGCGCGATCGACAGACCCGCAAGCGTCCCCGGCATCCATCGCCGGCTGAGGGGTCAGGCGCGCTGCATCCAGGCGGTGGCGCCATCGGCCTCCTGCACCCCTGCCCCTTCGCGCTTCCACAAGGTTGCCGCCTTGGGCAGCAGGTAATGGCTCAGCGGCAGGATCGCGGCCCCCACGGTCGGCGCATCTTCGGCGAGTTCCGCCAGAAGCACGGGCGCGAGCGACGGAATATGCCGGGCATGCAGCGCCAGATGCTGGTTCAGCCGCTGCTCCAGCCGCTTGAGGAATTTCATCGGCAGGCGCCCCCCCAGCAGCACCACCGCCGGGTTGAGCAGGCAGTTCACCGCGATCAGCGGGTCGATCATCCGCGAGACGGCACCATCGATCCAGGATTCGACCACGGCTTCGAACGCTGCGTCATGCGATTGCGCAAACAGGGCGGACAGCGCCAGGCCGTGCGATTGCAGGTGGGTCGACAGGCCGGAAAGCGAAACCCATTGCTGGACCTGCTCGGCCGGGCCACCGTCGCTCCGGCAGTTGAGGAAGCCGATTTCGCCGCTGCGGCCGGTTGCGCCGGGAATATAGTTGCCATCGGCAAAGAAGCCGCCGCCCAGCCCCCAGGAAATCAGGATATAGAACGCGCTCGAATGCCGACGCCCGCTGCCCAGCTGCTGTTCGCCCATCGCCGCCGCAGCCGCATCGTTCTCGATGAAGACCGGCAGCTCATACGGTTCGACGAACAGGCTGGCGATGTCGGTCTGGTCCCACGCGGCATACTGATTGGGCCGCCCCGCCAGATTGACCGAACCCAGATCGTCGGGCGTGGCCACGCCGATCCCCACCAGCCGGTCCACGTCGATGCCCCCCTTGTGCACCAGATCGGTGATCGAGCGGCGGTAAAAGCTCTCGACGTCCTGCGGCAGCGCGAAATCGATCTCGATGGCGCGGCGGGCCACGGTCTCGCCGGCAAAGTTGACGATGGCGATGGCAATGTGGTCGCGGTCGATGTTCACGCCGATCGAGAAACAGGCGTCCGGGTTCAGTTTCAGCTTGGTGGCCGGCTGCCCGCGACCGTGGCGGACCTGGCCTGCGGCATGGACCAGATCGTCGGCAATCAACCGCTTGGTGATGTTGGCAATGGCGGGCGCCGTCAGCCCGGTCAGCCCGGCCAGTTCCACCCGCGTCGTTGTGCCCTGCACGCGGATCGCGTGGAGCGTGATGCGCTGGTTGTGGTCCGCCGCCCGCTCGAGGTTGGTTCCCGACAAGCGAATGGCGCTTTTCTGCTTTTCGGGCATCATCCAATCCTTCACCGCCCCGCTACCAATCGGGCAAGATCGCCACAAGAGCCGACGAATCAAGCTTCGGGCAAGCGCAGCCTAGCCGAGTTTGCGGGCCTGCCATTAAATAAATTTGATTGCTTTATTTTTGTCGCGGGATAGGTTCACCCCCTGACGCGCGGACCAATCGCGCGCGCTTGCGAGAGGAATATCATGCGTCGAGCCGCCGCTGGAGCCCTTGTGCTGGCCGCCCTTGCTGGTCAGGCTGCGGGCCAGAGCATCAGCCCTGCGGCAACGCCGGACAACGGCGGGCCCTACAACCTGCATATCCTGCAAGGCGGCATCGGCGTCACCCGGCCGTTGCAGTCCGTCATCACCGCGGCAGACGCGCCGTTCACGCTGTCGGGCTGGATCCGCCCGCAGACGGCCGACGGCATGATCCTGGCCATCGGCGATTCGCCCGAAACCTGCCGTTGCCTCGCCCTGGATCAGGGGCGCCCGGTCTTCTACCTCGGCACGTCGCGGGTTGCCGCACCAGCCGCTCTCGTCCGGGGCGCGTGGGCTCATCTTGCCGTCGTTTTCGATGGCAAGGCCGCGCAGCTTTTCGTCGATGGCAAGGCCGTGGCGCAGGGCGAGGCCCGCTCGGCGCCGGCCAGCGGCCGTCTTGCCCTGGCGCCGGTGATCGGCGGCAAGCCCCATTTCGGCGGAGACCTCGTCGGCCTGAAAGTCGATGAGCGGGCGCTGACCGCCCCGCAGATTGCCGCCGCCGCCGCCGCCCGGCCCGCGTTCGATCTCGTCCAAATATGGCACGTCGGCCAGGGCTGGCAATGGCAGAACCGTGCCAACACCGGGCTCTGGCAGCCGCAGGACCCGTGGACGCTGCCCCAGTCCACCGTCGCCCCCACCGCGCCCCGCTCTCAGCCTGTGCCAACGGCCGCCGCACTGGAAAAGCAGGCCGATGGCCGCTGGCAGATCAATGGCTGGGAAATGATCGAAGCGCCCAGGGTTTCGGCCGGCGGTGCCGAACTGTCGCGGCCCGGCGCGTCCTTCCCCGGTTGGTTGAAGGCAACGGTGCCCGGCACCGTTCTCCAGACGCTGGTCGATCGCGGCGTCTATCCCGATCCCTATCACGCGCTCAACAACCTCGCCATTCCCGAAAGCCTGGCACGGCAGGACTACTGGTATCGCACCAGCTTCGACATTCCGGCAGAGGCCGCCGGCAAGCGCACCACGATCCGTTTCAACGGCGTGAACTATTCGTCCGAGGCCTGGATCAACGGACAGTGCGCCGGGGATACCAGGGGCGCCTTCACCCGCGGCGATTTCACCTTCACCCCGGTTGCCGGCCGCAACACCATCGCCATCCGTGTCAGCCCGCCGCCGCACCCCGGCACCCCGCACGAACAGTCGATCAAGGGCGGCGTGGGCGAAAATGGCGGACAGCTTGCCATCGATGGGCCAACCTTCGTCGCCACCGAAGGCTGGGACTGGATCCCGGCCATCCGCGACCGCAACACCGGCCTGTGGCAGACCGTCGAACTGCTGGCGACCGGCACGCTGGCAATCGGCGATCCCCAGATCGTCACCGACCTGCCCCTGCCCCGCACCGACAGCGCCGATATCTACGTGCGCGTGCCCGTATCCAACCCCGGCACCGCCCCGGTCCGGGCCACGGTCGAAGTCACCGTGGCGGGCGCCACGCTGCGCCGCCAGGTCGAAGTTGCGCCCGGCGGCACCACGGTCGAATTCTCACCGCGCACCGACCCTGCCCTGACCGTGCGCAACCCGCAGCTGTGGTGGCCCAACGGCTATGGCGAACCGGTCCTGCACAAGGCCACGATCTCTGTCTCCGATGGCACGGGCCTGTCCGACCGGAAAGACATCCGCTTCGGCATCCGCGAAGTCAGCTACGACCTTGGCCTGTTCACCAACTCGGGCAGCCTCAACCGGGTGCAGGTGCAGACCACAGATGGCAGCCTTGCCGGAACCCGGCTGATCGATATCACCCACGGCGCCATCAAGGAAAGCCCGACAGGCTGGGCCGCATCGCTGACCCGGGCGGGGGAGGCCTCGCCCGCTGTCGTGCCGGTCACCGACTACGCGATCCCCGAACCGCACCTGACGATCCGCGTGAACGGAGTGAAGATTGCTGCACGCGGCGGCAACTGGGGCATGGACGATGCGATGAAGCGCGTCTCTCGCGCGCGGCTCGAGCCCTATTTCCGCCTCCACCGCGAAGCGCACCTCAACATCATCCGCAACTGGATGGGCACCAACACCGAACCCGAATTCTACGATCTGGCCGACGAATACGGCATGATGGTCCTCAATGATTTCTGGCAATCCACCCAGAACTTCCAGGTAGAGCCGCAAGACCCGCAGCTGTTCCTGGCCAATGCCCGTGACACGATTGCGCGCTATCGCAACCACCCGTCGATCGTGCTGTGGTTCGGCCGCAACGAAGGCGTGCCCTATCCCCAGCTCAACGAAGGGCTCGATGATCTGGTCTTCCAGCTGGATGGCACGCGCTGGTTCACAGGAAGCTCGAACACCGTCAACCTGCAATATTCCGGCCCGTACAACTACCGCGCGCCCGAAGGCTACTTCACCGATCTGGCCACCGGTTTCTCGGTAGAAACCGGCACGCCTTCGCTGTCCACGCTGGAATCGATCCAGAGCTACACGCCGCTGCCCGATCAGTGGCCGCTGTCCGATACCCTGGCCTATCACGACTGGCACTTTGCCGGAAATGGCGACACAAGGACCTTCATGGAAACGCTGGCCCGCATGTTCGGTCCCGGCACCAGCCTGCCCGATTTCGAACGCAAGGCCCAGATGATGAACCTTGAAACGCACAAGGCCATGTTCGAAGGGCTGATGGCGCACCTGTGGACCAAAAACACCGGCCGGCTGCTGTGGATGACTCACCCGGCCTGGCCTTCCAACGCGTGGCAGATCTACAGCTCGGATTACGATACCCACGCCGCATACTATGGCACGCGCAAGGCCACGGAACCGCTCCACGTCCAGCTCAACCTGCCCGACAATGTCCTGTCCGTGATCAACACCACCCGCGATGATCGGCCCGGCCTGACCGTGACGACGCGCGTCACCGACCTTGCCGGCCGGGAACTGTTCCGCCGCGTCGATCCGGTCTCGGCCCCGGCCAACCGCGTCACCCCGCTCCCGGCGGTGCCGCTGGACAGACTGTTCAGTGCCGATCCGATGGTGCTCGTCTCGCTGGCCCTGCACGATCGCACTGGCACACCCGTCAGCGAGAACTTCTACTGGCGCGGCAAGGACGAGGCGGCCTACCGCGCGCTTGGCGCGATGCCCCAGGTTCCGCTGGCGCTGTCGATGGCCCGACCGCAAGTCGATGGCACCGACCGGCTCGTCCGCGTGACGATCCGCAACACCTCGGCCACCCCGGCCCTGGCCGCCAAGCTGACACTGGTCGATGGCAAGGGCCAGCGCATCCTCCCGGCGTACTACAGCGACAATTACCTATCGCTCCTGCCAGGCGAAACGCGCGAGATCGCGATCCGCTATCCGGCAGACCGCACCGCACCGCCAAAAGTGCGCCTGCGGGGATGGAACGTCGTCGAAACCAGTGTCGGCGCGGGCGCGAAGTGATGGGGCGTCGCCTAACCGCGCTCACGCTGCTGATCGCCCCGTGCGCTGCGACGCTGGCAGCAGCCCCGCCGCCGCCTCTCGCCGTGACCGGCGGCCTTGTTCAGGGCCGCAGCGATGACGATGGCCTCTCCCACACCTACGAAGGCATACCCTTCGCCGCGCCGCCGCTGGGCGCCTTGCGCTGGCGTCCCCCGGCACCGGTCGTTCCGTGGGAAGGCGTGCGCAGCGCCGAAAGGCCCGGCCCGGCCTGCCTCCAGAACGATTACCACTGGAACCGCGCAAACTATCTCTACGGCTCGGAAGATTGCCTGACCCTCGACGTCAAGGGTCCGGCACGGGCGGGAAAGCCGCGGCCGGTCATGGTATGGATCCACGGTGGGTCCAATCGCGCCGGCGGTTCGGCCGGCACCGTGGGCAGCCGCATCACTGACAAGGGCGTCGTGCTGGTTTCGGTCCAGTACCGGCTCGGCATCTTCGGCTTCCTTGCCCACCGCGATCTCGCCGCCGAACAGGGCGGCAGCAGCGGCAATTACGGCCTGATGGACCAGATCGCGGCCTTGCGCTGGGTGCATGACAACATCGCCCGGTTCGGCGGCGATCCCGGCAACGTTACGCTGTTCGGTGAAAGCGCCGGCAGCCAGGACGTCTCCCTCCTGCTGGCGGCTCCCGCCGCGCGCGGGCTCTTTCACAAGGCGATCATGCAAAGCGGCACCCCGCTTTTCGGCATGCCGCCGCGCCCGCTCGATCAGGCCTTCGCCGTCGGTGACCAGCTTGATGCGCTGGCGGGCAAGGACGGCATCGATGCCCTGCGCAACACGTCGGCCCATGCGCTGCTCGCCGCAGACCTGCAATTGCGGGATCCGGCCCTATGGAACCAGGATTTCCTGTGGTTGCGCACCACGGTCGATGGCACGGTCCTGCCGCGCGATCCCGTCCAGCTTCTTGGCCAGGCGCCTGCCCTGCCGGTCATCATCGGCAGCAACCGCTTCGAATTCGGCCCTGCGCCCGGCAGCATCGATGTCGCCGCCTATGCCCGCCACTGGCTCGGCGCAAAGGCGGATAACGCGCTCGCCTTCTATCGCGCCGAAGATGCCGCAGGCGCCGATCCCCGCCTCGGCCCGCTCGAACCGCGCATGGAAACGGACTTCGTGTTCCGCTGCCCCGCCAGCAACCTTGCCGCCCTCCTCACCTGGCAGGGCTGGCCGGTGTGGCGCTACGAATTCGATGCCCCCCGCCCCGGCGCGCCCGCCACGGCGCTGACCGCGCACACCGCCGAAATCGGCTACATCCTTGGCGGCGCCCCACTCGGCCCCGCCGAAAAACCGCTGGATTTGCGGGATTACTGGGTGAACCTTGCCCGCAGCGGCGATCCCAACGACCACAGCCTGCCGCGCTGGCACCGGTTCGAACGCGATGCCTATGCCGCCATCGGCCGTGAAGGCCTCGTCATGCGCCAGCGGCTGCGGGCCCGGCCCTGCAATCTCGTGAACAGCTTTTGAAAGCGCCATGAAACTCCTGCCTCGCCTTGTCGAAAAGCCCTGGGGCCGCACCGATCTGCCGGCAAGCTTCAGCGGTGCCGCAGGCCAGCGCATCGGAGAAGTCTGGTTCGAAGCCCCGCACGCCAACCTGCCGCTGCTGGTGAAATGGCTGTTCACCTCCGCGCCGCTGTCGATCCAGGTCCACCCCGATGATCGCCAGGGGCGCGCCAGCGGCTTTGTCTCGGGCAAGGAGGAATGCTGGGTCGTCACCGCGGCCGAGCCTGGCGCCGTGCTCGGCATCGGCACCACGCAGCCGCTCGATGCCGGACAGCTGCGCGCCGCCGCCCTCAGCGGCGCGATCGAACAACTGATGGACTGGAAGCCGGTCCGGGCCGGAGACTACTTCTACATCCCCGCCGGAACCGTCCACGCCATCGGCGCCGGGGTGACGCTGGTCGAAGTGCAACAGCACGCCGACGTGACCTACCGCCTCTATGACTACGGGCGCCCGCGCGAACTGCAGCTCGATGCCGCAATCGCCGTGTCGCGCGCTGCCCCCTATCACGATCCGCGCTGCGGCCGGTTGACCGCCGCCCCGCGCCAGCAACTGGTCAGCGGACCACTGTTCACCCTGTGGCACGCACGCGGCAGCGCCATTGTTGAACCAGGCGCAGAAGGCCCGGAGTGCTCGAGGCCGGACCGCTGGATCGTCCCGCTGTCCGGCGCGGTCTCCACTGGCGATCTCGAGGCTCACACCGGGGATTGCCTCCATGTCCCGGCCACCGCTGCGATCACCGCAGACGCCGATGCCAGCGCCCTGATCGCATGGGCTGGACCCGGTGTAGACGCGGCATGATCCTCGGGCGGCGCCATCTCGTCGCAGGCCTTGCCGCCCTGCCCCTCGCTACCCGGCCGCTTGCCGCCGAAACCGCCTGCCCAGCCGGTCTTCCAGCCGATTTCCCAGCCACTCCCCCCGCCAATCCTGCTGCCGAAGACTGGCCGGGGCTTGGCCACTATGCCGAGGCCAATCGTCGGATCGCAGCCTCAGGCACGCCCGTGCGGGTCGTCTTCATCGGTGACAGCATCACCCAGGGCTGGCCCGACAAGCGGCCCGAATTCTTCGTGCCCGGAAGGGTCTGCCGCGGCATCGGCGGCCAGACCACGCCGCAGATGGTCCTGCGCATGATGGCCGATGTCATCGCCCTCAAGCCGCGCCAGGTCCACATCATGGGCGGGACGAACGACATTGCCGGAAACACCGGCCCGATCACCGCCGAACAGACCCTTGCCAACATCGCCGTGATGATCGTGCTGGCCCGCGCCCATGGCATCGCCGTGCTGCTCGGCTCCATCCCCCCTGCGGCAAGCTTCCCCTGGCGGCCGGGGCTGGAAACGCGGCGCACGATCGCAAGCCTCAACACCTCACTCCGCGCGCTTGCCCACGATCACCGCGCCCGCTTCGTCGATTATACCCCGACCCTTGCCGATGCGCAGGGCGGGATGAAGCCGGGCTACGCCTACGACGGCGTGCATCCCGACACCGCAGGCTACCGGGCCATGGAAAAGGTGCTTGCGCCCCTGCTGCGCTGATCCGGGCTTGAGCCAACCCCAACCCGGCTCAAAAGGCACAATGAGGCCATACGAGAGGTTGTATAGCGAAGTTCATTTAGCTATACCACAGCCGGAAAAACCGCGATTTTCCGCCGTTTTCAACAGCCGGACTGGCCATGTTTACAGCCCATCACGCCCCTCCCGCGCCCGATGCCCTGCTCGCGCTCGGCCGTCTCGATGGCGCCCTGGCAATGGCCCAGCCCGCCACGCTGCGCCTGTTCGCGCTGCGGCTCCTGCGCGATATGCTGGTCACCGCGCTTCGGCAAGAGGGGCATGCCTTCACCGATCTGCGCTTCCACGCATGGTTTGCCGGCGCGGCCACGCTGTCTGACGAACCGTCTCATGCCGCAAGGCCGCCCAAGGCCCTGTGCGAGGCGATCCT
>JAPLPG010000143.1:0-1353 GCA_026400375.1 Novosphingobium sp. | reverse complement strand
GCTGGGACATGCTGGCCGATGCCGCCACGCGCTTCCAGGCCGCTCTGCTGGCCCCTTCCGATGATACCGGCAGCGGTCTTATCCCCCAGACAGCGCATCAGGACGCCGGGGCGGTGATTGCAGCAGCCCACACGGTTATCGCAGGGCTTGCACCTGTCGCCGATCCCCTGACCGCCCTCGCCCAACTTCACCACGCCGCAAGCCGCCACGCCCTCTTCGCGCCGGCCGAACGCACCAGCGTTCCGATCGCGATGGGCCCGGTCGCGACCAAAGCGATCCGGCTGACGGTGGAGCGCATGGGCCCGCCCTCCCCGCGCTGGACGCTCGAACTGCTCTGGGGCGATCATTGGCGCAAGACCGGCCTGCTGGCGCACGCCCTCCCCTTCCCCGGGCTCGTCCGTCTCGATGCGCTGCGGGCCGCCCCTCGGACGGCAGAGCCATGGGACGCGGACACGGCCGATGATCCCCCCGCCCTTCTCGCCATCGCGCTGCGCGATGTTGCCCAGGGCCTCGGCACAAGCCTTGCCGAAACTGATCGGCTCGCCCGGCGCCTCGCCAGTTGCCAGCCCGGCAAGCGCCGGTCCTCGCGCGCGCCCGCGCTGCTGGATGTGCTGGCAGGGTTCGGGCCGCTGCGCTCGAGCCAGCTCGAAGGCCTGCTCGGCGTCACCCGGCTTGGCCTTCGCACCATGCTCGATGCGGTGTCCACCGCCGGCCTGCTCGATCGCACCACCCTTGCCGGCGTGCACCTCTATGCGATCAATCTCGACGCCCGCGCGCGCGATCACGGCGATGACGTCTGCGACCTCTCGACCTTCTCGGCGGCTACGCTGGACGAGTATGACGCCGCGATGGCGGACATCGACGCGCTTCTGGCCCGGAGCGGCGTCACTGTCGAGGAAGACGCGGATACCGGCGAGCCATAAGCGCCAACTTGCTGTTCACGACAGAAATTGCGGCGCAAATCCGGGAGTTTGGCGGAGAACGGCTCGAAAACGTTGTTTTTCAATGGCAAAATACAGGCGCCCGGAAACGCCATTTACAAAGCAAAAATCTGCCTCTTGCTGGGCAGATGTACCCGGCCTGCCCGCCTGCGCTCAGCGAGCTTCTGAGGGCAAATTTCAGGAAACAGACCGGTCGGGGGCGTTCTCCAAACCCCTTATCCTCCTATTCTCCTCCAAACGAGAACTTCCTGCCGGTTAGATTGCTTTAGATTGGGTTAGAAAAGTTACCGGCCACGGAAAGCTCACCGACTCGCTGAGAACACGCGAGTCGCGGCAGACGCACCGTTCCCGGAGTGTCGTAGCTGCGTTCCTGAAGGATCGACCCGGCGTTCCCGATAGATCGTTGGCGTGT
>JAPLPG010000127.1 GCA_026400375.1 Novosphingobium sp. | reverse complement strand
GCCGGCGGTGGTCGCACCGTCGATCGCGTATTCCGCGCCGGAAATGAACCCGGCCTCATCGCTTGAAAGGTAGGCGACAAGGCCCGCCACTTCATTCAGCTGCGCCATGCGCTTCATCGGCGCCATGCCTTCGTACATCGCGCGCGCGGCGGCGGGATCGGGCTGGCTGTTCATGATCTGCTGGATCAGCGGCGTTTCCACCACGCCCGGCAGGATTGCGTTGACGCGGATCGCATAGCCCCTCTGCCCGCAATGCACCGCCGCCGATTTGGCCAGCGCACAGACCGCAGCCTTGGTCACCTAATAGGTCACGTAGTTGCCGAGAGGGCGCGTGGCGTTCATCGAGGAATTGATGATGATCGAACCGCGCGCACCTTCCGGGTTGCGCTTCATGCCCTTTATCGCGTTCTGCACGGTCAGCATCACGCCGGTCTGGTTGACCGCCACGACATTGTCCCAGCCCTCGATGCCAACGTCCTCGATGCTGGCATCGCCGCTTTCGGTGCCGGCATTGGCGAACACGATGTCGAGCCGGCCTTCGCTGGCGATGATCTCGTCGATCAGCCCCGGCCAGCCTGCAGCGTCCTGCACGCGCAGCTTGCGGAACACCGCGCCGGTTTGCGCGCACAGCGCGGCGGCGGCCTCTTCCTTCGATCCGGTGAACCAGACCTTGGCGCCTTCCTGCGTCAGCCGCGCCACGGTGGCCGCGCCGATGCCGGTGGTGCCCCCGGTGATCAGGGCGACCTTGCCTTCAAGCCTCTTGGACAATTGCTCTCTCCCGCGAGAATCCGCATCACGTTATGGAGACAGTGGTTACGCGCAGGCGCATGGCGTGCAACCTATGCTTTCAGCAAGGTGACGCGCGCGAGCGTGAGAGGCAAAACCGGCAGCAATGACTGAATTCTGGGTGAGGAATCGAGAAAATGGCTGAAAGCGATCCTGTTGTGACCGGCGGGCTGGCCCGCTGCGAGGCAATCAGCTGGACGGAACTGATGGCGCAGGATTCGCGCCCCGCTCCTGCCATCCTGACCGAAGAAAGCTACCAGTATCGCGGCTCCGAACCGCTTGCCGCAGAGCGCTATACCTCGGAGGACTTCGCCCGTCTCGAGCGCGAGAAGATGTGGCCCCACGTCTGGCAGTTCGCCGCGCGCGAGGAAGACATCCCCGAAGCCGGTGATTACACCGTGTTCGAGAACGCCGGGCGTTCGTGGCTGATCTCCCGCCAGGAAGACGGCAGCGTAAAGGCGATGCACAACGTCTGCCTTCATCGCGGACGCAAGCTGCGCACCGAGGACGGCACCGCCGATACCTTTACCTGCCCCTTCCACGGCTTTGCATGGAAAAAGGACGGCAGCTTTGCCGGAATGCCCTGCTCGTGGGACTTCCAGCACCTGACGCCTGAAAAGATGGCCCTGCCCGAGGCCGAGGTCGGCCGCTGGGGCGGCTATATCTTCCTGCGCGAGGAAAAGGGCGGCCCCACGCTCGAGGAATACCTCGCGCCGATCCCCGAATTCTTCAAGCGCTGGCGGCACGAGGAATGCACCACGGTGATCTGGGTGGCCAAGGAAGTCCCGGCCAACTGGAAGGTGACCGCCGAAGCCTTCATGGAAGCCTGGCACACCGTCGTCACCCACCCGCAGCTGCTGCCCTTCACCGGCGATGCCAACGGCGCCTACTGGACTTATGGCGACAACGTGAACGTCAATCACGTGCCGTTCGGCGTGATGAGCCCGCACGTCGATCCCGAAGGCAAGACGCAGCAGTGGATCGTCGATGAATTCTGCAAGTACAACGGCCGCAGCGCCGACAACTATGACGCGGCAGGCGATCCCTTTGCCGTGACCGTGCCCGAAGGGATGACCGCGCGCGCCGCGCTCGGGGCGGCCATGCGCGCCGGATACACCGCGCAGACCGGCTACGATCACGACCACGCGACCGACGCCGAACTGCTCGACGGCCTCGTCTACAACGTGTTCCCCAACTTCGCGCCGTGGGGCGGCTTCATGCCGAACATCGTCTATCGCTGGCGCCCCGGAAAGACGCCCGACACCTGCCTGATGGAGGTGCGCATCCTCGCCCGCGTCAGAAAGGGGGATCCGATGCCGCATGGCGTGCCGATGAAGCTGCTGACCAACGATCAGAAGTGGACCGATGCGCCCGAACTCGGCGTGCTCGGCCACGTGTTCGAACAGGACATGGACAACCTGCCCTATGTCCAGGACGGCCTCCACGCCTCGAAGACCGGCGAGGTCAACCTCGGCGATTACCAGGAAATCCGCATCCGCCAGTTCCACCAGACGCTCGACAAGTATCTGAACGCGTGAGTGAAACTGCCCACCCCGCGGCGACCAACCTCGCCTGCGGCTCGGCAAGTCTCGCTCCCCTCCCGCATGCGGGAGGGGTTGGGGGTGGGCTTCCGACGGCTGGGTATGCCGAGGACATGAGCGGCAGGAACCAACGCGCCGCCACTTCGGGAAGGTGACACCAAGTGACTGAGAATACGACGGAAACCCACCCCCCGCGCATCAACTGCGTCTTCGTCTGCGGCGGTGTCTGGCATGACATGGACTTCGCCCGGCTCGAGATCCTCAAGCTGCTGGCCGAGGATCCGGCGATCCGCACCCGTGTGTTCGAGGATTACGAGAACATCGAGGCGATCCGCGCCGCCAACATCCTGATCACCTACACTTGCGATGTCACGCCCTCGCTGGGGGCGCAGGAAGCCCTGCGCGACTGGCTGCAATCGGGCGGTCGCTGGTACGCGCTGCACGGCACCAATTCGGTGCTGCGCTTCCTCACTGATGGCCCCAACAAGGACCTGTGGGACGCGCCGCGCTGGGCGCCGCTGATGATGGACCTGCTCGGCAGCCAGTTCATCAGCCACCCGCCCATCGCGCCCTATACGGTGACCGTGGCCGACCCCGATCACCCGCTGGTCAAGGGCATCGAACCGTTCGAAACGACCGACGAGCTCTACCACATGGAGTATCACGGCAAGCTCCACGTCCTGCTCGAAACCGACTGCACGGTCGAGGGCACCGGCTTCGTCGAGGCCGCCGACGCCATCGGCAAGCACGCGGTCATGTACCTGAAGGACCACGGCAAAGGCGGCGTGCTCTACAACACGCTGGGCCATTGCCGCGGGCACTATGACCTGCAGCCGATGCTCGACTGGTGGCCCACGGTCGACCGCTGCGCCTGGGACCTGCCGGTGTTCTACGACCTGCTCCGGCGCGGCATCGGCTGGCTGAAAGACCGCCCGGCCTGAGGCACGGAGAAGAGTATCTCGCGCGGAGACGCGGAGGGGTTGTCCGGCGAAGCTGCTCCAGTCATCAGATGGCCAGCGTCTTGCGCGATGCTGCCGGGACACAGGGCCATTCGGCCCAGCGCCAAATCTCCGCGTCTCCGCGTCTCCGCGCGAACCCTGTTGCACCGTCCGTCCCGCAGCACTCCGCAACACCGCAAGCTTGACCCTTAGTCCAATTCAGGCGTCGGACGGCGCATGCCACACCTTCCGGGGAAACGAATCCGGGAGAGATACATGACCACCCTACGTTTGGCCCTCGCCGCCAGCGCCACCCTGCTCACCGCGGCCACCGCCCACGCCGAACCCGCCGCTCCGCCTTCCACGTGGGCGCGCTGCGCGGTCTGCCACAGCAACGCCAAGGGCGCGCCCGACAAGATCGGGCCGAACCTCTACGGCGTCTATGGCCACAAGATGGGCGTGAAGGGCACCTACAAGTTCTCAGACGCCGTCAAGAAATCCGGCCTCAAGCTCGATGACGCAACGCTCGACAAGTGGCTGGAAAACCCGGCCAAGCTTGTCCCCGGCAACCGCATGAGCTTCCCCGGCCTCAAGGATCCGGCCAAGCGCGCAGAACTGATCGCCTATCTCAAGTCTCTGAAATAATCAGGGGGCAACGATCACGGGCCGGGCCGGCGCAAGCGCTCGCCCGGCCTCGTGCCAGCCCTCGATCCCCTCGGCCAGCCAGTACACATTGCCGAAACCTTCACGGGCAAGGCGGCGCGCGGCGTTCCAGCCCATCCAGCAATCGCTGCGGCAGAACAGCACGACCGGCACCGCCGGATGGTTCGCGCGGTGCAAGGCCACTGCCTCTCGCAACCCGCGCCACAGCGCGTCATCGGGGTGGCTGCGCCCGGTTTCGGGATGCCATGCGGCGCCCGGAATCGTCTCATGCGGCAGGGCGAGCGTCCACTGCCCGCTCACCGCATCGCGCACGCCCCCTTCGGCCGGCAGCACGTCGATGAACAGGGCATCGACGCCGGGCTTCAGGCGCAACGCCCGGTCGATCGCGATCCGCGCGGCCGGCGTGGGCAGGCGATCGACCGGGGCACGATAGCGGGCGCTGCGATAGCCTTCGGTATCGAACGGTGGGGCCGGATCGGCCGCAGGCGAAGGCGCCTGCCCTTGCGCCGCAGCGGGGCGCGCCACGGCGGCAAGAGTGGCCAGAGCAAGGGCCAGCGTGGCTGCCTTCATGCGGTTTTCTCACCCGGTCATCTGCTTGATCCAAGGTCCAATATGCCCCGGCGGCAGAACCGGGCATAGTGTGCTTTGGGAGAATGCGTGGAATGAAAAGAGCGCTGGTTTTCGCGATAACGTGCGTCGCCGCTGCCCTGTCAACCGTGCCCGCACGGGCCGCGCCCGCCGATCCGCTGGGCTCGCCGATGTGGGACCATCACGCCGCGCGCCTGTTCGGCAAGGACCCGGTGGTGTTCGACAGCCGCGTGGCGGTTCGCATCCCCGGAATCGCCGAGAACCAGCGCGTCTTCCCGGTCACCATCGATGCCCGCACCCTGCCGGACGTGCGCCGCATCGTGCTGCTGGCCGATCTCAACCCGATCCCCGTGGCGGTCGACTACAGGCCGGCTGGGGCCGAGCCCTTCATCGCCTCGCGGATCAAGCTGGATCAGCGCACCCCCGTCCGTGCCGCGGTCCAGACCGGCGATGGCACGTGGCACGTCGGCGGCACGTGGATCGATGCGGCAGGCGGCGGCTGCTCAGCCCCGCCGGTCAGCCGGGTCAAGGGAGACTGGGCCGATCACCTTGGCGAAATACGCGCAGGCCGATGGGCGGAAGGTCCGGGCGAAACGCGGCTGCGGATCACCTTCCGCCACCCGATGGACACCGGCCTGGTCGAAAACATCGCCGCCTACAACATAGAGCACGTGACCATCCGCGATGGAGACGGCAGATCTCTGGGCGAGATGGAGGTGTTCGGATCGGTGGCGGAAGACCCGGCGTTCACCGTCCTGGTCAAGGCCACCGGCACGATCAGCTTCGAGGCGCGCGATACCGCGGGCCTGCGCTTTGCCGGAAAGGTCGGTGCGTGAGGCGTGACCGCCGGGCGCTGTTGCTGGCGGGAATGCTCGCTCGCGGGCAAATACACTCCCGTCGCCGAAGCCGTGGCCGACGGCGTGTGGATGGTGCGCGGGGCGGACGAGGCCATTGCCTTTGCCAATGGCGGCGCGATTGCCAACAGCGCGATCATTGCCACCGCCAGCGGCGCGTTGCTGTTCGATCCCGGCGTCTCGCGCGAACATGGGCTTGCCCTTGGCGCGCTGGCGCAGCGGTTGACCGGCAAGCCGGTGGGCCGGGTCTACATCAGCCACCTGCACCCCGATCACGCGATGGGCGCAGCCGCGTTCGACCCCGCCATCGTCCACGCCCTGCCCGCCACCCGCGCCGATCTTGAGCGCGATGGCGAGGGCTTTTCCGACGCGATGTATCGCCTGCTGGCAGACTGGATGAAGGGCACCGCCATCGTCCTGCCGCAAGGCGACGTGTCCGAAGGCGACATCGGATTTGGCGGACGCACGTTCCGCCTCATGGCGCTCAACGGCCACTCCGCCGGCGATCTGGCGCTGCTCGATCAGGCAACCGGCACACTGCTGGCGGGCGATCTGGTGTTTCACGATCGCGCGCCTTCAACCCCCCATGCCTCCCTGCCGGACTGGCGCGCATCGCTGCAGCGGTTGAGCGCTCTTCCGCACGCGCTGCTGGTGCCGGGACACGGCCCGCTCGACCGCGATGGCAGCGCCATTGCCCAGACACGGGACTGGCTCGGCTGGGTCGAACAGACCTTGCGCGATGCAGTGGCCCGGGGCCTGGACATGAGCGAGGCGGGCGAGCTGCCGATCCCGCCGCACTTTGCCAGCCTCAAGGCCGCGCGCTATGAATTGCAGCGCAGCGTCTCGCACTTCTACCCGGCGCTGGAGGCGGAGCTGCTGCCGAAGCTCTGAAGATACCTCGTCATTGCGAGTGTAGCGAAGCAATCCAGGGCGGTCTTGCGCGACGCTGGACTGCTTCGTCGGCTTCGCCTCCTCGCAATGACGAACGAACGGTCAGAACGCCGCTCTTACCGACACCGTCAACCGGCGCGGCGCGCCCGGTGCATAGGCGCGGGGGTTTTCCGCGCCGGGGGCTTCGGCAAGGTCGATCTCGTCGACTTCCGAAAACGTGCCGAAGGTGGCGTACCTTTTGTTCAGCACGTTGCGCAGCTGGGCGACGAGGCGGACGCCGGGCAGCAGGTTTACCGATCCATCGAAATCCACCACGGCATAGGCAGGCGTCCGTGGCGTGTCGTTGCCTTCGTCCCCGGCAAGATACTGGCCCGAGCGTGCGCGCATCGTCACGCCTGCCGACCAGGTGCGCGCCTCGCGTGCCAGCCGCAGGTTCAGCGCATGGCGCGGCACGCCCGGCAGCCGGTCTCCGCGCGCCACCTGCACGGTGCCATCATCATCCGCAGCGGGGTTCGACGGGCTGGACAGCACGAACCCGTCGCCGAAACGCGCGTCGGTGAAAGCATATGAAGCAGTAGCGTGCCAGCCGTCCCTGCGCCACTCAGCCGAGGTTTCCACCCCCTGCCGGCGGGTGCGACCAAGGTTGGCAAAATAGGCGCGGCCGCGCACGGTGGAGGCGATCATGCGGATATCGTTGCTGGTGGCGGTGCGCCACAGGTTGGCTCGCAGCGCCAGCGTCGATCCGGTCCCACTGATGCCGCCGTGCCAGTTGCTGGCGGTCACCTGCTTCAGCGGCGGATCGGCGATGAAGAAATTGGCCAGCGTGCAGGGCGCGTCCGGATCTGCGCAACTCAGTTCGGCCGGCGTGGGATTGCGGCTGGTCAGCGAGAATCCGGCAGTGGCCTGAAAGCCCTGCCCCAGCGCATAGTCGAATTCGACCGAGGGATTGAGGCGATCGAAGCGGTGCCGCCCGTTCAGCGCGGTGCCGATCTGGTCCTCCATCACCACCCGGTTGCGGGCATAGCGCGCACCCGCCTCCACGCTCAGACGCTGCGTCAGCGGCAGTTCGATGGTCGCGAACAGGGCAAGGTCTTCAAGCTTCGAAACAAGGCCTACCGGCTGGATCGCCCCGCCTGCGGAGACCAGCGGCAGGCCGAGA
>JAPLPG010000104.1 GCA_026400375.1 Novosphingobium sp. | reverse complement strand
TTTGCCAGGCGATCTTGCCGGTTTCGGGATCGAGGCCGGTGGCGATGCCGGATTTCTGCCCCGCCACGATCATCGTGCCGCCAGTTGCGGTGGGCACGACCAGCACCGATGCGGCAAGGTCATAGTCGGGACCGTTCTCTACCGGGCAGGAATCGTTGCCAACCATGCAGCCGACGTTCCATGCGTCGTTGGGCGTCAACTGGCGGCGCCACAGCTCCTTGCCGGTGCGGGCGTCCACGGCAAAGACCGCGTCGGAACTGAGATCGGCGGGCGAGGAATAGTTCTCTCCCGATCCGAAATAGACGCGGCCGGTTGCCGCATCATAGGTGGGGCTGTTCCATACCGGCGAGCCGGAGGGACCGAGGATCGGCGTGCCCGAAGCCGTCTTGCCATGCGGCTTCGGCTCGCCCGCGGTCCACGCGCGCCACACTTCGCGGCCCGAGGCGGGATCCAGCGCGACGACCGAGCCGCGGAAGGTGCAGCAGGCATAGGCCGGGTCGCCAGCCTGCACCACTTCGAGCGAGGACACCGGCACATAGAGCAGCCCGCCGCCCAGCGTGGGCGTGCCGGTGATCGTCGCATCGGCGTGATCGCTCATCCGGCCGGCCCACAGTTCCTTGCCGGTCATGGCGTCGAGCGCGTGGACCTTGCCAAGCAGATCGCCGAAATAGAGCCGCTTGCCCTCGACATCGGCAACGATGGCGGTGCGCACTTCGGCGCCGAGCCGGGTGGTCCAGCGGGTGCAGCCGGTATCGGGGTCGAAGGCGTAGACGGTGCCATCCTGGCTGCCGACGAACAGCGTGCCCCAGGCCAGCGTTGGCTGCGAACGCGCGCGGTTCGATGCCGGATAGGCGAAAGTCCATTTCAGCTTGAGCCTGGGGATCGCGGCCACGGGCAACTGCGCCACGCTGGCCGGAACGAAGCGCCGATTATCGTGGCCCCAGCCGATGGCTGCGGGCACATCGGCCATGTCCATGCGCGCTGCATCGCCAGTGCACTGCTTAGGCGGGGCGGGGCGCTGGTACGAGGCGAACGGCGTGCGCGTGAGGTATTCGGCAACCTCGACCTTCTGCTGCGCGCTGAGCGCGGCGCCCTGCGTGCGCATCACGCCATCGGTCAGCGCCTGCACGATGGAATCGGGCGCGAGCATGCCCAGAAATGCCGGGCTGGGTGCCTTGGGCACGCCGCCCATGTGGCACATGGCGCAATGCTGTTCGAACACGGGGCGACCCGGCGCGGTGGCCGGATCGATGCGCGGGGTATCATGGACCTGCAGGTCTTCGGGCGATTTGATCCGCTGTAGCGGAGCGGCATTGAGCAGGGTGGCCCCGGCCACCAGCGCAGGCAGGCACAGCGTGGCGATGCGGCGGAAGGAAAGCTTCATCGAGACGGCTCTCTTTCAATCGAGCGAACGGTAGAAGGCGATGGTCATGTCCTCGGCCAGGCAGTCGAGGATCGGCGGGACCAGACGGTCGTGGAAATCGATGGTCATGTGCGCATCGAATGCCGCCTCGTCGCGAAAGGTGGCGACGCATTCGAACACATCGGGATCGGTTTCCGACTGGAACAGCTCGTAGACCAGCGCATCGGGTTCCTGCGCGAAAACGAGCGCCTTCAGCTCGGTCTGCAGCGCGATCAATTGCTCGCGCTTTTCCGGGCGGGTGCGCAGGCGGGCGATGAAACTTTTCTTGGGCATGGGGTTACTGGGCCTCGGTTGCGGGAAGATCGTAGAGCAGTTCGCGCGTGTAGCTGCCGTCCATGCAGGCAATCATGCGTTCGATCAGGGGCTGGTTGTGCGGATAGGCACCGTGCGCCTTGTCGGCCGCTTCATCGACGAAGCGTTCGTAGACCGCGAACATGCCCGGCTCTTCCAGGGCATAGAACTGGTAGCCAAGCGTGCCGGGTTCATCGGCGGCAAGCGCCTCCATCTGCCGGGCCAGCGTGATGAATTCGCCTTCCTTGCCAGCGGCAATGCGGAAACGGGAAAGGAAACTGAATGCCATGACAGGCGCTCCTGAAGATGATGCGGGGCTACGCTGAAGCCTGCGACTGGTGATAGGATGCCCAGTCCGGCAGGCTTTCAGGGAAGTCTGCGGGCAAGGGGCTGGCATAGGCGTGATTGCGATCGGGGCGGCCGAGAATGCCGGGATAGGCCTCGACCGGCACGTAGTAGAGGAAGCCGATCACGCGTTCGGCAAACTTCCAGCCGTGCGGTGTGCGGCAGTACCGGTCGGCATAGCGCAGCGCGGCGACCATCATCCGGCCGTTGCGCCACAGCTCGGCATGGCCCGAAACCCGCCCACGCGCCGCACTCTCGCTTTCGAAATCGATCTGGATATCGTGCATCACATGGTGGCCGGGCCCGAGCACGGCAAAGCGGCCATCGAACTGGGTCATGATCGCATCTATGCCCCGGGCATGCATCACGCCATCGGCCGAGCGCAGCACGGCATCTTCGGCAAACAGATCGCGCACGGCATCGACGCGGCGGTCATCGATATCGAAGCTGTAGCGCGCGACCAGTTGGCGCACCGCCGATTCGGCTTCGAGACGTGCGATCCGCGCCTCAAGATCGGCCTGGTATGGGGCCATGCTTCACTCTCCCGTCAGGCCTCTGCGGGCCGTGTCGTGCCCGCGATGATACGCGGCGACGCTGCAAAAACAATCATGAATGTATGCGAAGCCAGCGCTTTTCGATCACGCCCGACGCGCCGTCAAACGCGCCCCGGAAGGGCCTTGCCAGCGGCCAACAAAAAAACATACATGTCTGCTTGCAAAACGCCGGATTGGAGTTAGTCTGCACCCAACTCGCAAGGATGGCGGGGAATGAGGAGAGACGGATGTTGAGCAGTACTCTGCGGCGGTCGACTGCCGCTTGCGCCCTTGTAGCAGCAGCCCTGGCACCAACGATCCTGTCGGCCCCGGCCCTTGCCAAGGCCGCCGATGCAGCAGGCGAAGCACAAGCCGCGCCGCAGGATGCCACGACCGATGCGGGGGGCGATACCGCCACCGATACGGGCCGTCTGAACGAGATCGTGGTCACCGCGCTGCGCCGCGATTCCAACCTGCAATCGACCCCGGTCGCCGTATCGGCAGTCGATGCCCAGCTGATCCAGCAGTCGAGCCCGCGCGATCTTGGCGATCTGGCGGCGTTCGTGCCGAACTTCTCGGCCAATACCATCACCAATTTCAATGCTGCCTCGTTCGCCATGCGCGGCGTCGGCCAGACCTCGATCATCGTCTATTTCGAACCGCCAGTGGCCGTGCTGGTCGACGATTTCGTCGTCTCCTCGGTGCAGACCCAGTTGCTCGACGTGTTCGATGTGCAGCAGGTCGAAGTGCTGCGCGGGCCGCAAGGCACGCTGTTCGGCAAGAACACCACGGGCGGTGCGGTGACCGTGCGCACCAAGCGCCCCGAACTGGGGACCGTGGGCGTCGATGCCCGCGCCGAATATGGCAGCTTCGATACCAAGAAGTTCCAGACCGCGCTGAACGTGCCGATCGGCGAGAACCTGGCGCTGCGCTTTGTCGGCGGGGCGGAAAAGTCCGATGGCTATTACAAGAACGGTGCCTGTTATGGCCCGGTCACCGGCTTCGTGCCCAACAAGTTCAATGGCCGTTCCGGCTGCCTTGATGGTGCATCGGCAGGCGGCAAGGATGTGGTCAACTTCCGCGCCAAGCTGCTGTGGGAGCCCAGCGAGCGCATCCGCCTGCTGGCCCAGTACGAATGGCTGCGCGATCGTTCGGAAACCGTGCCTTCGGTCAACGAGAATGACCTCTATACCGGCAAGACGCCGTTCCTCACCGATCTGCTCAATTCCGTGCGGACCAACCCCAAGAGCAGCGATCCACTGGACAATGCCGCTGTCAGCTACCGTCAGGACGGGCTGATCAAGATGCGCGATGGCCAGCGCATCTCGGTCGATGGCATCTACCTCAACGGCGATATCGATTTCGATTTCGGTACGCTGACATCCGTCACCGGCTGGCGCCGTCAGGAATCGCGCATCCCGAACTCCTATGCCGGGGCCGTGCCGATTGCCGCCGATGGCCAGCCGCTGTCGATCTTCGATGCGACGCGCGACGACAACCGCAAGACATTCCAGCAGGAACTGCGCTTTGCCACGGATTTCGGCGGGCCGTTCGACATGGTGCTGGGCGGGTTCTACCAGCGCGAGACCATCGATTTCTGCGTGGCGCAGCTGCTCGGTTTCCTTGACCTGACCAACGGGCCGCTGCCGTTCGGCAACTGGAACGATACGCCCTATATCCTGTGCAACGCGCAGAAGTCGCGGTCGAAGGCGGCTTTTGCCGAAGGCACCTACAAGATCACGCCGGAAATCACCTTTACCGCCGGTGCGCGCTACACCTGGGAAGACAAGGAGTGGTATGGCCGGCAGCAGGTGTTCATTCCTGCGCTGAATGGCGGCTTCGATCCTTCGATCAAGATCGACGATGCGCTGGATGCCAGTGTGTTCAAGTACCCGGCCGGCGTGATCCGCGTGGACAACAGCGCCCGCCGTGCCACCTGGCGCGCCAGCCTTGGCTGGCAGGCCACGCCTGAAACGTTCCTCTACGCGACCTATTCGCGCGGCTTCAAGAGCGGTGGCTTCAACGATCAGATCGGCGGGTTTGCCGCGTTCGGCAGCGACCTCAACGCCTTCCGCACCGCAGCCCGGGCGACCAACCCGGAAACGGCAGACAGCTATGAGGCCGGCGTAAAGACCGAACTGTTCGACCGCCGCCTGCGCTTCAACCTCACCGGGTTCTACGTGAAGTACAAGGATCTGCAGAAGCAGCTCAACGTGCCGATCGTGGTGAACGGGCAGTCCAACCAGGTGACGATCTTTGTCAACGCGGCCAGCGCCACGGTGAAGGGGCTTGAAGCCGAAGCAACCGCGCGCCTGTTCGAAGGGTTCACCTTGCGCGGCGTGCTCGGCTATCAGGATGCTGCCTACGACAGCTACACTGCGCCCGGTGCCGGTTATGATCTGTCCACGGCTCCGCTGGATCGCGCGCCGAAGTGGCAGTGGACGGTGGATGGCACCTATGAAGTGCCGGTCAGCAGCGAGTTCAAGTTCGTGGCCAATGCATCGGCGGCCTACACCAGCCGTAACCTCAATACCCAGGCGATCGACGATCCGCTGGGCAACACGTTCCTGAATGCGCGCACGCTGGTCAATGCCTCGCTCACGCTCGCCCAGGTGGACAACAAGTATTACGTCCGCGTGATGGGCCGCAACCTGACCGACGAGCGTTACCGCATCGCATCGCAGAACGTGGCGGGCCTGTGGCTCAACTCGAACTTCGGTGCGCCGCGCTACTTCGGCGCCGAAGTGGGCGTGAAGTTCCGGGGGCCGTGATCTGACCTGAATACGGGGGGATTGATGCCAGTGCCGTGTGGCCGCGCCCTTGTCGGCGCGGCCATTCCTGCCGACAGGAGTTGCGCATGAAGACCGATTTCGACCTGTGGGACATCCACACCGGAGCCCACCACCCGTTCAACGACCGTGCCCCCCGGATCGACAATGGCACTGCCAGGCCGCAGCCTGACCGCTATACCGACCCGGCCTTTGCCCGCGCCGAATGGGACCGCGTGTTTGCGCGCAGCTGGCTGCTGGCCGGGCCGGCATCGGACATTCCCGAAGCCGGCGATTTCATGAAGTTCGATATCGGCCCGGAAAGCTTCATCGTGGTGCGCGGTGAGGATGACATGATCCATGCGCATTACAATGTCTGCCCGCACCGCGGCAGCCAGCTGGTGATGGGCGATTTCGGATCGCTCGACCGTTTCACCTGCCCGTTCCACAGCTGGAAATTCGATCTCGACGGCACCAACATCGCCGTCACCGATGCCGAGACCTTCCGCCCCGAAGTGCTGTGCCATGGCACCGACCTTTCATCGGTGCGGTGCGAGGTGGCGGCCGGGCTGGTGTTCCTGTCGATGGACCCGGACATCAAGCCGTTGCACGAATTCCTCGGGCCGATCCTCCCGCAGCTCGAGCTGTACGAGATCGACCAGATGTACGTGGTGCAGCATCGCCGGTCCGATTGGGGATCGAACTGGAAGGGCGGGGTGGATGCCTTTGCCGAGATCTATCACCTCCACGCGGTGCATCCGCAGACGCAGGGGTTGATGGACGATCGCACGCAGATCGATCTGTGGCCGGGCGGTTTGAGCCGCCAGTTCGTGCCCTTTGCGCAGCCTTCGCCGCGCTATGGTGATCAGGAGGGCGTCAATCCCGGCATCCAGATGATGCTGCGCGATGCCGGGGTCGATCCCGCAAGCTTCAGCGGCACCGCGCGTGATACCCGCGCCGCCGTGCAGCAGGCCAAGCGCCGCCGGTCTGACGAACTGGGCCTGCGCTATGACCGGTTCAGCGACAGCCAGCTTTCGGATTCAGTGGTCTATTCGATCTTTCCCAACGTGCAGATCGGCTGCCATCCCGAAGCGGTGTTCCTCCACCGCTTCATCCCGCACGCGACCGATCCGAACCAGTTCACCTATGACACGTGCATCCTCTATCGTCATGTCGATGCGCCGGGATATGGCGCTCCGGCGTGGATGGGGATGGGCGCAGACGTGGACATGTCCGGCCGCACCCGGCCCGAGATCGTCCATACGAAGCTGGGCGAGCCGCCCTGCCTTGGCGAAGTGCTCGATCAGGACAGCGACCTGCTGCCAGTGGTGCAAAAGGGCGCACATTCGCGCGGCTTCAAGGGGCCGCTGTGGAGCGAGCAGGAAGGGCGGTTGCGCCATTTCCATGCCGAGCTGGACCGGTTGATGGCGGGGTAGGGTAAGCAGCCGATTTCGTCATTGCGAGCGAAGCGAAGCAATCCAGAGCGGCAGAGCACCGCGGCTCTGGATTGCTTCGTCGCTGCGCTCCTCGCAATGACGAAGGTGAGGTCGTGAGGGAGGTCCCCCTTCAGAACGGCCGGATCGTCACGCCATTGTCGATCACCAGTTCAGCGCCGGTGATGAAGCGCGATTCATCCGACGCAAGGAACACGACCAGCGCCGCCACGTCATCGGGGTGGCCGGGGGTGCCGAAGGGCAGGACGCCTGCGGGAATGTCCTTCGCCTCGCCGATGCGGCCTTCGGCTTCCTGCACCATCGGCGTTTCGATGGCGCCGGGGTGAACCGAATTGCAGCGGATCTTGTAGCCCTTCACCTGGGCCATGACGGCGACCGACTTGGTCATCGCCCGCACTGCGCCCTTGGCCGCGGAATAGGCGAAGAAGATCGGATAGCCGAGCAGCGCGCCGACCGATGACATGTTGATGATCGAGCCGCCATCGCCCTTGTTCATCAATGGGATGGCATGCTTCATGCCCAGGAACACGCCGTCGGTCATGATCGAATTGACCCAGCGGAACTTCTCCAGCGACGTATCCTCGACATCGGCGCTGAGCACGACGCCGGCATTGTTGACCAGCACATCGAGCCGGCCGAAGCGCTGTTCGATCTGCGTCATCACCGCGATCCACTGCTCCTCGCTCGAAACATCGTGGGCCAGGGCGATCGCCCCGCCGCCGATGCTCTCGGCCACGGCTTGCGCGGCGGCAAGGTTGACATCGGTGACGATCACGGTTGCGCCCTCGCGGGCCAGGGCTGCGCTGTCGGCCGCGCCCAGACCCGATCCTGCGCCGGTGACCAGCGCTACTTTCCCTTGAACCCGGCCCATGTCACTCTCCTCTTGGTTTTCGCTCTATGCCGCGCCGTCTTCCGAGAAGTAATCGGGC
>JAPLPG010000090.1 GCA_026400375.1 Novosphingobium sp. | reverse complement strand
GCAGCGCGTGGACGCTGGTGTGGGACACCCCGCCCCGACCCTCCCCTTGAGGGGAGGGAGAAAAAGGGCGGAGTATTCTATGGCAGGGCGTTTCTTCGATCAGTGGCAGGTGGGCGATGTGATCGCGCACGAAATCCGGCGGACGGTGACCGAGACGGACAACCTGCTGTTCTCCACCATGACCCACAACCCGCAGCCCTTGCACATCGATGCCGAAGCGGCGAAGGCCAGCGAGTTCGGGCAGATTCTGGTCAACGGGACCTTTACATTCGCGCTGATGATCGGCCTTTCGGTGGGAGACACCACGTTGGGTACGCTGGTGGCGAACCTCGGCTATGACAAGTTGGTGATGCCCGCGCCGGTGTTCATCGGTGACACGATGCGCGCGACGAGCGAGGTGGTGGAACTTCGCGCCAGCAAATCGCGGCCCGATGCCGGGATCGTGACTTTCCGGCACGAGCTGATCAACCAGCGCGACGAGGTGGTATGCCGCTGCCTGCGTTCGGCCCTGCTCAAGGTTGCGGAGTCACAAGGTTCCTCAGGCGCTGCCTGAAGGCTTCGCGCAGCCAGTTCTGCGCCGGGCCGCCGGGGCAATCGCGCCGCCACAGCGCGTGGAAGCGATAGGCCATGCCCGGCCATTCGGGGATCGTCAGGCGCTTCAGGCGGCCGCTGGCGAGATCGGTTTCGATCAGGTGCATCGGCATGTTGCCCCAGCCGATGCCTTCGCGCATCAGGGCATGGCGCGCGCCGAGATCGCCCAGGCGCCAGGTGCTGGCGGCAAAGACCGAGAAATCGCGGCCTTCGGTGAGTTTCGAACGATCTGTGAGGACAAGCTGGCGGTGCTTGCGCGCCTCGCCCGGGGGGATCGTGGCCATGCGCGCGAGCGGGTGGTCGGGCGCGGCGACGGGGACGAGATCAACCTCGCCAATCGCCTCGCGTTCAAGATCGGGCGTGGCGACGAGTTCGGGGCCGCCGATGCCGAGTTGCGCCTGGCCATCGACCACAAGTGCGGCGATGGCGCCCAGCGCCTCGACATGCAGGCGCAGCAGGACGGTGGGGAACAGGTCCTGAAATTCGCGCAAGGTGGCGGCAAGCAGCGGCGTGGGGAACATGACGTCGATGGCGAGGCCCAGTTCCGCCTCGAGCCCCTGCCCGAAATTGCGCACGCCCGCCAGCAGCGAATCCACATCGTCGGCCACGGCACGGGCGTGGGTGAGCATGGCCTTGCCTGCCGGCGTGAGCACGGGCTTGCGTGAGCCTTCGCGGTCGAACAGCGTGACGCCGAGTTGGCTTTCCAGCGTGACGATGCCGTAGCTGACGACGGAAATGGCCCGGCCCAGCTTGCGCGCGGCGGCGTTGAAGCTGCCTTCGTCGACCACGGCGAGGAACAGGCGGAGTTGGTCGAGCGTTGGCTGGCCGATGTCCATCGTGACTGTGTCTCCAATCTGCCAGTCCCGCTCCTGCCGAGCTAGTCGAAGCATGCTGGCGCCCTTCGACAGGCTCAGGGCGAGCGGGGTTGTGTTGCAAGGGTTATAGTTGGAAAGCCGGTATTTCAACTATTCCGAACATCCTGAGTGAATTTATCAGGATATTACGAAAGGCCTGCAAGTCCTATCTCCGCTCTATCAGGACGGATCACCAACCGCCCGACAGGAGAAATCGCCATGACCCAGACGCTTACCAAGCCTCATATCGAACTGCGGCCCTTTGCCTCGATCGGCGCGGCCAATCATGGCTGGCTGGATGCACACCATCACTTTTCGTTCGGCGGATATCATGATCCGGCGCGGGTCAACTGGGGTGCGCTGCGGGTGTGGAACGATGACCGGATTGCCGCAAAGAGCGGGTTTCCCACCCATCCGCACAGCGACATGGAAATCATCACTTATGTGACCAAGGGTGCGATCACCCATCGCGACAGCCTGGGCAACGAAGGCCGCACCGAAGCGGGCGACGTGCAGGTCATGTCGGCCGGGACCGGCATCGCGCATTCCGAATTCAATCTGGAGGACGAGGAAACCCGCCTGTTCCAGATCTGGATCATCCCCGACCGGCGCGGCCATGCGCCAAGCTGGGGCGCCAAGCCCTTTCCCAAGGACAGCCGCGAAGGCGCGTTCGTACCGCTCGCTTCGGGCATTGCCGGGGATAGCGACGTGCTGACGATCAACGCCAATGCCCGCGTGCTGGGCGCAACGGTGAAGGCGGGCGAAACGGTACGCTATGTGCTGACCGAAGACCGCCACGCCTATCTTGTGCCGGCCACCGGCAAGGTGCGGATCGGCGATGTGGAAGCCAATGCCCGCGATGGCGTGGCGATTACCGGGGTGACCGAAATCGTCGTGACCGCGCTGGAAGACGCCGAGCTTGTGCTGGTTGACGCAGCCTGACATCCATCCGTTTGAACAAGGAGTATACCGATGACCCGTACTGCATCCCCCCAGGTCCTGCCGCTGATCGTAGAGCGCTGGAGCCCGCGCGCCTTTGACGGTTCTGCCGTGCCCCAGGCCGATCTTGACGTGATCTTCGAGGCGGCGGGACTTGCGGCCAGCGCCTATAACTACCAGCCGTGGCGCTTTGCCTTTGCGCACAAGGGCGACGCGAACTTCGACGCGTTCCTTTCGGCGCTGGTGCCGTTCAACCAGAGCTGGGCCAAGGACGCCGGCGTGCTGGTCTATGCGGTGTCGGACGAATTCATGCGCAGCGACAAGGGCAACAACCCGAACCACAGCCACAGCTTCGATACCGGCGCAGGCTGGGCCCATGCGGCGCTGCAGGCCATGCACATGGGATATCACACCCACGGCATGACCGGGGTGGACTTTGCCAAGGCCGCCGAAGTCCTCAACCTGCCCGAAGGCTTCCGCGTGGAAATGGCCTTCGTGATCGGCAAGCAGGGCGATTTGAAGAACCTGCCCGAAATGCTGCAGGAGCGCGAAGTGGTGAGCGACCGCAAGCCGGTGAGCGAGATTGCCTTTGCCGGGCCGTTCAAGGGGTAAAGTCGCCCTCCCGCCATCGTCATTGCGAGCGGAGCGAAACAATCCAGCGCAGTTTACGCAGGCACTGGATTGCTTCGTCGGCTTCGCCTCCTCGCAATGACGAAGGTATAGCAATACGGACAAGTGGCGCGACCTGCGCGTTTTCGCTAGGGCGGCGCCATGCTTCGTATCAATGAACTGAAACTGCCACTTGACCACGCGGCCGAAGACCTTGCCCCAGCGATCTGCGCGCGGCTGGGGATTGCGACGGCGGACCTGACGCGCTTCCAGATTTTCCGGCGCGGCAACGATGCGCGCAAGAAGCACGCGATCCTGCTGACATACGTGATCGATTGCGTGGTGCGCGATGAGGCTGATGTGCTGGCGCGCCTTGCGGGCGACCAGAACGTGAAGCCGACGCCCGATCTTTCCTACAAGTTTCCGGTCATGGCCCCGGCGGGCTGGGACGGAGAGCGCCCGGTGGTGATCGGCGCCGGGCCGTGCGGGTTGCTGGCGGCGCTGATCCTGGCGCAGATGGGGCTGAAGCCGATCATCATCGAGCGCGGCAAGGCGGTGCGCGAACGCACCAAGGACACCTGGGCGCTGTGGCGCAAATCGGTGCTGCAGCCTGAATCGAACGTCCAGTTCGGCGAAGGCGGAGCGGGTACGTTTTCCGATGGCAAGCTCTACAGCCGGATCAAGGACCCGCGCCATCTCGGGCGCAAGGTGCTCACCGAGTTCGTCAAAGCGGGCGCGCCCGAGGATATCCTGACCGAGGCGCACCCCCATGTCGGCACGTTCCGGCTGGTGACGATGGTGATGTCGTTGCGCGAGACGATCGAGAGCCTGGGCGGCGAATACCGTTTCCAGCCGCGGGTCGAGGATTTCGAGATCGAGACCGCCGCCGATGGCACGCGGCAACTGGTGGGCCTGCACCTGTCGGACGGATCATTTCTGCCGGCGCGCCACGTGATCATGGCGGTGGGCCATTCGGCGCGCGATACGTTTCAGGTGCTGCATGACCGGGGCGTGCATGTCGAGGCCAAGCCCTTTGCCATCGGCGTGCGCATCGAACATCCGCAAGGGTGGATCGACACGGCGCGCTATGGCCCCAATGCGGGCAACAAGATCCTCGGCCCTGCGGCCTATTCGATATCGCACAAGGCCAGCAACGGGCGCACCGTCTATTCGTTCTGCATGTGCCCGGGCGGGCGCGTGGTGGCCGCGACGAGCGAGGAAGGCCGCGTGGTGACCAACGGCATGAGCCAGTATTCGCGCGCGGAGTTCAATGCCAATTCGGGGCTGGTGGTCGATATCGATCCTGACCGCGATTATCCCGGCGGACCGATGGCGGGGATGGCGTTCCAGCGGCACTGGGAAAGCCTGGCCTTCGAGGCGGGCGGGCGCAATTACATGGCGCCGGGGCAGAAGCTGGGCGATTTTCTGGCGGACCGGCCCTCTACCGAATTTGGCAGCGTGATCCCGAGCTATCAGCCCGGCGTGCACCTGACCGAGATCAAGAAGTGCCTGCCCGACTATGTGATCGAGGCGATCCGCGAGGCGCTGCCGGTGTTCGGGCGGATGGTGCCGGGCTATGACCACCCCGATGTGGTGATGACCGGCGTGGAAACGAGGACATCGGCGCCGGTGCGGATCACGCGCGGGCGTGACTGCCAGAGCCTCAACACGCGCGGGCTTTATCCGGCGGGCGAAGGCGCAGGCTATGCCGGCGGCATCCTTTCGGCCGCAGTCGACGGGATCAAGGTGGCCGAGGCGCTGGCGGCCGAAGTGCTGACGTGAGCGCTGCAGATTTCGACGCCATCGTGATCGGTGCGGGCGCGGCGGGGCTGATGGCCGCGCTGACTGCCGGGCAACGCGGGCGGCGGGTGCTGCTGGTGGACCATGCCGACGAGCCGGGAAAGAAGATCCTGATCTCGGGCGGTGGGCGCTGCAACTTTACCAACATCCATACTGCGGCGGACCGCTACATTTCGGAGAACGTGCATTTCGCGCGGTCGGCGCTGGCGCGCTATACGCCTGCGGAGTTCATCGAGCTGGTGAACCGGCATGGCATTTCCTGGCATGAAAAGACGCTGGGGCAGCTGTTCTGCGATGGATCGGCGCGGCAGATCGTGGACATGCTGATGGCCGAATGCCGGACGGGCGGCGTGCGCTTTGCCTTTGGACAGGCCGTTTCGGCGCTGGACCATGCCGACGGCGCGTTTTGCGTGACCCTGGACGGACAGGAATACCGCGCCCCGGCACTGGTGCTGGCAACCGGGGGGCTTTCGATCCCGAAGATGGGCGCGACCGGATTTGCCATGGAGGTGGCGCGGCGGTTTGGGCTGCCGGTGGTGCAGACCCGCCCTGCCCTTGTCCCGTTCACGCTTGGCGAGGATGAGGCGCTGTTCCGCTCGCTGTCGGGCGTTTCGGCCCATGTCGTGGCGCATTGGGGCAAGACCGCCTTCCGCGAGGCGGCGCTGTTCACGCACAAGGGTTTGTCCGGACCAGCGATGTTGCAGATCTCGTCATACTGGCAGCATCGCACGCCGATTGCGGTGGATTTCCTGCCCGACGAGCAGGCCGACTGGCTGATCGAGGAAAAGCGCGCGCGGCCCAAGGCCGGCTTGCGCGCCGCACTGGCGCGGCGGCTGCCCGAGCGTCTGGCCGAAACGCTGGCGGGACGGATCGGGCTGGAAAGCGAACTCGGCACCTGCAAGGACGCGCCCTTGCGCGCCGTGCAGGAGCGGCTTGCTCGGTGGCCGTTCCATCCCGATGGCACCAAGGGCTATGCCAAGGCCGAAGTCATGGCAGGCGGCATTTCCACCAGGGCGCTTTCCCAGAAGACGATGGCCGCGACCAAGGTTCAGGGGCTCTATGCCATCGGCGAGGCGGTGGACGTGACCGGCTGGCTGGGCGGGTACAACTTCCAGTGGGCCTGGGCGAGCGGACGGGCGGCAGGCGAAGCGCTGTGACCGGCGCGGATTGGCGCAATCACTCGCCGATCAGGTCGAGGTAGGCGATCACATCATTGTCGGTGGCGAGAAACAGCCCGTCCTGCACCTCTTCCGGCTGCTGGGCCGCAAGTTGCAGGGCGCGGTCGAGCGGGCCGTAGAACAGGGTCTCGGCCGCTCCGCCCTCGGGCCCATCAGACAGGTGATAGAGCCTTACCGTGGCTTCGTCGTTCGCGCTGCGCATGGCTTGCCTGTGGCAGAGACGCAGCGGGTTGTCACGCCCGGCCAGGCCCGCGCCGCTGCCCCCGACTAGGCGCGCCTGGTTCTGGGCCAGGGGCGAGATCCTGCGGCTGATCGGCCTGGGCCATGGCAACATCCACGGACAGCTGGTGCAGGCGTGGGACGCGATCACCTCGCTGGCCTTT
>JAPLPG010000316.1:20198-32027 GCA_026400375.1 Novosphingobium sp. | reverse complement strand
GAACCCGACGATTGGCCCGGCTGGCACGCCGCCGCGAATTGTGGTCGCCGAGCGCGAACGCCAGTCAATTGTATCACCATCGGCCAGCGTGAAGACCAGCAGATCGAGCGCAAGGCCGGGATCGGACGCGACATGGAGGGCAAGGACATCGCGGCGTTGCATCGCCAGTTCGTCGACCAGGCGCTTGGACAGGGCTGCGCGGCGCGGACCTTTGTCGCCGCTTCCAGCGATGACCTCGATTCCATCATCGTCACCCGGACCTTCGGACTGACGCTCACCATAGAAGACCGGCTGGAGCACCGGCGTACCGTCGCGTGACAACGTCAGGATCATGCCCGCGTCGCCCTTGAGTTCCGGCGACAGCACGGGCGGGCGGCTGCGGATATCCTGGCATTCGCGCTCGATCACCTCGATCGCGGCCTCGGCAGCAGCCACGGCTTCTTCGGCGCTGTCCTCATCTTCGAGGATCGCGGCATACTCGTCATAGGATACGTCGAGTTCATCGAGCCGCGCGAGTTCGGCCTCGGTCAGCGGCGCGGGTTCGGCCGGCAAACGAACCAGACCATCGACCAGATCGTGGCTGGCATAGGGATCCAGCGTCGGCTTGACCCATGCCAGACCCTGCTCTTCGGCAAGCATGCAGGCCTGTTCCTCCATTTTCGCCGCAGCGAGGTTTTCGAGCAAAGCAACGTCGGCCCAGGCCTCGCTGTCATTGTCGTCGAAAAGCTCCCGCTCGATGCGGCCACCGGCAGCGAGATAGGCGTCGCGCCCGACCAGACGGGCCCTGGGGTCGATGCCGCGGACCGTGCCCGAGAGCACCATGCGGCGGATGCTGTCCGTGTTGGGGGCGTAGTAGGCCGACGATACCTGCTCGAAGACCTGCGTCTGGATCGCCTGATCCGAGGTCGCACCATAGGCCTTGGCCAGATCGAGCGTGATCTCGCCAGCGGCGAGCGCCTCGAAGACAACCGGAGCAAGCGTGGCCAGGCGCAGGCGTCCCTCGACGAAGCGAACGGTGAGCCCGAAGCGGCGAGCGACGTCTTCGATGGCGGTGCCGCCCTCGATCAGCGAGGCAAAGGCAACGGCTTCGTCGGCCGGGTTCATCGCGAGGCGATGGAAGTTTTCGGCAAGGCTGGTCTCGACCGCAGCTTCCGCCGTGTCTTCAAGGATCAGGCAGGTCACCTGGTGATCGCGCGGCAGCACCTTGTCGTCGGCGAGCGCAAGCATCGCCCGGCGGCGGCGTTCACCGGCTTCGACCTCGAACTTGCCCTTGGCTGCGGGCCGGACAATGAGGTTTTGCAAAAGTCCGAGCGCGGCGATGCTCGCTGCGAGTTCGGCATCGGCTGCGGCATCGGAATGCTTGCGAACATTGCGGGAGGACTGGACGAGCTTGTTCAACGGGATCGTTCTGATCATGGCACATACTCCTGATTGCGAGCCCGGCAGACCGACCATCGGCGCCCAATCGGCTCATCAAGGCAAAGCCCACTCCCCTCTCTTCTTGCGTATCGGGATCACCTGCCAATGACCGGTCCAGGGCCGCTGCCTGTTTCGGTTCCAATGCCGCTTGAGGTAGCCGAATACAGAATTGTAATTAGACAAGCCGAACGTTCCGAAATCCCGATTCGGCCACGCACGATGGGGTCAATTCGCTCCGAATCGCGAAGTTTCAGAGAAGTTCAATCTGACAAGCGACACTTGACGCTTGGCAGAAATTTGCGTATCAAGCGGCGTGGAAATCGAGAGCATCTCGCACAAGGCGCTGCGAAGCTTTGCCGAAACCGGCAAGGCCAAGGGACTGCCGGGAAATCTGGTGGCGCGCCTTCGCAATATGCTCGCCTGGCTGTCGGTAATCGAGATGGCTGACGAACTTCTGGTGCCGCCAAATTTCGGCGCGCATCTGCTGAGCGGGGACAGGGCTGGCACCTGGTCCCTGACCGTGACGCGCAACTGGCGAATGACATTCCGGATCAATGCGGCGAACGCCATCGAGGATCTGGATCTGGAGGATTATCACTGATGGCTATCAAGCTTCACCCCAGCTTTGCGGTTCATGCCGGTGTCTGGCTGCGCACTGAGATCGTCGAGCCGCATGGCCTGACGGTTTCGGCCGCAGCCGAGAAGCTCGGTGTCTCGCGCCAGGCGATGAGCAGCCTGCTCAATGGCCGAGCCGGCATCTCGGCCGAGATGGCGATCCGGTTTGAAAAGGCTTTCGGCCTCAGGGCAGACAGTCTGCTGCGGATGCAGGCGGCGCACGACCTTGCCGAGGCTCGCCGCCACGAAAAGGACATCAAGGTCGAAAAGATCGCCGCCTGATCCGTTATTGCGCCGGATCTATTGGGGCGGATCTACCGGGTAAGACGGGCCAAGATCGCGTTCGCCTGGTCTGTGGGCACAAACAGGCGCGTCTGATACCGGATGATTTCCGTGAAGCAGCCCTGAGCCTTGTACCAGTCGAGCCGAGCGGCCGACCAACCAGCAAGCTCAAGTCGCTGCGCGCCGTTGACGAGGCTTCGTTTGAGGGTCAGCGCCTCCCTGCCCCGCACTTCCATCGGGCGCCCCGATCGCACGACAGCCTGCACGATATCTTCGGCGGACAAGACGCTGGCCTCCTCAAGGCCAAGCGTACGACACAGGTCGGGCACACTATGGACCGGTACTTCGCGGCCAAGGAGCGAATTTCCGTCCTTTGTAGCGATCCGGCTGACCCGGACGTAGTCCGAAGGCAGCTTGTCCCAGACAGGCAGGAGCAGTCCGGTAGCCAAGTGAAGCCGTTCACGCTTGCAGCTTGACGTCGCCTCATCGACCTCGGCCTGCCACAGGCGTTCGAACTCCGGCTGTTCGATCACCTCCCAGCTGCTCTCGGCGAGTTGCTCTGCGGGAATATGCGTGCGCTTGAGCGGGCGGATCATCTCAAAACGAGCGATGCGTGTGCCCTCATCAGAGAGCAGGCTGCGCGCCGGGACCAGCAGAGCGACACGGCCGGACCGGGCGTTATGCATCAGGCGATACCGCGCGCTGTCGAGACCAAAGTGTTCGCCGAGCCGTTTGAGCGTCAGCGGCTTCAGAGCCCGGGCAATCTCGAGCTCCAGCAGATGCGTGGTCGCGCCGGACGTGGCATCGGTCCGCAGCAGCGTATCGGAGATAACATCAAAGCTTTCGACCGCGATCGTCTCTACGCCAAGATCGAGGGTGCCCGCCTGTCGTGCGGCATCGACCCGCGCTTCAACCAGTGAGATGAACTCGTCGAAGATCCCGTTCTGCAGCCCGATCGGCAGCGCCAGGATGCGATTGAGCCAGCGCTGAATCGACGGCAGATCGTCTACCAGACTACCATCAGCACCCTCAATCCTTAGCCCGGTCAGGTCCTGAAACCTGGTCAGGCCGACAGCCTCGAGTTTGCCCATGAACAGAAGCCCGAACCAGCGGTTCAGCGCTTCCTTGGCATATGTGCTTTCAAGGTTGTCGGAGGGATTGAAGAGGTTTTGGCCGCCAGTCTGGCGTTGGCCACGGGTCAGCGCACCAAGGCTGTCAAGCCGCCGGGCAATCGTCGAGATGAACCGGCGTTCGCCGCGAACGTCGGTCGTGACCGGCCGGAACAAGGGCGCAGAAGCCTGATTTGTGCGGTTGGTGCGACCAAGCCCCTGGATGGCGGCATCCGCCCTCCAGCCAGGCTCCAGAAGGAAATGGACGCGCCTTGCCTGGTTCCGGACGGAAAGGTCAGCATGGTAGCTGCGCCCCGTGCCACCAGCATCCGAAAAGACCAGGATGCGCTTGCTGCCATCCATGAAGGCCTGGGTCTCGGCGATGTTGGCGCGCGAACTGCGCGACTGGATCTTCTGCCGCCCGTCACGTCCAATGATAAGGCGCCGACTGCGGCCGGTCACTTCGGCGACCGCATCGACCCCGAAGCGCTCAATGATCGCATCGAGCGCAGTTGCTATCGGCGGGAGCGCGCACAGCTGCTCGATCATCCGGTCGCGCGAGGCAAGTGCCGAGCGGCACAGGACCGGCTGCCCCTGCTCGTCGACCATGGGTTCGGAACGGGGATTGCCATTCTCATCGGTGAACACCGCCATAAGCCGCACGGGGAAGCTCTTGGCGAGATAATCGATCACGTAGTCGCGGGGACTGAGATCGATTTCGAGGTCTTCGCGTTCTTCATCGGAAAGATCAGCAAGGCGGCGATCGAGCATAGCCTCAGCGGTCGAAACAAGTTGGACGACCGCGGCATGTCCATCCGCCAGCGCCGCGTCGATTGCCGGTATCAGGCTCGGCAACTTCATCGAGAGGAGGAGCTGGGCAAAGAAGCGCTGCTTGGTTCCCTCGAAAATCGACAGCGCGGCCGACTTGGCACCGCTGTTGAGCGTGTTGCCGCTGTCCTGATCGACGATGCGGGTTTCCTCGAGCGCCTCGCGCAGATTGGTATGGATAACCGCCCAGGCCTCGGCGTAGGCGTCGTAGACCGCGATCTGGTCCCCCGTGAGGCAATGCTCAAGAATGTCATATTCGACGCCGGCGAAGGACAAGGCCCGCGCAGTGTAGAGGCCGAGTGATTTGAGATCGCGCGCGACGAGTTCCATCGCAGCGATGCCGCCATCACGGATATCGGCCACGAATGTTTCCCGGTTGGCAAATGCAGTCTCCGGTCCCCAGAGCCCCAGACGCGTGGCATAGGCGAGGTTGTTGACGTCCGACGCACCGGTCGCCGAGGCGTAGAGAACCCGGGCTCGGGGCAACAGGTTCTGCAGTCTCACCCCGGCGATCCCTTGCTCTGACCCTTTGACTTTGCCGCGTGAGCCTTCGCCGCCTGCGGCATTGGCCATGGCGTGTGCTTCGTCGAAGACGATCAGCCCGTCGAAATGTTCACCCGCCCATTCGATGATCTGGTCGAGACGCGTGGCATCGCTCCTGCCGGAGCGCAGGGTCGGATAGGTGACGAAGAGAATACCTTCCCGCATCGAAACCTGCGTGCCGAGCTTCCATTGACCGAGCGGCTGAATGTCGATGGGCAGGCCTCCCAGGGCCAACCAGTCGCGCCGTGCATCCTCCAGCAGGGCTTCATTCTTGGATATCCAGATATGGCGTTTCTCACCGCGCACCCAGCGGTCGAGAATGACGCTGGCGACCTGGCGCCCCTTCCCAGCACCGGTACCGTCGCCGAGGAAGTATCCCATACGATAGGCATGACCTTCGGCGCTGGGTTTGAGGATGCAGCCTTTGTCTTCCGGCGCGAACCTGCCCGGAAGATCGCGCGCATGAGCATTGGCCGCATAGATCAGTGTTTCCGCCTGCGCCGAAGAGAGCAGTCCCTTGGCGATGACGCCAGAAGGCAGCAAGGGCACTTGTGTCGGGATTGGCGCGGTGATCGAACCCATGGCTACGGACTCGACCAAGGGCGTTGGATGATCGGCAGCATCCGGGATCAAAATGCGGCTTGGTCGATAGGGCAGATAATGCCCGACCTGCTCGGCGATCGGCGCGGGTTCGGCCAACGCCTCGAAGGTGCACGGGACAAAGCCCGTCGAGGCGCCTGCGCGAGCAGGTGGCACAGGACGCAGCCTGCTCCCCGCAGTTACAAGGCTCAGCAGAGCTCCCCGCGGCCTCGTAGCCATCGCCGCCGGGAATTGGGCAGTCTCCCTCAGCGGAAGGGTATCGATGAGATCACACAGCTCGGAAAGCGTGGATGTGGTCGCGGCAACGGGATCGTTGCTCGGCAGGGTCTTGTCGAGGACGATAAGCCTGGTCGTAATCGAGGTGCCCGAGCGCACGAAAGCGCGTTCGATCCGGGCATTGAGGCGCACAGCGATAGGACCGGTTGTGTCTGAAACAAAGCGATGCAGATCGAACCACTCGGGCATCACAGCAACGAGCCTGCCGCCTGCCGCCAGCCGCTTCCAGGCCGAGCGCAGGTGCCGACCGCCCGTTCGCCCATCAGCCCCGCGCTCCACCCCATGGGAATAGGGCGGGTTCATCAGGACGACGCTGGGGGCAAGATTGGGATCGAGCAACTCGTCGATCAGCTCACCGTCATGGCCGGAAATTGCGGCTTCCGGAAACAGGCTGGCAAGGCATTCACGGCGGAGCGGCGAGATTTCATTCAAGGCAAGACGGGCACCAGCGGCCTCGGCCCACACCGCCAGCATCCCCGTGCCAGCAGATGGTTCGAGCGCCACCTCGGATGCGCCGAAGGTGCAAGCGCGTGCGGCAAGCCAGGCGAGGTGTGGCGGTGTGGCAAACTGTTGCAACTCGATTTGCTCTTCGCTTCGCACAGTCTGGCTCGGCAACTGGGCTCCAAGCCGGTCAAACACGCCCCTGGCTGTTTCGGGCGGTGATGACAGCCTGAGCTGCGAGCTATTTTGCAACCAGAGGACTTGCGCGAGTTCGAGCGAGGCATGGGTATCGCGGACCGACCAGCGGGCATCGGCATCGCTGCCGCCGAACTGCTCGGTCAGCACGGTGTTTAGAATGGGACGCGTGATGACCTCGCCATCATCAAGGCGGGCTGCGAGCGATCTTGCTGCCGAAAGGACCAAAGGCTCGGGAGAGCTTGGAAAGGCAAGCGCGGGCGATAAATTGGACATGGAACCTCCTGACGAGACCCAATCCGTTTGCAGGCCTCAAAAGGCCCAAAGCCCTCTCTCCTCTGCACTTGCTCAGGCGCCAGCCTTGGTGCGCGCCGTCAGGACATCGTTCCAGTCTTCGCCGTCCCGCACGGGGCGCCTCGGTACGATGCGGCGGCCATCACAATGATAGGCCTCGCGAGCGCGCTCTTCGGCAAGGTTGCCACCGGCATCGTGATCGATGAACAGGTGGAGTTCGCGCACGCTTTCAGGAATAGTCACCAGCCCAAACCGCTCGTTGCCAAGGGTCGCCCAACACGGAATCCCGAATAGCTGCTGGGCCGAAAGGGCGCTTTCGATACCCTCGGCAAGGCCAAGCCTGCCGCCGCGGGGCATGGCCAACCGGACTGCGCCGGATCCAAGGCTACCCAGCGCGCGCTTGGGGCCATCGAAACGCGCCAGACGGAAGGTTTTCGGCTCAAGGAATGTGCGATGAAGTGCCAGTATTCCTTCATCGTTGCGAACCGCGGCGAGCATGGCAGGCAAGAACCGGACTGATCCCTTGGGGCCAAGCGGTGTTCGGGCGTGGTAGCGCAGGTCGGGCGACGATATCCTGATCTGGCGGCCCGCAAGATAGGTCTGTGCCGGGCCTTCCGTCATGGCCGAGGCTGCCCGCCACAGCCTGAGGGCGTTCTGGTTGACAACGTCGTCCCTGGTCCGCGCCGCAATCGGCTCCCCTCTGCCGTCGAAGAGTTCGGCAGCTTTGACACCGATCCGGCCGAGGCTCGCCAGGACCGCCTCATTCGAGCACCCGGCAAAGCAGTGGAACAGGATCGCGCGGACGCCGATGGTAACGCTCAGCGACGGCGTCTGATCGTCATGCGCAGGGCAGCAGCACATGCCGCGTGACCGCGACCAGGTGCCATCAAGGGCTTCGACAATTTCTCGGGCACGCTTTTCCAGGCGTTCCGGCACTCGGGTACGGGGCATGGGCTATCTCCAGTCCAACATGCCTCCACCGCGCAGCCTCCGCTCTGCGCCCATTACAATGCGTTTTCCTACATCCTATGTTCTTTATATGTTCTCACGCGATTCGGCTAGAGAAGGAATCGACGATGAAACTGAAATTCGTTGGCTTGGCCATGGTGGCAGCATGCGTATGCAGCGGGCCACCTGCGTTTGCCCAGGAGCAAATAGCCGCCCCGCCCGAAAACCAGGAACTACAAACCACGGGTTTTCGCGTGGAGGAAAAGCCCGACGGTTTTCAACTGGTGACGCATGGAGTGTGGAAAGCCACGGCATCCGAACAAGCCGTTGCGATGGCTCCTTCTATCGGACCTAACCCATTCTATGCGACCAAGCCGATCCGCGGTTCGGCCAAACAGGCGACAAGCTTCAGGAGAGCGGTGTACTTGCCGCACGTCTATGCCGCTGAGGCACAGTTTTCTCTGCCTTCGGGGCTGCTCGACGCGCTCATCTGGACCGAATCGCGGTATAATCCTGTCGCCGTCAGTAGAGCTGGAGCGGCTGGCCTTGGGCAACTGATGCCTGGCACCGCGCGTGACCTCGGAGTCTCGAACCGGTTCGACCCGAAGGAAAACCTCCTGGGAGCCGCGCGCTACCTGCGTCAGATGCTCGACAAGTTTGGGGTGGTTCACCTCGCGGTGGCCGCCTACAACGCTGGCCCCGGCGCCGTGGAACGCTCCGGAGGCATCCCGCTCAACGGCGAAACTCCCGGCTACGTCCGGGATGTGTTCAACCGTTGGCGATTCTGACAATGAAGAGGTCTGATTTGAGTGGCTCACGCAAACGCGTGGTCGGTATTTTGAGCCACGGCCAACGCGGCTTGATCCTGACCACAAACGAGGATGAAGTTTGGATCCTCGAGCGCGACGAAAGCGGCGATGACCTTGTCGGGAGCAAGGTCATCGTGGAAGGGGTAGTCACCGGCTTCGATCGTCTGCGCGTTGACTGGATTGGCAGCGCATAGCGGCCAATGGCGAACGCTGGCTCAAGCAGCCTTCTTGCGTGTTTGCGACAAACCCATTTTCTCCTGATCGGCGAGAAAGTCAGCCCAGTCCTGCATCATCCTGCGCCGTGGGACCAAATACTCGGCAGCATTGTAGGCCCCGCGCACCTCATTGTCCTCTGAGTGGGCCAGTTGCATTTCGACCCAGTCCTCGTGATACCTTCGTATCCACATGGCCGGTTTGCCGAATTCAACCAGTTGCTCGTTTGCCCACGTGCTCGCAAGTCCCCTGAAGCCATGCACAGTCTGCCTCGAATGATATCCGAGGCGATACAAAGCATAGATCATGGTATTCTCGGACAGCGGCTTCTTCGGCGCCACCCCGGGAAACAGGAATTCGCCGGTACTGGCGATAATCATGCGCCGGGCGATCGTTGCAGCCTGCTTTGAGAGCGGCACAAAGTGCTCGCGGCCCATCTTCATCCGTTCAGCGGGAATCCGCCAAACCGGCGCTTTGCCGTCCAGGTCTTCAAACTCGGATCTCACAGCGAACCGAAGCTCCTTGGTTCTGACCCAAGTCAGGAGCGCAAACGTCACAGCGTCGCGAGTGATCGCAGACCGCCGGTCTCCCTCCTCCTCATACTTTTTGAGCTTCAGCAAGAACTGAGGCAACTCAGTCAGCGGCAGCCGGCTCATATGCTTGACGCGCGGACGAGGCTTCAAGGCGCCCCGCAGGTGGGTAGTCGGATCGGAAGATACCAATCCACAAGCGATCGCGAATTGAAAGATCTGACCGACACCCTGCTTGGCCCGACGGCTGATATCCAGAGCTCCCCGCGCCTCAATCTTGCGGATCATCTCAAGCACGTCTGGCGGAGTGATCTCATGCATCATCTTGCTCCCCAAGGCAGGGAACACATCGCGTTCTAGCCGTGACCAGACGCGCTGCGAATGGGCAGCATCGAGGCTTGATTCTCGGTTCTCGTGCCAGCGTTGAGCAACGGACAAAAATGTAGCCGCGCCTTCAGGCATCATGTCCGCCTTGTTGGCCATCGGATCCTTGCCCTGGGCGAGCAACTGTTTGGCCGCACAACGTTTTTCGCGCGCAGCAGAAATCCCCAGATCAGGGTAGGCACCGAACGACAGCAGCTTCTCCTTGCCGCCGAACCGGTACTTCATACGCCAAAGCTTTGAACCGTTTGGCTGCACCAGGAGGAACAATCCCTCACTGTCGGCCAGTTTATAGGCACGGTCTTTTGGCTTGGCGTTTTTGGCTTCCAACTCTTTGAGAGGCATTGGGGGTATCGCTCCATTTGCGTACCCCGAGAAAATACCCCCAAAATACCCCCACGCCAAATCTGGCTGCATGCGGAAGCGCTCGGCTGCACATAGACGCGAATCACCCGCAACCCCTAGGAATTCCGCGATTTTCTGGAAGAATCCGGAAGTCTGTGGAAGCTTCCGGAAAAGGGGATGGTAGCGGAGGAGGGACTCGAACCCCCGACACGCGGATTATGATTCCGCTGCTCTAACCAGCTGAGCTACTCCGCCATGCTGGGCCTGCGCCATACTGCGCCTGCCCTGCCGGTAGGGCGCGCGTCTAATCACGCTCGCGAGCCGGGTCAACCGGTTTCCGGACGAAATCTTCAATCAAGTTGCAAAGACATGGCATCTAGGCCTCTGGCAACACGTTGCGCTGCCATTGCCGGGTGCCCGTTGGCGCCAGAGTTGGAATACGCGCCGAGCAGGCAGACGAACCCGGCGGCGCCCTGCCCCGCTTGCTTCACAACCGCTTGGCTCAAATCACGAATGCTGAAGACACGCCAACTCACGCCGCCATGCAGCGAATCGACGCGAAAACATTGGCATAGCCCGGCAGCAATCGCCGGCTGAGCGGTGTTTACCCGACGAACGCGCGTTCGATCACGAAATCGCCCGGCTTGGCGTTCGATCCTTCGGTAAACCCGAGCGCCTCGAGCTTTGCCGAGAACTCCTTGATCATGTCCATGCTGCCGCACATCATCACGCGATCGGTTTCGGGATTGAGCGCATGTTCGCCGGTCAGGTCCTGGAACAGGCGTCCGTTTTCGATCAGGTCGCCGATCCGTCCGGATGTGTGGAAGGGTTCACGTGTGACGGTGGGTACATAGACCAGCTGCTGCTGCGCCTGATCTTCCACCAGAGGATCGCCCGCCAGCTTGCTTTCCAGTTCTTCATGGAAGGCAAGATCGCTGACCCGGCGCACGCTGTGGACCACCACGACCTGCCCGAACTGCTCATAGACATCGGGATCGCGGACCAGCGAAAGGAAGGGGGCAAGGCCAGTTCCGGTCGACAGCATGAACAGCCGCTTGCCCGGAAGCAGCGCATCGGTCACCAGCGTACCGGTCGGCTTGCGACCGAGATAGATCTGATCGCCCGGCTGGATGTTCTGCAAGCGCGAGGTCAGCGGGCCGTCGGGAACCTTGATCGACAGGAATTCAAGCTCTTCTGCCCACGACGGGCTGGCAACCGAATAGGCGCGCAGCAGCGGCCGCCCTTCGCCCTGCAGGCCCAGCATCACGAATTCGCCCGACCGGAAGCGGAAGCTTGGCGGGCGGGTGACGGTGAAGCTGAACAGATGCTCGTTCCAGTGCTTGACCGAGCACACTTTCTCGACCGTAAGCGCACCAGTGGGCTCCAGTTCGACAAACTGTTCAGAACGCTCGGCAATCATGGGCAGGACTCGAGAATCTAGAGGAAAGACACGCTTGCAAGCCTGGCCAGTAAGCGGGTTTGACAAAGCAGTACGCAGCACACGTAGCGGCCACAGCCCCTCTGGCAGGTTGCGGCTCTCCTAGTAACACACATTTTTTCGGCAAGCATAAACATGCGCTTTTGCCCAATTCGGGCCGCAGGATATGGCAGGCGTTCGTTCGTGGAACCTTTTGGCCGGCGCCATTGGCGGCGCGTGGCCGGTTCGATCGCCCTGCATCAGGCGGGCGGGTGCGCCACGCGCCCCGCCCTTTTCGCTGACAGACGTGGAGCCCGAGGGGCTTCAGTACCGAGCGCGAACCTGCCCGGTTTCCTTCTTCTTCATGTAGCGCGAAAGCAGCCAGCCGCCGGTTGCCGCTGCCACCATTCCGCCCGGTCCCATGCGCCGCAAGACACGCGGCACCACCGTTGCGGCCGCCAGTCCGACCAATGCGCCACTGCCTTCGCTCAAGCCTGATGTGCGCTCGGCAATCTTCTTGCCGACCATCGCAGATACGATCTTGCCAATCATCCGTTGGTCTCCTTCCCGCCCAGAACCCCTGC
>JAPLPG010000316.1:0-20179 GCA_026400375.1 Novosphingobium sp. | reverse complement strand
CCCTGCCCCAAGCCAAGGTTCCCGCCAAGGTCCCGAACCAAGGGGCACGACATCGACGGCTATGACGCCGCCAGCGCCGCCTCGATGGCCGCAAGATGCTGCGCCACGACAGCTGGCGGAAGGAACGACCCGGTAAAGCTGTTGCGCGCCAGCGTTGCCAGATCGCCGCGCGACAGGCTGCGGGCGGCTGCCACGGCGCGATAATTGTCGGCAATGTAGCCGCCGAAATAGGCCGGGTCATCCGAGTTGATCGTCGGTTTCAGGCCTTCTGCCAGCATCCGGTCGATCGGATGATCGACAAGGTCACCCACCACGCAGAGCTTGAGGTTGGACAGCGGGCACACGGTCAGCGTCATCCCCTCGCGCGCCAGACGCTCGACCAGTGCGGCATCTTCCAGGGCGCGGTTGCCGTGATCGATGCGGTCTACCTGCAGCAGGTCGAGCGCTTCATACACGTATTCCGGCGGGCCTTCCTCGCCCGCGTGGGCCACCAGCTTCAGTCCCTTTTCGCGCGCGGCGGCAAAGACGCGCTGGAATTTGGCGGGCGGATGGCCAACCTCGCTCGAATCCAGACCCACCGCCGCAATCCGGCCAAGCCAGGGCTCGGCCATGGCCAGAGTCTCGAAGGCCGCTTCTTCGGAGAGGTGGCGCAGGAAGCTCATGATCAAGGCGCTGGACATGCCGTGTTTGGTCTCGGCCGCCTCCATTGCCGAAACCAGCCCGCGCATCACCGTGTCGAAGGCCACGCCACGGTCGGTATGGGTCTGCGGATCGAACATGATTTCGGCATGGACCACGCCATCGGCGGCCGCCCGGTCAAAGTAGGCCATGGCCAGATCGTGAAAATCCGCCTGGGTCAGCAGCACGCTTGCGCCGGCGTAGTAGATGTCGAGAAAGTCCTGCAGGTTTGAAAAGGCATAGGCCGCGCGCACATCCTCGACGCTGGCAAACGGGATCGAAACGCCGTTGCGTTCGGCCAGCGCGAACATCAGTTCGGGCTCAAGGCTGCCTTCGATGTGAAGGTGCAATTCCGCCTTGGGCAGGCGCGTGATGAAGCTGTCGAGATCGGTCATGTGCCGTGCTTTACCCCATCCCGGTCCCAGGCGCACTGTCCCAATACGTATGTGCGCCGAATGCAGCGATCGTCGCCCAGCACCTGCATGGCAAACAGCCGTTCGGCAAGGGTGGCCCCGGCAGTGCGACGGGCGAGCAGCGGCGTTGCCTTGTCATCGAGCAGCACGAAATCGGCCTCCTGCCCTTCAGCCAGCATGCCCACGTGCGCATCGATGTGCAGCAGGCGTGCCGATCCGCCCGTCGCCAGCCACAGCGCGCGGAAGGGATCCAGCCGGTAGCCTTTGAACAGCCCCGCCTGATAGGCCACGCCCGCGTTGTGCAGCAGCGACAGCGATGTTCCCGCGCCAATGTCGGACCCCAGCCCGATCCGCAGGCCGTGCCGCTCAGCCTGGGCAAAATCGAACATGCCCGATCCCAGGAACAGGTTCGAACTGGGGCACACGGCAACGCCGCCCCCGGCATCGGCCAGCCTTGCGCAAGACCGGTCGGGCAGATGGACGCCATGGGCAAAGACCGAACGCCCTGTCACCAGCCCGAAGCGGTCATAGACATCGAGATAGTCGGCCGCCTGCACGAACCGGGCTGCCACTTCGGCAATCTCGCGCGTGTTTTCGGCCAGGTGGGTGTGCAGCAGCACGCCGGGGTGATCGGCAAGCAGCCTTCCCGCAGACGCCAGTTGCGCATCGCTCGACGTCAGGGCGAAGCGCGGCGTCACCGCATATGTCAGCCGCCCGCGCCCATGCCATGCGCGGATCAGCGCTTCGGTCTGCGCCACGCCGCTTTCGGGCGTATCGCGCAGGCCTTCGGGGCCAAGGTCCATCAGCACCTTGCCGCATGCCATGCGCAACCCGCGCGCCTCGGCAGCGGCAAAGAACGCATCGACCGATGCGGCATGGACCGTGCCGAACACCAGCGCGCTGGTTGTGCCATGGCGCATCAGCTCGTCCAGAAACGCCTCTGCCACGGCGCCCGCGTGCGCCGCATCGGCAAAGGCCTGCTCGGCCGGAAAGATGTGCCGCTCCAGCCAGTCGAGCAATTGCTCGCCATGGCTGGCGATGCGGTCAAGCTGCGGATAGTGGACATGGGCATCGATGAAGCCGGGCACGATCAGCCCCGGCAGCGCTTCGATTTCCAGGCCGGGGAAACGCGGGGAAACATCGCAAAACGCCCCCCGCGCCACGATTCGCCCCTGCTCCACCACCAGCAATCCGTCCGCGTCATGGCAGATCGCGCCGGGCGCTTGCGCCGGATCGTGGAACAGGCTCAGGATGTCGCCGCGATACCCCTTCAGCATCATGCGGCCACGGCCTGAACCTGCGACGATTGGGGAAGCCGCAAGAGCTGGGCGAGCAGGGCGATGGCGATCACGTCGGGCTCCTTGCCGGTCACGCCGGGCAGGCCGATCGGGCAGGTCAGCCGGCCGCGCGCCTCGGCGCTCATGCCATCGCGCTCAAGCCGCGACAGGAACCGTGCGCGCTTGGTCTGCGATCCGATCAGCCCGGTGAAGGCCAGTGGCGCGCGGGTGAGCGCCGCAAGGGTCAGCCGATAATCCAGCGCGTGGTCATGCGTCAGGATCACCACGGCAGCATCGTCCGGTGCTTCGGCCACGCATTGTGCGATGGCGCTTTCGGGCACCACCGTCACGCCATCGATCGTCTCGAACAGCGGGCGCGTATCGAACCACGCCAATCGCATCGGCAGGCCGGCGATATGCCGCGCGATAGCCTGCCCCACGTGGCCTGCGCCGAACAGATAGATCGGGCGGCGCGGCGGACCGATCAACTCGGCCAGACGCGAACCCTCACGCGGGCGGTCCCCCCGCGCCGAAAGCGGCGCGGCCGGTCCATCGGTCACGTGGCGCTGGATCGCACCGGCTTTCAGTTGGCTGATCAGCACGCGGCCGTCCCCGGCATCGTCCAGCCAGCCCAGCGCATCGCGATCGACATGCTCCACCAGCACGCGCACCCTGCCGCCGCAGCATTGGCCCAGCAGCGGGCCGAGCGGATAGTCCTGCACGCGCCAGGTGCCCGGCGGATGCGCCAGCACGGCTCGCGCCTGTTCCACGGCGCGATACTCCAGCGCGCCGCCGCCGATCGTGCCATGCTCTGCCTGCGCCGTTACCAGCATCCGCGTGCCCGCCCCGCGCGGTGCGGAGCCTTCGGTCGCCAACACGCTGATCATCGCCATCGGCACTGTACCCGCTGGCACCGACCGCAAGTGATCGAGCCAGTCCATCAGTGCCCCCGGTGCGCCGCAATCGCGCGCAGCACGGATTCCGGCGTAGCCGGAGCATCGAGCGGCGGCAGTTCGCGCCGCTCCGGATTGGTCGCGGCAATGGCGGCGCTGATGGCGCAGAACACCGAATTGGCCAGCATCAGCGGCGGCTCGCCCACCGCTTTCGATCGGTGGATCGTCGGCTTGGCGTTCTCGCCCTCCCACAAATCGATGCGCAGCCGCCTCGGCCGGTCCGAAGCGGTCGGCACTTTATAGGTCGCGGGCGAATGGTTGAGCAGGCGGCCCTTGGCATCCAACTCCACCACTTCGGTGGTCAGCCAGCCCTGCCCCTGGACGAACCCGCCCTCGATCTGCCCCCGATCGATCGCCGGGTTCAGCGAGCGGCCGACATCGTGCAGGATATCGACGGCCAGCACCTTGTGCTCCCCGGTCAGCGTATCAACGACCACTTCGCAAACCGCCGCGCCATAGGCGAAGTAATAGAACGGACGGCCCTTGTGCGTGGGCCGATCATATTCGATCTCGGGCGTGGCATAGAAGCCGGTCGAGGACAGCGATATGCGGCCGACATGCACCTTGCGCGCCGCCTCGGCAAAGCTCATCCGCGTGTCGCCAGCCACGACGCCGTCCGGCGTGAACGCCACCTCGCTGCCGAGCGTCCGCGCCAGAAACGCCGCCATTCGCTCGCGGATCGCCATGGCCGCATGATGCGCCGCCATCCCGTTGAGGTCAGCGCCCGATGATGCCGCCGTGGCCGAGGTATTGGGCACCTTGTCGGTCCGCGTCGCCGTGATCCGCACCTGCCCCACCGGCACCGCAAAGACGTCGGCCACGATCTGCGCGACCTTGATGTAGAGCCCCTGCCCCATCTCCGTCCCGCCGTGGTTCACCTGGATCGACCCATCGGCATAGACGTGGACCAGCGCGCCCGCCTGGTTGAGGTGCGTGGTGGTAAAGCTGATGCCGAACTTCACCGGCGTCAGCGCAAGGCCCTTTTTCAACACCGGATTGCCGGCGTTGAACGCGGCAATCGCCTCGCGCCGCGCGTCGTAGCGCGACGTTTCCCGAAGCCTGGCAACCAGTTGCGGCGCGATGTTGTCTTCCAGCCTCATGCCATAAGGCGTCACTTCACGCCCCGGCCCGTAAAGGTTGCGCGCCCGCACCTCCAGCGGATCAAGCCCGAGCCGCGCCGCCACGTGATCGCACACCCGCTCGATCGCCAGCATGCCCTGCGGCCCGCCGAAGCCGCGAAAGGCCGTGGCCGATACGGTGTTGGTCTTCAGCCGCTCCGACAGGATCTCCACATCGGGCAGGAAATAGCAGTTGTCGGCATGGAACATCGTGCGGTCGTTGATGCCGGGCGAAAGGTCCATCGTCGCCCCGCAGCGCCCGCCGAAGCGCAGCCTGACCGCCGTCAGCCGGCCCGCATCGTCGTGGCCGACCTCGTAATCGACCTCGAAGTCATGGCGCTTGCCGGTGACGATCATGTCATCGTCCCGGTCGCAGCGGAATTTCGCCGGCCGTCCGGTGTGATGCGCGACCAGCGCCGCTGCCGCTGCAAACAGCGCCGCTTGGCTTTCCTTCCCGCCGAATGCCCCGCCCATCCGCCGCACTTCCACGGTCACGTCCGCGCTCGGCTTGTTCAGCAGCAGCGCCACCAGATGCTGCACCTCGCTGGGATGCTGGCTGGACGAGACGACGTGAATCTGGCCGTCCTCGCCCACCCGCGCGTGCGAAACCTGGCCTTCCAAATAGAAATGATCCTGCGCCCCGATCTTCAGACGGCCCGTCAACCGGTGCGGTGCGGCTGCCAGCGCCGCCTCCGCGTCCCCCTGCGCCATGCGCTGGTCGGCCTCGATCCGCGCGCCCGCCGCGCGGGCCTGCGCCACGGTGATCGCTGCCTCCAGCGGTTCGTAGTCGATCTTCCCCAGCCGAGCCGCCTTGCGCGCCGCTAAGCGCGTTTCTGCCGCCACGAGGAACATCGGCTGCCCGTGGCTGACCACCTCGCCATCGGCCAGCACGCGGTCATCGTGCGCGATGGGTCCCACGTTGTTTTCGCCGGGGATATCACCAGCAGTATAGACCGCGACCACGCCCGGAAAGTCGCGCACCGCGCGAAGGTCCATGCCCACGATGCGCGCCCATAGTCCGAAGGCCAGATGCAACGTCCCTGGCGCCTCCGGCTCGTCATCGACGTATCGCGCCAGCCCCGCCACGTGCAGGTGCGCGCTGTCATGCGGGTGCGAAGGCTTGGCGTCTGCAGGCCAAAGCGGATCGGCCTGCGCCATCAGCAGGCCTCCACGTTCAGCACCGACACGGCAACGCCCTGTTCGCGCTGCCACATCCGCCACAGCAGTGCCGAGGCCGCCTGGATGCGATAAGCCGATGTTCCGCGCACGTCGGAAAGCGGCTGAAAATCATCGCGCAGGGCCTCTGCCGCAGCGGCAATCGTGGCTTGCCCGAACGGCTGTCCGGTCAAAGCCGCCTCGCATCCCGGCGCACGCCGGGGCGTGGCAGCCATTCCTCCGAACGCCACCCGCGCCGTCGTGATAGTCCCGTCCTCCACGGTCAGCGCAAAGGCTCCCAGCACCGCCGAAATATCGCTGTCAAACCGGCGCGAGAGCTTGGAAATGTGCACCACCGCAGCCGCTGCGGGACGCGGCACGAAAACGCTTTCGACGAACTCGCCGGGCTGCCGATCCTGCTTGCCGTAATCGAGGAAATAGTCCTCCAGCGCCATGGTCCGCCGCCCCACCGCAGACCGCAGCGTCAGTTCTGCCCCCAGCGCAATCAGCGCGGGCGGGCCATCGCCGATGGGTGATCCGTTGGCGATATTGCCGCAGACCGTGGCCGAATTGCGCACCTGCAAGCCGCCGATGCGCCGCACCAGCTCGCCCATATCGGGGTGCAGCCGGGCAAGCGCCCCATGCGCCTCGGCATAGCGCACGCCCGCCCCGATGCGCAGACCCTGGGGCGTCTCCTCGATCTGCTTGAGATCAGCCACATCGCCGATGAACACCACGGTGCCCAGATCGCGCAGGCCCTTGGTCACCCACAGGCCCACATCGGTCGCCCCCGCCACGATCCGCGCACCGGGGTGCTCTGCCAGAATGGCGGCCAGGGCTTCGGAAGAACGCGGCGCAAACCATTGCCTGCCTTCGAAAGTGCCGCTGGCATTGCCACCCAGCCCGGCCAGGGCCGTTGCGACAGCCGCATCGTCCTGCGGCAAATGCGAAACCTGCTCCCCCGCCTCCACAATCGGCCCGTAGCCGGTGCAGCGGCACAGATTGCCCGCGATCACGTCAGCCACCGGCAGATCGCTCCCCAGAGCGCCAATCGCCCGCCCGTGAAGCGACATCACGAAGCCTGGCGTGCAGAACCCGCACTGCGAACTGCCGTTTGCCGCCATGCAGGCCTGCAACGGGTTGAGCGCTCCCCCGCGCGCCAGGCTTTCGACCGTCATCAGCGCCTTGCCGTGGATCATCGGCAGAAACGCGATGCAGGCGTTGACCGCGCGCCATTGCACGGCGGCGCCAACGGCCTCGCCCAGCAGCACCGTGCAGGCCCCGCAATCGCCCTCGGCGCAGCCTTCCTTGGTGCCGGTCCGGCGCAGCGTGCCGCGCAGGTATTCCAGCAAAGTCCCGGTCGGATCGCAGTCGGCAATCTCGATCACTTCGCCATCCAGCAGAAACCGCACGCTCATGGCTCAGCTTCCCCGATAGGTCGAATAGGCAAAGGGCGATACCAGCAGCGGCACGTGATAATGGCCTTCATCGCCCAGCCCGAAGGCGATCCGTACCTCGTCCAGGAATGGCGGCTCCGGCAAGCTTACGCCCATGCCCCTGAAGTAATCCGCCACCGCAAAGACCAGCGCATAGTTCCCCGGCGCAAGGTCCGGCACCGCCTCGATCAGGCCGGGACAGCGCCCGTCGCCATTGGTCACGCCGGCATAGAGCACCATCCCCGCCTTGTCCTCCAGCCGCAGCTTCACTTCGCTGGCAGGCAATCCGTGCATCGTGTCCAGCACATGCGTGGTCAGCGTGGTCATTGCGGTGCTCCTGCGGCAATCCAGCGGCCCAGCGTATCGCGCTCGGCGCGGGTCATGCCCGTCATGTTGCCCAACGGCATGATTTCGGCGTCGCCCGCCACTTTCTGCACCCGCCCGGCGGCGGCACGGGCATGATCGTGACTGTCGAGCATGACGCCCAGTGGCGGCGCGGTGAAGGCCGCGCTGGTCGGCCGGGCAGCGTGGCAACTGGTGCAATGCTTCTGGAAGATCGGCTGCACGCTGGCCCATGTCGCGGGTTGCTGCGATGTCTGCGCCAGTTGCGCCACCACCGGCAAGGTCGCCTTCTCTGCCGAAACATAGGTCACGCTCATCAGCGCCATGACGCCTGCCACCACCATCGCCCGGCCGGTCTTCCTGCCCTGATGGCGCAAGTTGAAGACATGGCGCACGGCAACCCCGGTGAGGCCCAGCAGCGCCAGCACCAGCCATGGCCGCGCGGCGCCAAACGTCATCGCGTAATGGTGGCTGATCATGATGAACAGCACCGGCAAGGTCATGTAATTGTTGTGGACCGAACGCTGCTTGCCCGCCTTGCCCAGCGCGGGATCGGGCGCTTCCCCCCGCATCAGCTGGGACACCGCCTTGCGCTGGTTGGGGATGATCACGAAGAACACGTTGGCGACCATCACCGTGCCGATCATCGCGCCGACGTGCAGATAGGCCCCGCGGGCGTTGAACACTAGGTCGAGGCCCCATGCCGCCAGCACCAGGAACGCAAACCACACAGCCCCCAGCACCCGGTTGTCCCGCCCCAAAGGCAATCGGCACAACGCGTCATAGACGACCCAGCCCACGACCAGCGCTGCCGCGCCGATCCCGATTGCCGCGCCTTGCGAAAGCCGCGCCTTGGCCGGATCGATCAGAAAGCTGTCCGCCCCTACCCAGTAGATCAGGACCAGCAGCGAAAAGCCGGTGATCCAGGTGGTATAGGCCTCCCATTTGAACCAGTGCAGGTCCTCCGGCATCTTGGCCGGGGCCACCGCATATTTCTGCTTGTGATAGAACCCGCCGCCGTGGACCGACCACACCTCTCCGCTCGCCTCGCCTTCCTTGGGCGGCACAAGATGGTTGTCGAGCCAGACGAAATAGAACGACGATCCGATCCAGGCGATGCCCGCGGTCAGGTGAAACCAGCGGATCGCCAGGTTCAGCCATTCGCCCCAGTCAACGCTCATCGCGCATCCTCCAGCCTGAGGCGCACGATCTCGCCGATCTGCGCGATGGCCGTGGCGATCTCGGTCTCACGGTCATTGTCCAGCCGGGCCTGCATTGCGGCCAGAATGCCCGCCTTGTCGGTCAATCGCACACAGATGATGAAGGGAAAGCCGAACCGTTTGCGATAGGCCGCGTTCAGTTCGTGGAACTGCGCGAATTCCGCCTCGCTCAACCGATCGAGCCCGGCGCTGGCTTGTTCTGCCGCCGAAGCCTCGGTCAACGTGCGGTCGATGGCCGCCTTGCCGGCAAGTTCGGGGTGCGCGCGGATCAGCGCCAGTTGCTCCTCGGCCGAAGCCTGGTGCACCACCGCCATCAGATCGGCATGGCGATCGCCGCTGGAGGGACTCGCATCGGCGCGGGCTTCGATCCATGGGCTATGTTCGAACAGCGCGGTCACGAACCGGTCCCCTCAAGGCTGACATGCGCGGAGACGACCCTCCAGCCATCGGCAAACTTCACCCAGGCCTGGCTCTGCCGCCCGCGCTGATCGCTCCCCTCGCGGAAGAATTCGGCGTCCGCCGTGGCAAACCCGGTGCCATAGACCGTGATGGCCACCTTCCCCAGCCTTCGCTGCGGCGATCCGCCGCGCCCCTTGCGGAACGCGCGGATGGCTTCCATCCCCCACAGCACTTCGCCCACGCCGAAGCGGTTGGTCGTGGGCGCATCGTGGAACAGCGCGTCCATCGCTGGCAGATCGTCTGCCATCAGCGCCCGCTCATAGGCCTGAAACGCCGCAGTGACTTCGGCCAGCAGCACCGGGTCGTCCACTGTCACGCCGCACCTCCCGCATAGGGGTGCCGTGCCAGCCAGTGCCGCGCGATGTCGATCCGCCGCGCAATCCACGCATCGCCACTTTCGATCACATGGTCGAGGAACCGCGCCACCGCTCGCGCCCGCCCCGGCTTGCCGGCGATGCGCCCATGCAGGCCGATCGACATCATTCGCCCGCCTTCCTCGCGCAATTGCTCAAAAGTGTCACGCAAGTACCTGAAAAACTGATCGCCTTCGGTAAAGCCGTTGAGCGCCACCATCTTCATGTCGTTGGCGTCGAGCGAATAGGGAACGATCAGTTGCGGCCTGCCGTGGCGCGCGTCCCAATAAGGCAAGTCGTCGGCATAGCTGTCGGCATCGTAGGCAAAGCCGCCCTCCTCCGCCACCAGCCGCGCGGTGTTGGGCGAGGTGCGCCCCTGATACCAGCCCAGCGGGCGTTCCCCCGTCAACCGTGTATGCAGTGCGATGGCCGCGGCAATATGCTCGCGCTCCACGTCTGCGGGCACGTATTGGTAGTCGATCCAGCGATAACCGTGGCTCGCCACTTCCCACCCGGCCTCCAGCATCGCCTCGACCGCCGCCGGGTTCATCTCCATCGCCGCTGCCACGCCGAATACCGTGACCGGCACCTGCCGCTCGGCAAACAGCCGGTGCAGCCGCCAGAACCCGGCGCGGCTGCCGTATTCGTAAAGGCTTTCCATCGCCATCGCCCGCGCTGGATGGGTGGCCGCACCGACCATGTCCGAAAGGAACGCTTCCGATCCCTTGTCACCATTCAGCACGGAGTTTTCCGAGCCTTCCTCGTAATTTATCACGAACTGCACGGCTACCCGCGCCCCGCCCGGCCATTGCGCGGCCGGGGGATTGGCGCCGTAACCGATCAGATCGCGCAGGCCGCTCATGCCGCCTCCCACGCCGCCAGCGCCGCAGGGACCGCCTCGCCCAGCGGCAGGGTGAAGCCTTGCGCCTTCAGGCAGGCCTCCAATGCGCCAAGGGTCAGCAGCACCTTGTGCAGCATCGCGTTGTAACCCATCGCGCCCAGCCGCCAGATCCTGCCTTGCAGCGGGCCGAATGCGGTGCCGATCTCGATTTCGAAGTGATCGCGCATCATCATGCGGATCGCCTCGCCATCGATGGCTTCGGGGATGTAGACGCCCGTCACGTTGGTCATGCGGTGGGCATCGTCGCCGAACACCGTCAGCCCCATCGCGCGCAGGCCCGCCGTCATTGCCGCACCTGCCTTGCGATGGCGTGCAAACCGCGCCTCCAGCCCCTCGCCCAGCGCCACGCGGGCACATTCGCGCGCCGCGTAAAGCATTGATGTCGCTTCGGTGTGATGGTTCAGCCGCTTGTCCGACCAGTAGTCCATGATCATCGCCAGATCGAAGTAGTTCGATGCGATGCGCGGCCCTGCGCCGTCCGCGATATCGTCACGCCGGATGCCCTGCTCCACATGCCGCCGCGCCAGTATGCGGTCAGCGGCGCGATCGGAAATCGTGATCGGCGCGCTGCCCGATGGCCCGCCCAGGCACTTCTGCAGGCCCGCCGTCACCACGTCGGCACCCCACCGATCGGCCGCGATTTCCATGCCGCCCAGCGTCGCGCAGGCATCCACATAGAGGTAGGCCCCCGCTGCCTTGCACAGCGCGCCGAGCCCTTCCATCGGCTGCGCCATCGTCGTCGAGGTATCGCCATGCACGGTCGCCACCACCTTGGGCGCGCACCGCTCAACCGCCGCGGCAATCGCCTCGAACGGCACGACCTCGCCCCACGGCGCGCTCACCTGCTCCACCTTGGCGCCGATGCGGCCGAGGATTTCGGTCAGGAGCAGGCCGAAGCGTCCGAAGTTCACCACCAGCACCGTGTCGCCGGGTTCGACCAGACTGACCAGCGCAGCCTCGATCGCCGCGCGCGCGGTGCCGTTGATCAGCATCGTCCACTGGTTCCACGTGCCGAACACCGGGCGGTAGAGCGCCATGACCTGGTTCATGAACCCGGTCATCTCCGGATCGAACTGGCCCAGCAGGTCTGCCGCCATCGCCCGCAGCACGCGCGGATGGGCGTTGACCGGCCCCGGCCCCATCAGCAGGCGCTGCGGGGGGTCGATCTCGCCGAACAGGGTTGGATCAAGCGGGCTCAAATCTGGCTCCCAGTTGCTGGATGAAGCCGAGCATGACCCGCAGCGCCACTTGCGCATCGGCAGGATCGACATGTTCGGCAGGATTGTGGCTGACCCCGCCCCGGCAGCGGACGAACAGCATCGCGGTGGGGCAGAGCGCGGCCATGATCATCGCATCATGGCCTGCGCCGGAGACGAGGCGGAACGGCGTTTGGCCGATTGCAACCGTGGCATTGTCGAGCAGGTCCATCAGCGCCGGATCGCACGGGCTGGCGGGCAGATCATGGACCATCCGCACGGCCAGGCCAAGGTCACGAACGTTGGCTATCTCTCGAAAAAGACGCAGGATCTCATCGGCAGCCGCATCGCGGCGCAGCGCGTCCCCGGCGCGCACGTCCAGCGTGAAGCTGCATTGTCCCGGAACGACGTTAGGTGCACCTAGATGCACCTGAACGACACCTACGGTGGCAACAAGATCCGCTGGCCCCGCCCGGGCGACGTTTTCGGCGGCAAGAACCATCTGGGCCATTCCGGCCACCGCATCGCGGCGCAGATCCATCGCCGTGGTGCCGGCGTGACCCGCGATTCCCCCCACCGTGATCTCGTAGCGCAATTGCGCGGCAATCCCCGTCACCGTGCCCACCGCCAGCCCTTGCGCCTCCAGCACCGGGCCCTGCTCGATATGCGCCTCAAGATAGCAAACCACCGAATCCGGGTGGCGGGCGGCGGTGGGATAGGCTGCAATATCAACCAGTTCCGCCAGCTTCACACCATCGCGGTCGGCCACGTCGAGCGCGGCGGGATCGAGCGTTCCGGCGACGGCACGGCTGGTCAGCATCGCGGCGGGAAAGCGCGATCCTTCCTCATCTCCAAAGGCATAGACCTCGATGGCAAAGGGCATGCGCGTGCGACCTGAAGAAAGCACCGCAACCGCCTCAATTCCCAGCATAATCCCAAGCGGGCCATCGTAGTGACCGGCATTGCGCACGCTATCGAGATGGCTGCCGATGATCAGCGCCGGGGCATCGGGCGCGGTGCCTTCGTAGCGCCCGATCAAGTTCATCGCGGCATCGCGGCGCACGCTCATCCCGGCTTGCGCCATCCACTGCGCCAGCCGCTCTTGCGCCGCGAGGTAGGCGGGGGACAGATAGGTGCGCGTCAGGCTGGTGTCGGCATCGCTGAAGGGCGGGCAGGCAAGCTCTTCGCACCGGGAGACGGCCTTGAATTCGCTCAAGGTTTGCGCGGTTACCATGCCGCCACCCCGCCATCGCTGCGGGGATCGGTCGCGCCTTCCAGCCGCCCGTCGGCGTGGCGCACGATGGCCCCGGCATGGCCCATCATGGCAGTGAGCGGACCCACCCGCTCGACATCGTGACCAGCGCGCAAAAGCGCGTCATAAAGTCCTGAATCGAAACCATCTTCCAGTTTCAGCGTGGTCGACTGTTCGCCCCATGTCCGCCCGAGCAGCCAGCGCGGCGCGGCGATGGCGGACTGCAGGTCGGCACCGAACCGGGCATAGCGGCTGAACAGCGCGGCCTGCGTCTGCGGCTGGCCTTCGCCGCCCATCGTGCCGTATGCCATGACCCGCCCGTCATCGAAGCGGGCCAGCGCGGGGTTGAGCGTGTGGAACGGTTTTCGCCCAGGTTTCAATGCGTTCCAGCCGCTGTTTGCCAAGCGGAAGCTGCTGCCCCGGTTCTGCCAGGTGATCCCGGTTTTCGGCAGGACCAGCCCCGATCCGAACTCGAAGTAGGTCGACTGGATGGCGCTGACGACGCGGCCTTCACTGTCTGCTGCGCCGAACCAGCAGGTATCGCCCCATTGCGGCGGCTGTGGCCAAGGCAGCGCTCTGGCTGGATCGATCCGCGCCGCCAGCCCATCGAGTGCGGCTGGATCGGACAGCAGACCTTGCCAATCAAATTCATGATAGGCCGGATCGCCGACGTGAACATCGCGTAGCAGGAAGGCCTGCTTGGTCGCCTCAACCAGTCCGTGGACATGATCGATGCCATCGGCCGCATGGGCCGCCAGCCGGTCGAACAGGGCAAGGATCGTCAGTGAGGCAAAACCCTGGGTGGGCGGTGCGCTGTTATAGAGCATCGCGTCACGGAGTCTGGTGTGCAGCGGATCGCGGAACCACGCGTCGTGCGCCGCAAGGTCATCCTGCGAGACCGGGCTGCCCACTTCGGCCAGGTCCGCCGCAATCCGTTCTGCCAGCGCCCCGCGATAGAAGCTGTCGAGCCCGTCGCGCGCAAGGGTGCGCAAGGTTTCGGCCAGCAGGGGTTGGCGCAGGGTTTCTCCGGCCTGCAGCGGACGCCCATCCGGCTCGAACGTCGCAGCATAGGCGCCGGGCTGGCAGCGCAGTTCCGCCCCCTTGGCCGCTGCAACCTGCGCGCCGCCAGCCGTTACCGTCACGCCGGTTTCGGCATGGCCGATGGCATCACGCAGCAGTCTTCCGAGCGGCAAGGTGCTGGCCACGCTGTCCAGTGCCGCGGCCCAGCCCGAGACCGTCCCCGCCACGGTGTTTGCCGCCAGCGGTCCGCGCGTGGGAACCGCTTCTACCCCGGCATAGAGCGAAAGATCCGCCCTTGCCGCCGCACCGCCGCAACCGTGGATCGTATAGACCTGGCTACCCGGCCCGGGATCGATCAACCAGAACCCATCGCCGCCGATCCCGGTCATGTGCGGATAGACCACGGCGAGGCACGCGGCGACCGCGACAGTCGCTTCCACCGCGTTGCCGCCGTCCTGCAGCACCGCAAGACCCGCCTCCGCCGCCAGCCAGTGCGGCGCGGTGACCATGCCTTTCGATCCGGTGACGGTGCGCAAGGTCATCGCGATCAGTCCGGCAGAGCGGCGAGATAGGCGCGCACGACGTGGGCGGAATTGACCGAGGCGAGGTGTTCGAAGGTGTCTTCCATGTTCTTGTGCTGATCGCCTCCGGCAAGGTCGGACAGGCTGCGAAAGACGATGGCCGGGATCGTGTTGCTGTAGGCGACCTGCATCACCGCTGCGCTTTCCATGTCGAGCACGCGGGCCTTCCACGCCTTGTGCAGATAGATGCGGAATTCGGCATTGTCGGCATAGATGCCCGCCGTGACGCCGGTTCCGCCAACATCGATCCGGGGCGTGCGCGGCAAGCACAGTTCCGATCCGGCCAGCATCTTTTCCGATGGCGGCACGCAGCGTTCGAGCGTGACCGTGGGCACCACCTTGCGCGCGAGATCGAGCAGGGCGGGATCAACCGGCACGCGATAGATGCGCTTTGGCGGCGTGGTAGCGTTGGCCATGACCGTACCGCGCGGGAAGATGAAGAACCAGTTGGCCGGGCTTTCGGCGCTGCCCTGATCGGGTGGCATCCAGCCGGCTTTTGTTTTCCGGGCGAACGAGGCTTCGAGATACTGGCCCCAGTCTTCGGCCACGATCACATCGCCGATAGACAGCTTCGGGTCTACCCCGCCTGCAATGCCTGAAAAGACGATGCGTTTTACCGTGAAGCGGTCCAGCACCAGTTGCGTGTTCATGGCCGCATTGACCACGCTGACCCCGCTTTGCATCAGCACCACCGGCTTGCCCTCCATCGTGCCGGTGAGGAACGTGCCGCCGTTGATCGAATGCTCCCTGGCGTCTTTCACGGTTCCGACCAGCGCGTTCCATTCAGGGCGAAATGCGGTCATCACCACGGTGCGCGGCGTATCATCCAGCTTTTGCGCTTGTGCGGTGGCCGGAAGCAGCAGGGCGGCAAGGATAAAGGCAATCTTGCGGATCATGCGGCGGCCATCCAGACGAAGCGGACCACGAACAGTCCGGCAAGAAGGAACAGGAACCAGTCCTTGGAGCTCGCCTTGCCCTTCAACAGCTTGAGCGCGGCGTGGGCGGTGATGCCGAAGGCGAGGCCATTGGCGATGGAAAACGTCAGCGGGATCATCGCGACAGTCAGGAAGGCCGGGATCGCGGCCATCGGGTCCTCCCAATCCACCTCGGTCAGCGGCAGCAGCATCAGCCCGCCAACCACGACCAGCGCGGGCGCGGTGGCGGCAAGCGGCACCAGTTGCGCATAAGGGGCGACGAACATCGTGGCGAAGAACAGCAAGCCGCAGACCACGGCGGTGAGACCAGTGCGCCCGCCCGCCTGCACGCCGGCGGCGCTTTCGACATAGCTGGTAACCGTGCTGGTGCCCGCCATCGCGCCGACCATGGTGGCTACGGCATCGGTCATCAGGATGCGATTGAGGCCGGGAATCCTGCCCGCAGCGTCCATCAATCCGGCGCGCTTGGTGACGGCGACCAGCGTGCCGATATTGTCGAACAGATCGACGAACAGGAACACGAACAGAATTTCCAGAAGGCCTATGCCTTGCCGGCCGGAAAGGCCGAACACACCTGCAATATCGAGCTGGAACGCGGTGCCCGTGAGCGCAGCAAGGCTGTAGGGTTCGGTCGGGGCGGTCGTCTGGCCGGTCAGCCAGGCGGCGATGGTGGTCAGCACGATGCCGATCAGCATGGCAGCGCGGACATTCCACACAGATAGGGTGCCGATGACGACAAGGCCGAACAGCGCCAGCGCGGGGCCCGGCTGGGTCACGCTGCCAAGGCCGACGAACGTGGCGGGGTTGGCCACGACGATCCCTGCATACTTCAGCCCGATAAAGCCGATGAACAGGCCGATTCCACCAGCGACAGCGGCAAACAGATGCTGTGGCACGACCGAGACGATCAGCTGGCGCACGCCTGTCAGCGTCAGGATCAGGAAGGCGACGCCCGAAATGAACACGCAGCCCAGCGCCACCGGCCAGGGCACGCCCATCTGCTGCACCACGGTGAAGCTGAAATAGGCGTTCAGGCCCATGCCCGGGGCCAGCGCCAGCGGCGTGTTGGCGACCATGCCCATCAGGATCGAGGCGAAGGCGGCAGCAAAGCAGGTGGCCGCCGCGACCGAGGCCACCGGCAAGCCCGCCTGCCCCAGGATCGCCGGGTTGACGAGCACGATATAGGCCATGGTCAGGAAAGTGGTGAAGCCTGCCAGAACTTCTGTCCGCGTGTTGCTGCCGCGTTCGCGCATCCTGAAATGGCGTTCGAGCAGGCCCGCTTCTTGCGGTATGGTAGCCTCGGCTGGCGTTGCCCCCGTCATGTCAGTTCCCCCGTGACCATGCATTCCGGCGCGGTGACGCCGGTAATTCCATCGATTTCAAGCCGCGCCGCCAGCGCCAGCAAGGCCCCCTCGCCACCGGGCTTGCCGATCAGTTGCAACCCCAGCGGCAATTGGCCGGGGCGGCGCAGCGGCACTGTCAGTGATGGCAAGGCGGTGAAGGTGATCGGCTGCGTGTGAATGCCAAGGTCCGCGCGAGCCGGGCTGAGCGCACCGTCGATCATGATGCGCGGGTCTGCGATCAGGGGCGCCGTGCAAGGCGCGGCCGGTGCCAGCAGCACATCGAAATCGGCGATCAGCCGGTTCACGCGGGACAGGAAGTTCGCGCGGAAAGCCATTGCCTTTGCATGAAGTTCTTCCGGCAACAGCGCGCCTGCGATCAACCGGTCGCGCACCGCAGGGTCATAGGCAAGCGCGCTTGTGGCCAGCGTTCCGCGATGCAGGCTGCCGCCTTCACAGGCGGTGATCAGGAACGCGGCGCTGCGGGCGCGGGCGATATCCGGCAGTTCGAGCAGCGGAGCGTCAGGCGCGATGGCATCGATGGCGGCAAGCTGCGCCGGGTCGGCGTTTTCACGGAAGCGGCCTGACAGGCGGGCGATGCGGATGCTGCCGGCTGACGGGGGCACGGGTTCGCCCCGCAAAACGCCCCAGACCAGCGCCATGTCTTCAAGGCTGGCGGTGAACGGGCCGATGTCGTCGAAGCTTTCGGCAAAGGGGAACGTGCCGGACAGCGGAAGCGAGGCATGGGCGGGCTTGAGGCCGTAAACGCCGCAGAGGCTGGCGGGCACGCGGATCGAACCGTTGGTGTCCGATCCCAGCGCGAAGGGCAGGACCCCGGCGGCGACGATCGCCGCGCTGCCGCCAGACGAGCCTCCGGCAAGGCGCGCCGGATCGTGCGGGTTGCGCGTGGTGCCGTGGGTGGCGTTGATGGTGGCAAACCCGTAGGCGAATTCGTCCATGTTGAGCGTGGCCGTCAGCACGGCCCCGGCGGCCTGAAGGCGGCGTATGGCTTCGGCGTCCGCGGTGGCAGGCGCAGGCTTGGCATGGACGGCCGACCCGGCGGTGGTCGTCAGGCCTGCCACATCGAACAGGTCCTTGACGCCATAAGGCACGCCGGCGAGCGGTCCTGCGTCCTGGCCGCTGGCGACTTTGGCGTCGACAGCCGCAGCATCGGCCAGCGCGCGTTGCACCAGCACGCGCGTGACGGCGACGTGGGCATCGGACTTCAGCGCTGCAATCGCTGCCTCGGCCAGCGTCGTGGCGGTGACCTTGCCCGCCCGGACGGCGGCAGCGATGGCAGACGCGGTCTTCATGTGTCGCCGTCGCCTTCCAGATTTCTGGCGTGGCGGGTGAGCAGGTCAAGATTGGCGGCAACGCCGGGGCGGCATTCTTCCGGGATCGGCAGGCCGATGGCTTCGGCACGGGCCAGGGCTGCCGCCTCTCCCTGCGGAGGCAGCGGTGCGGCAGCGGCTTCGCCTTCGGCCCGATCGCGCCCGGCCAGCCAGGCGCAGACGAACAGTTGCAATTGGTGGAAGATCATCAACGGCAGGATCACCATGCCCACTTGTGCCGGGGCAAACAGCGCGCCTGCCATCGGTACGCCGGATACCAGGCTCTTCTTCGAGCCGCAGAACAGCAGGACGATGGCATCCTCGCGCGGGAGACCGGCAAGGCGCGCGGCCACGCCGTTCACCGCGATGACGATGGCGAGGATCGCCGCCGAGGCGACCAGCAGGACGCCAAGGTCGAACGGCCCGACGCGCTGCCACACGCCATTGGCCACGGCCGCGCTGAACGCCGAATAGACCACCAGCAGCACCGAGGAGCGGTCTACCGGCTGGAGCAGCTTCTTGTGCCTGTCGATCCACTTGCCGATGACCGGGCGCAGCAGGTGGCCGGCCACGAACGGCAGCAGCAATTGCGTGGCGATCTTCTGGACAGAGCCGAGACCATCCATCCCGCCAGCGCCGTTCGAATGGATGAACAGCGCAACCAGCAGCGGGGTAAGGACGATGCCGACGAGGTTGGACAGCGACGCGCTGCACACCGCAGCCGCCACGTTGCCGCCCGCCATGGCGGTGAACGCGATCGAGCTTTGCACCGTGGACGGCAGCAGCGCGAGGAACAGCAGCCCCACCGCAAGCGAGGGATCGATGACCAGCCCGGTCAGGCTTTCCGCAGCAAGGCCGAGCACCGGAAACAGCGCATAAGTGAAGGCCAGCGTCATCAGGTGGAGCCGCCAGTTGCCGATCCCGGCAAGCACCGCCTCGCGCGAGAGTTTGGCGCCGTGGAGGAAGAACAGCAGCACGATGGCAGCATCCGCGGCCATGTCGAACGCGGTGAGCGCCGCGCCGCGCGCGGGGAGCAGGCTGGCGAGCACGACCGTGCCGACCAGCCAGAGCAGGAAGGGATCGACCGACGGAAACTTGATACGCTTGGCCATGCTGGTTCGGCTATGCCCTCCCTGACCCTACCGATCCAACGCAATGATCGGCACGGTTTGTTGCAAAAAAGAGAGCACGTTCATGCATCGCTATTCTGCGGGAGACAAGGAGGGGGAGGCCTCGTCCGCCGTCTGGTTCGGCAGGACGAGGTTGAGCACGATGGCGACGACGGCTGCGGGCAGGACGCCCGATGTCAGCAGGATGCGCGCGGTTTCGGGCAGGTGCGCCACGGCGGCGGGTTCAAGTTGCAGGCCCAGCGCCAAGGACAGGCTGACGCCGAAGATCAGCATATTGCGCTGGTTCCAGGCGACACCGGCGAGCATCGACAACGCCGCAGAGGCAACCATGCCGAACATAACGATGACCCCGCCGCCGAGCACTTCGATGGGAATGGTGGTGACGAGCGCGCCGATCTTGGGCACCAGGCCGCAAACCACCAGGAACACCGCGCCGAGCGTGACGACGTGGCGGCTCATCATGCCGGTGATGGCGATCAGGCCCACGTTCTGGCTGAACGTGGTGTTGGGCATCGCGCCGAAAATGGCTGCCAGCGCCGTGCCCACGCCATCGGCGGCAACCGCGCCCTGCAGTTCGGCGTCCGTGGCCGGGCGACCGGCGGTGCCTTCGCAGATCGCCTCGACATCGCCGATGGATTCGATGGAGGAAACAAAGCCGGTCAGCACGAAGCCGAGAATGGCCGAGGCCGACAGCGCAAAGCCGAAGTGGAACGGGCTTGGCAGCATGGCGATGGGTGCTGCGGTTACCGTGTCGAACGATATCCGGCCCATCGCCAGCGCAACGACGTAGCCTGCCAGCAGGCCGAGCAGCACCGAAGCGGTGGACCACACGCCGCGCGCGAAGAATTTGAGGCCGAGCGTTGCCAAGACAACCGTGCCTGCCAGCAGCCAGCTTTCCCCCGCCCCGAACGCAGGCGTGCCGATGGCAGGCACGCCGCCTGCCGAATACTGCACCCCGATGCGCATGAGCGACAGGCCGATCATCAGCACGACAAGCCCGGTAATCAGCGGCGGCAGGGCAAAGCGGACGCGGCCGACGAACACGCTCAACCCGCCGTGGACCAGCCCGCCGACCAGCGCCGCCGTGGT
>JAPLPG010000221.1 GCA_026400375.1 Novosphingobium sp. | reverse complement strand
GGCACGAAGAAGATCACATGCGGATTGCCGACATTGACGGCGGTGGGATCGGACAACGCCTCCCACGCCAGCGGCAGGGTCAGCGTGTCCATCGGAAAGGCCAGGGTAATGTTCCAGGGCTTGCGGCCCTGCTCCTGCACTTTCAGGGTCAGTTCCGCGACCGGCGTGGTCCCCGGCATCGCCTGAAGCTGGCCCACGTTGGCATCGCGGCGCACGGCGCGCACATCGGGACGAGCCGCCGGTCCGCCTGCGCCCGCCCCGACGCTGCCGGACAGGGCCGTGGACAGGCTTGCGGCCACGATCTTCTCGATCCGCCCGATCATCAGTTCGGCTGAAAGCGGGAATTCCTTCGGCATCGATGCCGGCGCTTCACCGCTGCCGCCAAAGGCGCGGTCGACCAGCCGCAGCACGCTTTCGCCGGCCACGGTCAGCAGGAACGGCGCGCTGCCGATCTGCATCAGGCTGTTGGCGGCCAGCGCCGGAATCCAGCAGGTGAATTCGGAATATTCGCTGCGCGTCGGCGCCGCCGGTTCGATCTGCGGTTCGATGCCGCCCAGCAACGGCGCCAGCGCCCCGCGCAGCGCCTTGGCCAGGCGCTCGCTCGCCCGCGCCAGCACCGGCACAAGCTCTGCCGTATCGGGGGCAGGCCGCAGCAGCACGGCATCGTGCTGCGCGATCGCCCGTTCGGCAACAAAGGCGCGTTCCGGTTTCATTATCGGGCCGTTTTCATTATCGGGCAGGTCTCATGATGGTGCGGCGCTTTGCGGCTTACTGGACGATGAAGGTCTTGAAGTAGACGTTCTCCACGCCGCCAAAGCCCTCGTTCTCGGACAGGACGTGGTTGATCACCGCGGTCAGCCGCTTTTGCAGGCGGGCCTTGCCGTCGGGGCTCATCACGTCTTCCTCGGGCGTGTCGGCCAGCGCGATCAGCAGGGCCGACCGGATCGCCAGCTCGTGCTTCTTCATCCACAGCACCACGCGAAAATCGCGGCGCGTGCTGGCCGAGATGTTGAGCTGGAGCAGCGCATCGGAATTGCGCAGATTGGTGGTGAAATCGTCGGGGAAATTGTAATAGATCGTGCGGAATTCGCTGCCGCCCTCGCCATCGGTGTCTCCGGCTCCGCCTTCGCCCTCGCCTTCCTTGGCCACCGGCGCATAGGGGTCTTCCTCGCCCTTGCGGATCAGCTTGGGATTGTTGTCCACCTTGATCACTTCATGCGGGCCGCCGCCGCCGATCACGCCGGCCGCGACCAGCCCGAACACGCCGCCGCCACCCAGGCCGAGCAGCGCCACCGCGCCGACGACCTTGATCATCATGCCCTTGCCCTTCTTCTTCTTGGGCTTTTCTTCCTTGTCGCTCATCGGGGTTCTCTCATGGATCGGGTGTCAGGATCAGGCGTAGATGCTGCTGTCGCCGCCCGGCGCGGTGGCCGAAGCGGTGGCGGGGCCAGCATCATTGCCGCCACCGGCGTTCGGCGCGGCGTTGGCCGAAGGGCGACCGTCGCCACGGGCGGTTGCGGTCTGCTGCTGGTGCTGCGGGTTCTGGCCCGGTTGCTGGCGGGCAGCGCTGGCGTCGGCCGGGTTCTGCCCGTTTTGAGCATTCTGGCCGCGCGTGTCAGGCGATGTTGCGGCGCTTTCGCTGCTGGCGGTGATCGCCCGGGCAAAGCCGGGATCGGCCGCGCTCATCGCCACCGAAAGCCCGGCATCGCTGCTGTCGAACCGCATCGATACGCGGCCGAAATCGGTATTGGTCACCGCCACGTTCAGCGTGCGCGGCGATGCGTCCTCGCGCGCGCGGTTCAGCGTGTCGACCAGCGTGGCAAAGTCGATGCGCTCGGCCCGGGCCTCGCCTCTCGCCTCGGCGCGGGCGGGGCCGGCCGATGGCTGGGCCTCGGCCTGCAGCGGGCCGTCGATGGCGATTGCGCTGGCGAGCGGGTCGGCGCCGGACACGCTGCCGTCGGCAGGCCCAGGCATCCGTGTTTCGAGGTCTGCGGCCAGATTGGCGGCGGGGACGGCGGGTGCGCCTGTGATCGCCTCCTTCGCAGGCTGCATGCCCAGGACGAACGGCGCGGGGCGGCCAGATGGTCCGGCAGATGGCGCGACGGGTGCAGTGGCCGGTGTTTCGGCGAGTTCTTGTGACGTCCCGAAGTCCACCGGCGCGGCCGGAGCCACCACTTCGATCTGTGCCGTGCTGGCAATGGCCGCTGCCACCGCGCCGGGCGTGGCCTGGGCGGTGGGCGCGGTTGCGGGCGTTAGCGTTGCTGCGGTGCCAGCTTGTGGCTGCGCTTTTGCCTGAGACGGCGCGCCACGCGGCTGGGCTGGCGCATTTGCCAGCCGGTCGGGCGCGGCAAAGATCGCGGCGAACAGTGCGATGTCGGGCTGAGGCAGGACTTGCGCGTCACTTGCGGGAAGCCGCGATTCCTCGGCCGGTGCATCGGCTTGCGTCGCAACCGAAGGCTCGTCCTTGCCTGTGCGATCTGGGCCCGTGCGATCTGGGCCCGTGCGATCTGGGCCCGTGCGATCTGGCCCTGTGCGGTCTGGACTGTTGCGGCCCGGCCCGGAGAGCCGCGAGGTTGCCTGCATCGCCATGGCCTGTTGCAGGCCAGCCGGTGCCGGGGCGGCAACCGGGTTTGCCGCATCCGGCAAGGTCTTGCCGCTGTCCGGCAGGATCATGGCGGTCGCATCGCGCGCCAGGGCCAAATCTGATGCAGGGGCCGGCGCGCTGCCTTGCGTGGCGGCCTGAAGCGCAAGCAGGGCATCAAAGCTGGGGGCGGGGGCCGCAGTGCCTGGTTCTGCCGGATTTCCTGCGTTTTCAAGCGGTGCCGCAGCGGCTGGCGCGGCGGACGGCGTCAGCGCCGCTTGCAGGGAAAGGGCAGAAATCTCGGGCATTGCAAGGGTCTCCGGCGGTGGTGTTAACCCTGTTTATTCAAGACCCGTGCCAGATGGCTTCTTGCCGGTGACGGGGATTGATCCGGATGCGATCTTCCGTGCGATCAGGCGCTCCTGCGCTGCCGCGCGCTCTTCCACGGCGGCGCGGCGGCGCTCGGCGGCGGCGGCTTCCTGCGCCTTGGCGTCGGCAATGACCCGCGCATTGTCGGCATCGGCGCGGGTGCCGGTGGTGATGCGGTCCAGCCCGGCAACGAAGTGGCGCAATTGCTGCAATCCGTGCGCGTCGGGCGCGTCGGTGCGGGCGGAATAGTCGGATGAAAGGCGGCTGGTGCGTTCGACCAGCGATTGCAGCTGCGCCAGCGTGCCCTCGGCCTTGCCCGCTTCGGCCAGAGCCGTCTGGCGGGCAATGTCGCGGATGCGCTCCAGCCGCTTCAGGCGGGCAAGGCGGGCGCGTTCGGCCTTCATGGTCCGATCAGCTGGGTCAAGGCCGCAACGCTGGGCGCCATCGGCACGATCTCGCGCTGCGGCTGGCTGATGAAGCCGGTCAGCGCCTCGTGGCAGGCGATCGCACGGTCAAGCTGCGGGTCGGCGCCGCTGCGATAGGCGCCCATCAGCACCAGATCGCGGTTCGCCTCGTAACTCGCCACCAGCGCGCGGAAGGTGCGGGCGGCCTTCTGGTGTTCGGGCGCGGTAATGTCGTTCATCACGCGGCTCAGCGATGCGGCGATGTCTATCGCCGGATACTGCCCGCGCTGCGCCAGATCGCGCGACAGCACGATGTGTCCATCAAGGATCGAGCGCGCGGTATCGACCACCGGATCGTCCTGGTTGTCGCCATCGGCGAGCACGGTGTAGAGGCCGGTCACCGAACCGCCGCTCTGCGCAGAATTGCCGGCGCGTTCCACCAGCTTGGTGATCGTGGCAAGGGCCGAGGGCGGATAGCCGCGCGCCGCGCCCGGTTCGCCCAGCAGCAGCGCGATCTCGCGCCCGGCGTGGGCCACGCGGGTCAGGCTGTCCATGATCAGCAGTACCTGCTTGCCCTGGGCGCGGAAATATTCGGCAAGGGCGGTGGCCATCATCGCGCCGCGGATGCGCAAGTTGGGTGCGTGGTCGGCGGGCACCGCCACGATGACCGAGCGTTCGCGCTTGGCTCCCTGCATGTGCCGTTCAACAAAATCAGACACTTCGCGCGCGCGTTCGCCGATCAGGCCGACGATCACGATCTCGGCCTGCGCGCCATGGGCGATCATGTCGAGCAGCACCGACTTGCCCACGCCCGACCCTGCCATGATGCCGATGCGCTGGCCCACGCCGAACGTCGTCAGCGCGTTCAGCGCGCGCACGCCGGTGTCGAAGCTTTCGCGCACCGGCGACCGGTCGAGCGCGGCGGCACGCACGCCGCCCGCTGGCCATTCGTGGCGGTTGTGGATGGGGCCGCCGCCGTCGATCGGCTTGCCCTC
>JAPLPG010000194.1 GCA_026400375.1 Novosphingobium sp. | reverse complement strand
TCGATCACCTCGACGCACCTGTCCTGCGCGTCTGCAATGAGGACGTGCCGCTGCCCTATGCGGCGAACCTCGAAAAGCTGGCGCTGATCAATTCTGCCAAGATCACGGCGGCGGTGCGCAAGGTCTGCTATCGCTGACAGACCTAGGTCGCTTGCCAGGAACAAAGGGAGTGCCGGTTGGTCGGCGCTCCCTTTTTTCATGGTTCAGACGGCGTCGTCGTAGACCGAGCAACGGGCAACCGGATCAGGCAGTGACGGGTTGCGCTGATAGATCTGCGACAGATCGCGATCATCGCGGACGTTGAAGGTGGCGGTCGTTCTGATCAAGGCATCGGGCACGAAGCGCTGGCTGACCAGCGGTTGATAGGCATATTCGATTTCGACGAAGATCACCGCGTCGCCATCGGCCGCCGTTACCTCGTCACCGGGCGGGCCCATGCCGACAAGCGATCCGTCGAGGCCTTTTCCTTCTTCGCCGAAGTTCGATTTGAATGCGCGCTTGCCCTTGCAGCGTTGCCAGTGGATGTACTGCCGACTGGTCGTGCCCGGCACAACCTCGAGACTGCTGATCACGACGCGACCGTACTTGTACAAGCCCAGGCGGCCTGCCTGGATATCGGCGCCTTTCAGAATATCGTTGATGTCGCTTTCGTAGATGCTCAAATTCTCGAGCATCGATACGTCCCCTATTCGCGATCCGTTGTCTGCCAATTGCATGGCAAGCTGGCTTACCCGCATGTGGGTGATGGCAAGGTTCCCCAGCTCTGCGCCCCACAAACCCAGCATCAGGATGACTGGCAGACCAAGCGCCATTTCCACCGCCGCGAGGCCGGATCTATCCCGCGCAAGCCGAGATGCCAGGCGCCTCATGAGCAGTTCCCGATCTTGGCAACGCTCTTCTGCAGGTCATATGGTTGATTGCGAAGTACGGTCGTTGCCTCGTTGGTCACCTTTTCGGGCATGCCCAGCAACGATGCCATGGGGAACTTTCGGGTGTAGGTCATGGATACCGAATAGAGCACGGCATCGCGCGCGCCGCCGAGGCCTGCGGCGCCACGGTCCCGGTCCCAGGTGCCGCTGCCGTTGGCATCCTCGAAGGCCTCGCCATCATCGCAGATGCCGTTCTTGTTGGCGTCGCTGAAATCTTCGGCAACGCCGACGTCCGAAAAATTGGCGTAGGCTTTGCGGGTGAACGTGAATGTTGCGTCGGGAACAACGCGCCTGACTTCGGTCTCCACGGTAGCATCGATATCGGCCAGAAGGTTCGATGCGCCTTCAACCGTCGAAGCCCGGCTTGCGCGTTGCATTGCGCCCTGCAGCATGGTGTTGGCGTAGACCGTGTAGCCCATGTCGAACAGGCCCATAAGCACCAGTGCCAGCGTCGGTGCGATGAGCGCAAATTCGACCGCCGCCACGCCATCTTCGGCTTGGCGCAATGACAGAAATGCGTTGCGAGACCTCATAGCGAGAGCCTCAGGTCGCCGATGGACTTGGCGATTTCCTTGAAGGCCTTGTCCAGTTCAGAAGCATTGACGGCCTTGAAGTAATGGCCCTTGCCGGCGCAGTTGGTCATGATCGGATTAAGATCGGTGCCGAAGGCAATGAACCAGACCTTGATGTTCTTCTTCTTTGCCTGCTCACACGCAAACGAGAACCGCTTTTCAATGGTTCCGGTCAGCGAAAGTGACGATCCAGGCCCCCAGCGCCGCCTCGCGATCGGTTCGACGCCATAGGATGAATAGCTGATGTCGAGCGATGATGTCTGGCCATCGGTCAGGAAGATCAGGTGCCGGGTCGTGCGCTGCTTGGGGGAAACGTCGGCGTTCTCTGCGGCGAACAGCCCCGTTGGCGTAAGGAGGCGCGCGGCCCAGATCATGCCGATATCGTGATAGGTGCTGCCCGCTGCCTGAAGGCTGTTGATGTAGGTGTCAAAAGCGCTCTGGTTCCAGACCTGCAACTTGCGGGCAGCGGTCGGGCAGGCGGCAAAGCCGGCAATACCTGGGGCGAGGAATTCGCTGTTCGTCACAACCGGTGCGGTTTCGAAATTGCCGGTGCCGTTCCAAAGCCGCGCCCGTTCGTAGATCATGCCGGGATACATTGGCCGCCATTGCGTAGCCGGATTGCCTGCCGTCGGAACACGGTCGATATCGAGGTCGATTGCCCGGCTGAGGTCGACATTGTCATAATCGTCGATCTCATATGTCGAACGCTCTTCGATGCAGCCGTTCGATGCGGTGCGCCAGTCCGACGTATTCCGAGTGACATCCCTGTACTGCCATGATGACCCGGTGCCCACCGAAGGCTCGGTGATGTAGCGATAGGTGTCGACATACTTGGCGTAGATGGTGGTTGCGAGCGTGCAGGTGTTGCCTGCAAGGCTGACCGAATAAGTGTTGCCGTTCCGCGTGCGCAGATAGGTGCTGGTCGTGCGCGTTCCGTTCGGATTGGTCACCGCCTGGGTGACCGTGGATTGCAGCGCGGTGCTGGTCGTCAAGGTGTCGGCAGGCTTGTTGCAGGAAAGCGCGCCACCGGCACCCACCGTTGCGGCAAATGTGCTGTTGGTCGTGAAATAGGTGCCCGACACCGGAGAGACGGCGCTGTAATAGCTGTATAAACTGCCAGCGTTGTTCGTCCCGATCAGGGTGCGCGACGGATAATCCCATTGCGGCACGACCCACTCGTCCTTGAGCAGCGCCCCGACGTTCACGTTCGTCGAATAAGGGACAAAGCCATAGCGGATTCGGCTTTCGGGCTGGCGCGTCGCTTCCATCGACGCGTAGAAATCCTTGACCACGGATTTGAGGACGGAAATCTTCGGGCTCGCGTCGTCCGGATTGCTTTCTGCCATTGAGCCCGTGACATCGAGCGCCATGACGATATCGGTGTTGGGCACCGAAAGTTCGGCCTTGCAGCTGACCGAGATATTGAACTCGTCCTTGCCGAATATCTGCATGATATCGGTCGGCAGGACGACTGACGCAATGCCGTTAATCGTGTTGCCCTCGCCGATTTCCATCTGGAAATCCCGATCCACCGAATTGTAGATCCCGTCGCCGAAGTTCGCGTTGAAAAAGCGATTGCCCTTGCTGACGACGGTACCCCCGTCAGTTGCTGCATTGAAGTTGTTGATCGCGCCGAGTTCCTTGCGGGCACCCAGGACGCCGGCATCACAAGCCTGCTGCAAGCGCGATTCGATCAGATAGGCGCGCCCGATATCGATGCTCGATCCGACCAGAGCCAGCAAAGGAATGATCGAAAATGCAAATATCATCAGCACGTTGCCGCGCTGATCCCGCGCCAGACGAGCAAGGGTGTCCGCCACTCGTCGAGTGGTCGAGAAACCGGTCGCCGGCCGTCTTGAAAATCGCGATTTCGCTTCGGGCATGTCTGCCAGATAGCGACAATTACTTAATTCTCCGCAAAAGCAGTTTGGTAAACGTTTAACCTGTTGGTTGGTTGTCTGCTTGATTTCGTTTCCGACCGACGAGTCTCGTTTAGCGTTGTCCGGTCTTTGCATTTGCCGATTTCAAGGTGCCGCCTCATGCGGTAACGGCGCGGCTACAGTGCAAGGGACAAGGCCCCGAAATGCAGATCGACAACGTGGCCGCAGGCGACGAACTGACAACGCGCAACCGCCTGGCTCTGGCATATGCACCGCGTCGGGCGAGGGGGCCGTGGGCTGCGTTGCTGTTGCTTGAGCAACGCCTCGCGGATGCGGCTCGCCCCGGTCGTGAACCCATGATGGTCCAGCTGCGTCTCGCCTGGTGGCGTGACAGGCTGGGCGAGGAGGCCACTAGCTGGCCTGTCAGCGAGCCAGCGCTGGTTTTGCTGCGGACGTGGCAAGGCCAGCATCACGCGCTGGCCGCGCTGGTTAACGGTTGGGAAGCTCTGTCCGTCGGAGAAGATGGCGGAAATGAACTCGCCAAGGCACGGGTGACCGCCTACGTTGCTCTTGCCGATCTGCTTGGCGCAGGGCGGATCGAGAGCGTCGAGGCAGCCGTGAAGCAGCTTGAACGCGCGCAAGCACAAGAGCCTTTGCCTGCGCCGCTACCGCGTGTCATGCGACCTTTGGCTGTCTTGCGGGTCTTCGCACAGCGCGAGGCAAGCGGCGGGGAACCGACGCCCTTTGTCGATCTGTATCGCATCGTTCGTGCGGGACTTCTGGGGCGATGAAATCGGTTACCTGCCTGCGGTTCGCGGGCTGGCAACCGCGCATGATAGTGTTCCTTTTCGCAGGCTCGCTACAGGTCCTGCCAAAGCGGTGCCATCTCGCGCTGCTACGCTCACACGCTCCGCCTAGGTTGCCTCCGATATGGAGTGCATCTGGTCATGATTCGCGGATTGCTGGGCGGGCTTGCCGCGTTGATTCTGGTCGCGGCCGGTATCTTCTGGTGGCAGGGCCGGGCTGAAACCTCTTTTGAAACGCCGGTGCTTCCAGTGCCTGACGCGACGGAGGAAGAGCCGGAAGATCTGCCCAGTGCCGATGTCGATGGAATGATGGGCGCCGCACCACCGGAAGCAACGGCGGTAGGCAAGGAAACACGGCGCTTCAACCTGGTCGACAAGGATCGTGACAATCGGATCAGCCGTACTGAAATGCTCAGCCAACGCGCCAAGGCATTCCGCAAGCTGGATCAGGACGGCAACAACCTGCTGACGTTCGAGGAATGGGCGTTTGCAACCGTCGACAAATTCAAGACCGCCGACGGCAATGCCGACCTTTACCTGACCCGTGAAGAATTCGCGACGACCCGGCCCAAGGACAAACCGAAGCCGAAGTGTTCGTGCAAATAGTCGCCGTTCCTCGCAGTTCAGGTCAAAGGGAGAATCGTCAGGCCCTCACAGGGTCCTGACCCATCCGGACAGGTCGGACTTTGCCCGTTCGGTATAGGCCTCCTTGCGTGCCTTCTTTTTCACATCGAGAAGTGGCGGGAACAGCCCGAAGTTTACGTTCATCGGCTGATAGCTGTCAGCCTCGGCGTCTCCGGTGATGTGTGCCAGCAGCGCACCAAGCGCGGTGGTCCGTGGCGGCGCGGTCCAGTCGCGCCCGGCGATCTGTGCAGCCGCCATCAGCCCGGCCAGAAGCCCCACCGAGCCACTTTCAACATAGCCTTCGCACCCGGTGATCTGCCCGGCAAATCGGATGTGTGGCGCGGACTTCAACCGCAACTGGCGGTCCAGCAAGGTTGGCGCGTTGAGAAAGGTGTTGCGGTGAAGCCCGCCCAGGCGCGCAAACTCGGCGTTTTCCAGCCCAGGGATCGTGCGGAAGACGCGCACCTGTTCCGCATGCTTGAGCTTTGTCTGGAAGCCGACCATGTTCCACAGCGTGCCCAGCTTGTTGTCTTGCCGCAACTGCACCACGGCATAAGGCCAGCGCCCATTCGGGTGTTCGGCCGTGGCCCAGTGCGGATTGTCGAGGCCGACCGGCTTCATCGGCCCGAACCGCAGGGTTTCCACCCCGCGTGACGCCATGACTTCGACCGGCATGCAGCCGTCGAAGTAGGGAGTGTTGGCCTCCCATTCCTTGAATTCGGTCTTTTCACCCGCCAGCAGTTCTTCGTGGAATGCGAAGTACTGCTCCCGCGTCATCGGGCAGTTGATATAGTCGCGCCCGTCGCCGCCCATCTCAAGCGAGGCCTCGGCCCCCTTGTCCCAGCGCGATGCCATCCAGGCCACGTCCATGTCGATCGAATCGCGATAGACGATCGGAGCGATGGCATCGAAGAAAGCCAGGCTATCGGCACTGGTGGCAGTGCCGATGCTGGTTGCCAGCGATGGCGCGGTCAAAGGGCCGGTAGCGACGATTGTCATACCGTCGGACGGCAGAGTGTCGACCCGCTCGCGCACGATTTCCAGTGTCGGCTGGGCACGCAACGCGGCTTCGACTTCGGCGGAGAACACGTCGCGGTCTACCGCCAACGCCGATCCCGCCGGGACCCGGGCTTTCGCCGCAGCTGCCATAAGCAGGCTGTCGCACTGGCGCATTTCATGGTGGAGCAGGCCGACGGCGTTCTTCTCGTCATCGTCAGACCGGAAGGAGTTGGAGCAGACCAGCTCGGCAAGGCCATCGCTGTTGTGCGCAGCCGTGGTATCGCCGCCCCCGCGCATTTCCGAAAGCCGCACACGAACCCCGCGACGGGCAAGTTGCCACGCTGCTTCGCTTCCGGCCATGCCGCCGCCGATGATGTGAACCTGATGCGTCATGACCGATGCCCTTGGCATTGCCGCGCGGCTGCGGCAAGACCGACTGCAGGTCAGGAGGAAGCAGAAACAGTGCCAGCGCTCGGGTTGATCGACAAACGGCCATGGCTTGCTGCCAGTCTCGTAGCCGGCACGAGCTACTGGCTGGCTGCGAAGGGTCAGGTCCCTGGCCTTTGGCTGATTGCGTGGAAAGGGGCGGGTGCGGCATTGCTGGCGGCCTATGCCTGGGCCGACCATCCATCACGCAATGCCCATCTGCTGGCGCTGGTCATGGGGCTATGCGCGGTTGGCGACATGGTGCTGGAGATCAGCTTTTCTGGCGGTGCCGTGGCTTTCATGCTGGGGCACCTCGCTGCGATCACGCTGTACTTACGGTTCCGGCGCGAACGTCCTGCTGGAAGCCAGAAGGCCGCGGCCCTGACCGTGCTGGTTGCAGTTCCGCTGATTGCCTACCAGATCACAGGCAGGGCTGAGGTCGCGCTCTATGCGCTCAGTTTGTCCGGTATGGCCGCCGCTGCCTGGCTCAGCAGCTTCCCTCGCTACCGCGTAGGCATAGGGGCAATGATGTTCGTCGCCTCTGATCTGCTGATCTTTGGACGCATGGGGCCGCTGGCGCAAAGCGCGTTGCCTGGGATGCTGGTCTGGCCGCTATACTATTTCGGGCAGTTCCTGATCTGCACCGGCGTGATCGCGACCTTGCGGGCGAGGGGGGAGTTCAGCTCGCAATCGGCAGCTTGACCTGACCGGTGCCATCCCGCTCGAGCGGGCCATAGGCCAGTGCCGCATTTAACGGCAACGCGGCATAGATGTGGGGAAACAGCTGGCCGCCGCGCGAAGGTTCCCACTTCACCGCATCGCCAAGGACCGCCAGGTCAACGGCGACGACGTGCAGATCGCCTTGCCCCGCAAAATGCTTGTCCACGGTCTCGGTCAGCTGTGCCTCGGTCGACAGATGGATGTAGCCGTCGGACAAATCGATCGGAGCACCGTTGAACGTCCCGTCAGCTTCCAGCTGTGCCATCTGTGGTGCTGTCAGCACCTTGTAGGCGATCAGTGGAAGATCGCTCATTCCACTGAACCTTCGTCGGCGGACGGATCGGCAAGGCCTGCGTCGTTATCCACGACGATCTCGTCGACGGCTTCATCCTCGGCCAGTCGCACCGCGCTGACCACGTGTTCGCCGCCGGAGACGTTGAACAGGCGCACGCCGGCGCTGCCGCGTCCGATTACCCGCAACGTGGTGAGCGGCAGGCGAATGAGCTTCGCCTGATCGGTCACGAGCATGAGCTGATCGGCCTGCGTCGCGGGAAAGCTGGCCACTACGGGACCGTTGCGGCCCACGTTGTCGATGTTGGTAATACCCTGTCCGCCACGACCGGTACGGCGATATTCATAGGCAGATGACAGCTTGCCATAGCCGTTGGCGCAGACGGTGAGGATGAACTGCTCGCGGTCGGCCAGTTCGGCCATCCGCTCTGGCGCGGTCGCTGGCTCGCCTTCCTTTTCGCCCTTCCATGGCGCGAAGCGGAGATAATCCTCGCGCTCTTCAGGCGTCGCGCCGACCCTGTGAAGGATCGACAAGGAGATGACCTCGTCATCGCCCTTGAGAGTCATGCCGCGCACCCCGGTGGAAGTGCGGCTGGTGAATTCGCGGACTTCGTCCCCGGCAAAGCGGATGGCCTTGCCCGATCGCGTTGCCAGAAGCACGTCGTCGTGCGGTTCAAGCAGGGCGACCCCGATCAGCCGGTCGTCGCACGGCGTGCCGTCATCATCGGATTCGAACTTCATCGCGAACTTGCCGTTGGTCGGGATATTGGCAAACGCATCCATCGAATTGCGCCGCACGTTGCCCTTGGCCGTGGCGAATACGACCGAAAGCTTGCCCCAATCGGCCTCGTCTTCGGGCAAGGGCAGGACGGTCGCGATGGTCTCGTCCTTGTCGAGTGCGGGCAGCAGGTTGACCACGGGGCGTCCGCGCGTCGTCGGGCCGCCTTCGGGCAGGCGCCAGACCTTCAGGCGATAGACCTTGCCGGCGGTCGAGAAGAACAGCACCGGCGTATGTGTGCTGGTGACGAACATCGTCGCCACGGCATCTTCTTCCTTGGTCGCCATGCCGCTGCGGCCCTTGCCGCCGCGATTTTGCGCGCGGAACGTGGAGAGCGGCGTGCGCTTGATATAGCCGTCGAGTGTGATGGTGACGACCATGTCCTCGCGCTCGATCAGGTCTTCATCCTCGATGCCATCGGCAGGCGCAGTGATTTCCGACCTGCGCGGCGTGGCAAAGGCCTGCCTTACGGCGACCAGTTCATCGCGCATCACCACATAGAGATTGACCCGGTCGGCAAGGATTTCGAGAAGGGCCGCAATC
>JAPLPG010000013.1:3281-3851 GCA_026400375.1 Novosphingobium sp. | reverse complement strand
GTGGTTTTCCCCGATCCGCCCTTCGGGTTTGCGAAGGTGATTACATACATGCGCCTAGGATGGTTCGCCGCTTTAATAAAGTCAACGTTATATTTAACTTTACAGTTAAAGATAACGTTAGCGCTAGAATTACCTTTACGGTTAGCTCAGTATAGGCCTCAGGTATCGCCCTAAAGTTTCTGAACTGTTCTTGCGTTTAGGGATTTTTAACATCATAATGTCAGAAATATTCCCAGAAACATGGGAACAGGGAGTGCGAGCAGTATGACCGAATTTGATATGCTGATTCAGCAGACAGGCTGGACTGTGCCTGAGGCAGCGAAGGTACTGGGGTACTCAGAAGGCCACCTGTACCGCTGGAAACGAGGCGACGAAACTCCCAGAGATGGTGTGATCAACCTTCTCAAGATGCAGATTGCTGCCCACAAGGTGGCCCAGTCTGACGGGGCATTCACCTTCATCGACCTGTTCGCCGGGATAGGTGGCCTGCGCAAGGCCATGGAAAGCGCCGGGGGCCGCTGCGTTTTCACCTCTGAATGGGATGCTTTCGCCCAGAAAACCTATCATGCC
>JAPLPG010000013.1:0-3252 GCA_026400375.1 Novosphingobium sp. | reverse complement strand
CAACTTCCCTGACAACCGGCCAATCGCTGGCGATATCCGCGAAGTGGATGCCGCCGCTATCCCCGAGCATGATGTGCTGGTGGCGGGCTTTCCCTGTCAGCCGTTTTCCATCGCCGGGGTCTCAAAGAAGAACGCCCTTGGGCGCTTGCATGGGTTCCAGGATGAAACACAGGGGACGCTGTTTTTCGACGTGTTGCGCGTCCTGATGCACCACCGCCCGGCGGCGTTCCTGCTGGAGAACGTCAAGAACCTCAAAAGCCATGACAAAGGCCGCACGTTCGACGTGATACGACGCAAGCTGACCGAAGAGCTGGGCTACACGCTGCACACCCGGATCATTGATGCTGCCAATTTTGTGCCCCAGCATCGCGAGCGGATCGTGATGGTCGGCTTCCGCGAAAACACCGGGTTTTCCTATGATGATCTGGTGCTGTCGGGCAGGGCAGGGCGCGGTATGCGCGATGTGCTGCACCCAGAAAACGGGACGGAAGCACCGGAAAGCCACTTCACCGTGGGCCGGGATGCGCGGGTCAGCGACAAATACACGCTCAGCGACAAGCTCTGGCAGTATCTGCAAGGTTACGCGGCAAAGCACAAAGCGGCAGGCAACGGCTTTGGTTTCGGACTGGTGGACGGCGACAGCATCTCGCGGACGCTGTCAGCGCGCTACTACAAAGACGGATCGGAGATCCTTGTCAGCAGGGGGCCGGGCAACAACCCGCGCCGCCTGACACCGCGCGAATGCGCGCGCCTGATGGGCTATGATGACAGCTTCCGCATCCCGGTCTCGGACACGCAGGCCTATAAGCAGTTCGGCAACTCGGTCGCTGTGCCGGTCTTTGCCGAGGTGGCCCGCCTGATGCGGCCGCATATTCTGGCACTGACAGAAGGGCAGGGCCTGCGCAAAGTTGGCTGATGTCCATGATCCCGCCACCCGGAGCCGCAACATGGCGGCTATCCGGGGCCGGGACACGAAGCCTGAGTTGATCATCCGCAAAGGCCTGCATGCGCGCGGGTTTCGATTCCGGATTCAGGGCCGTGAACTTCCCGGCAGGCCTGATCTGATCTTCCCGAAATATCAGGCGCTGCTCTGGGTGCATGGTTGCTTCTGGCACGGCCATGACTGCCCGATGTTCCACTGGCCGAAAAGCCGCGAAGAGTTCTGGCAGGCCAAGATCGGACGCAACCGGGAACGGGACGCGGAAACGTGGGCAGCGGCCAGAGCAGCTGGCTGGCGCTGCGGCACGGTCTGGGAATGTGCGCTGAAGGGCAGGGGGCGTCTGCCACCCGGGCAGGTCATTGACTCGCTGGCCCTCTGGCTGTCCTCTGATGCAGAAGAATTCTGCATTGAAGGCCAATGTATTGACAGCGCCGCTTACCCGCCTGCTTGACCAGATGGCCGCCCATGGGGCGGCCCGGTTTTATGTCAAACGGCTTGCCCCGAATGACAACTCAAAGAACCAAGTTTATCTGGGTGGTGGCTTCGGGGCGCTGAACATCATTCCGCATGGTCCGGTCGAGAGTGACGACAGCAGCCGGGCTGGCAGCGTGCGCGACAGGGCGAAAGCAATGGTGCGCTTCTTCTGGCTTGATGACGACGGCCTGTCGCCCGCGCCCGACGCGCAGCTGATCCTCTATCCGAAATACCCCGAAGTGCGGATGTCCGGTTTCCTGCGCGGGGCTGAGCGCGCGCCGAATGTCTTGATGAAATCGCGTGACGAAGGCCGGGTGCTGTTTTTCGGCATCTGCCCGGATGGCCGCGTTCTGGGCCATGTCGTTGCCAGTGACGATCCGATTGCCCGCGCCTTTGATGCTGCTGCGCCCGGCCTCGATGCAACCGGCATCTTCCTCGATCTGGAAAAGCTGCGCCACGGCGGCACCGACCCGAAAGAAGCGCTGCTGGCGGCACTCCGGCGCATCCATGCCAAGGGCTGGATCGCATCGCAGAAGATGGGCAGGGCAGGGGTGCCGGAACCCTACAGCGCCCGAAACGGCGGTGGCTATACGCTGGAGGCGGAACTGGGCATCTCCCCGAATGGGTACGCTGATCCCGACTTCATGGGCTGGGAAGTCAAGCAATATGGAGTGAGTGATTTCACCAGCTACCGCGCAAAGAGCCCTGTGACCCTGATGACGCCGGAGCCGACAGGCGGCCTGTACAGGGATGAAGGCGTCGCTGCATTCCTTCACCGCTATGGCTATGCCGACAAATCGGGAAAGGTTGACCGCATCAACTTCGGCGGCATCTATGCCGCCAGTCGCGATTTTCACCCGGAAACCGGCCTCATGTTGCGCCTCGCTGGGTATGACGCTGCCACCGGCAAGATCATCGATCTCGACGGCGGAATTGTCCTGCTCGACCAGGAAGACAATGTTGCGGCGTCATGGGGCTTCCGGGGCATCATATCCCATTGGAACCGCAAGCACGCCAAGGCGGTCTATGTGCCGTCCCTCATGCAGTTTCCGCCGCCGGAGTATAGCTATGGGGCTGCTGTCCAACTGTGCGAAGGTACTGACGTTCTCTTGTTTCTGGCGGCGGTTTCAGCAGGAAGCGTGTACTATGACCCGGGCATCAAGATTGAGGACGCCGGGACAGCAAGGCCTGTTATCAAGCGACGAAGCCAGTTTCGCGTCCGGCACGACGGGCTGAGTGCGCTATACCGGGGCTCGGAGATTGTATTGATTAAATAAAAAGCGAAACTCTGCGCCTGCATAGCTTAGGCTAGGACCGATAGATCTTGCATCACAGACACCATTCAGGCCGCCCGTTAGGGCTAAGCTGCCGTTTTTGACCTTCACGGCAAATGCGGAGTTTGCTCAATTCAACGTGTAACGCCGCCAGGGGATCGACCCGACAGGAACGCGAGCAAGAAAATTCACAATGTCACGTCTGCCACGATAGGTAGGCCTACCACGACTGTCTTGTGCCATTAGCACAATAGGCACACCAGGAAATGCAGGCTGGAAACTGCCAGCCACGCCATCTGCCTGCGCGCTATTGTCGAGGACATGCTTCTTTACAATCACGACGGCGAACGTGATGTTCTGCTCGCGGACCAAGGCACCTTCAAACTGCATCATATTCTCCAATAAAAGGAAGCCGTCCCAACCTTGGAACGGCTTCAGATTTCAGCCACGCGGGGGGAACGGATCGTTCCCGTAAGAATCCCTGTCCCTGATCTGCCCGTTCGGGCGGTGGATCACTACCTCGCTTTGCTGATTGATTGCGATCTGACGCGCAGCTGCCGCTGC
>JAPLPG010000271.1 GCA_026400375.1 Novosphingobium sp. | reverse complement strand
TGCAGCGCTGCTCGAAAATTTTGAAGGATAGGAAGTTGCATAGTTTGCAATCACCGCACGAAGTGGAAGGGGATTCGTGCGGAGACGCGGAGACGCGGAGAACCTGGAAACGTGGCGAAGCCGCGTCTATCCTCCCAGACGCCCCGTTTTTCGATCGGTGGGTGTGACAAATGAGCCCGCGGTCCCGCACATCATCTCCGCGGCTCCGCGGCTCCGCGCCTCCGCGCGCAATCCTTTTCCGGTTGCCTGCGCATCCTGAACAGGTCTGCAAATGCCACAAAACCCCCAAGGGATAAGCAAAATGGCCGACGATCTCCCCTATCTCGCCCGCGGGGCCAAGCCGATCGAAACGCAAAGCAGCGTCCTCGTCAGCAATTCGCGCTATCTCAACAGTCCGGCCTTGCGCGATTGGCTGGCCACGGCGTTCCTGCGCAAGAGCGGCAAGGATTCGCCTACCACGCTCGATGCCCATCAGCTCTACGGCGTCCTTGGCACCCTGTTCGACGTGCCCCGGATCGAGCAGCTGTTCACCCAGGAACGCGCCCGCTGGCCCGAGCTCGACCGCTGGTTTGCCGAAGGTTTCTCGTCCACCTTTACCGTCGACGAACTGCTGGCCAATCCCGAAGGCTCGCTCGGCCACATCTTCGGCCGCTACTTGCGCGACAATGGCTACGAGATCGACATCGTGCCGCGCTTCGAACCGCAACCAGTTCGAATACTTCTCGCTGCGCAGCGGGCAGACGCACGATCTGGAACACATCGTCTGCGGCGGCGGGTTCAACATCATCGGCGAACTGGTTCCCTATTTCGGGCGGCTGAGCAATCTGCCGCGCTTTCTCGATGCCGAACTTGTGGGCCTGATCCATCCCGGCCAGCTGCTCGGTGCGCTGCGGCTGATCTCGCGCACCGGGCTGCACTATCCGCAATCGTTCCCCACCGCCCTGCGCGCGATCCGCTGCGGTATGGACGTGGGCGAACAGTCCGGCCCCTATTTCATGGCCAAGTACGAGGATGTGTTCCACCTGCCTTTGGCCGAAGCCCGCGCAGCGCTGGGCATTGTCTGTGCGGTCGATCTCGACAGCGAAGAAGCGTCACTGGCGTGGGAAGAGTACCGCTGAAGGCAGCGCTTGCCCGCCACGGTCTTCCATGGCACACTGGGTGAAGAAAGTAAGCGATAAAAAATTCGCAAATGGCGTATGAACTAGGTATAAAACCTTCAAATGCGCTGCCAAGCCGATTCAGATCGGCGAAGTCTACAGGAGTGAAGCAGATGGCGACCACCAAGGACTATGGTCTGGGAGAGTTCGATTTCCCGCGCGGCTGGTTCATGATCGGCGCGGCCGCCGATGCTTCGCGCACGCCCGCACCGATCCGTTATTTCGGCAAGGACCTGGTGATCTACCGGGGGGCAAGCGGCACGCCTTACGTGGTCGATGCCTATTGCCCGCACATGGGCGCGCATCTGGCAAAGAACTCCACCTCCTACATCGTGCGCGATGGCGAACATGTCGAAGGCGAATCGATCCGCTGCCCGTTCCACGGCTGGCGCTATGGTCCCGATGGCGCGTGCAACCACATCCCGTACTCCGATTTCATCCCCAAGGCGGCCAAGCTTGGCACCTATCCGGTGATCGAACGCGCCGGCATCATCTGGATGTGGCACGATCCCGAAGGTCTGGAACCCGATGTCGAACTGCCCAACTTCGGCGGCCATTATGGCGAACCGGGCTGGGTGGAATGGAAGATCGATTTCATGGGCGACCTTAACAGCCATGGCATCGAAATCGTCGACAATATGGCCGATTTTGGCCACTTCATCCCGATCCACGGGGCGACCGACTGGCAATATTTTGCCAACGAATTCATCGGCCCGCACCTTCACCAGTACTACAGCGCCGGCCACCGCACGCTGACCGCCAACCCGGAAGACGCGCTGGTGCTCGATACCTGGTACGAAGGCCCCGGCTTCCTGCAATCGGAAATGGCAGGGGCCTTCGACAGCTTCATCATGATTTCCAACACGCCGATCGAGGATGGTGTCACCCGTTCGTGGCACGCGCTGATGGTCAAGGTGCACGATGGCAGCCGCGAGACGACTGACGAGGACCGCGCCATGGCGCTGGCCTATCAGGAAGGCAGCCGCCTTGCCTTTGCGCAGGACGTGGAAATCTGGGCGAACAAGCGCGCCTGCATCAATCCGCTCGCGATCCCCAATGACGGTCCATACGCCAAGGTCCGCCTGTGGTATCGCCAGTTCTTCAACCCGCGCGACAAGGCCCCGGAAATCCAGGGCCGCGTCAACGGGTTGCACGTCACGCTCGACAAGCGGCAAGACAAGAAGGTCGCCTGATCAGGCATATGCGGGGACCGGTGCGAAAACAGCACCGGCCCTGCCGGGAGAGCCAGATGCTGAGCTTGCAGGAAATGTCCGACCGGCTGGAGATTCAGGATCTCTTCGCGCGCTACAGCTTTGCGATAGACGAGCGGGACTGGGACGCGCTCGACACGATCTTCACCCCCGACGCCCGGATAGATTACACCGAAACCGGCGGGGCCAAGGGCACTTATCCTGAAATCAAGGCGTGGCTGCCCGGCGCGCTCGAACGCTTCCCGATGTTCCAGCACATGGTCGCCACGACCAAGCTCGATATCACCGGCGACGAAGCGCGCAGCCGCACGATCCTGTTCAATCCGATGACGCACCGCGCCGAAGATGGTGAGACCCAAGTCTTCTTCATCGGCCTGTGGTATCGTGACCGGCTCGTCCGCACGGCCGAAGGCTGGCGCATCGCCGACCGCTACGAAGAAGCGGGCTGGACGCACAACGTGCCCGACATGGCACCAGCGCCCGCAATCGAAGTCACCGGCTAGCCTCGAAACACCCTCCCGTTCACGGGAGGGCCGCGAGACTTACGTAACGCAGTGAAGTTAGTCGCAGCGGGGTGGGCAAGGCCCCACGCAGCGTAGCAAAAACAGGAGAACACATGGGCAAGCTGGCAGGCAAGGTTGCGATCATCACGGGCGGCGCGCGCGGCATGGGTGCGGCCACATCGCGCCTGTTCGTGGCAGAAGGTGCCAAGGTCGCCATCGCCGATGTGCTTGAAGAAGATGGCGCGGCGCTGGCCGCTGAACTGGGCGATGCCGCGCGCTTCTACAAGCTGGACGTCACCAGCGAAGACGATTGGGCGCGCGTGGTTGCCGCCGCCGAAGCGGATCTTGGCCCCATCGATGCGCTGGTCAACAATGCCGGCATCCTGATGTTCAAGAGCATTCTGGAAACCACCAAGGCCGATTACGAACGCGTGCTCGGCGTCAATCTCGTCGGCGAATTCCTTGGCATCAAGGCGGTCGCGCCAGGCATGATCGCGCGCAGCAAAGGCCCGATCGTCAATATCTCGTCGGTCGATGGGATGAAGGGTGCCAACAGCTTGGTCGCCTATGCCTCGTCCAAATGGGGCGTGCGCGGCTTGACCAAGGTTGCCGCGATGGAGCTCGGCCACAAGGGCGTGCGCGTCAACTCGGTCCACCCCGGCGGCGTCGATACGGTCATGTCCAACCACACTGGCGCACCGCGCGCAGAAGTGGACAAGGGCTATGCCAACGTGCCGATGCAGCGGATCGGCGGGCCAGAAGAAGTGGCGGCTGCCTCGGCCTTCCTCGCCAGCGATGAATCGTCCTACTGCCACGGCACCGAAATCGTCGTCGATGGCGGGATGACCGTAGGCACCTATTACATGGGTTTCCCCGGATCGCCGGGCATGTAATCTTGTCCCTCTTCGTCATTGCGAGGAGGCGAAGCCGACGAAGCAATCCAGAGCCCGCGAAACCGCACTGGATGGCCGCGCCCCTTACGGGGCTCGCAATGACGACGCTGAGATGACAAAAAACGCCCTGAAATCAGCAGGAAAACCACCGGAGAGAGGAGCGACCAAAATGGCGCGCATTACCATTCCCGAAGATCAGCAGGCCAATCCGTTCGGCTTTGCCGCCAGCAACTATGCCGTGCCGATCGTGTCGGCCAGCAGCGCCTTTGCCGCCGCCGTCTATCGCGAAAGCGCGCTGTCCCTGCGCGAATTCGAAGGCGCGCGGATGCGCACCGCGCAGATCAACGGCTGCATGGTGTGCAAGGATTTCCGTGCCGAACGCGATGCGCCGGTCCTCTACAGCGTGGCGGGCGATCCCAACCAGAACCTTGTCACCACCAATGGCCCGGCGCCGGATGAAGCCTATTACGCAGCGATCGAGACCTGGCGCACTGCGACAATCTTTACCGACCGCGAACGCCTCGCCATCGAATTTGCCGAACGCTTCGGAACCGAACCGCAGGCGCTTGCCACCGATGAGGATTTCTGGGCGCGGATGAACGCCGCTTTCACCGATGCCGAGATCGTCGATCTGGCGCACTGCACTGCCGCCTGGGTTGGCCTTGGCCGTGTGGCGCACGTGCTGGGCTTCGATACGGTGTGCCTGGCCGGTCTTGCCGGCAACGATTCGCAGAAAGCCGCTGCGTGACGGCAGGCGCAGCCATGCTGGGCGCGCCGAACACCGGCGTGGTCATTACCGGCGGCGCATCGGGCATCGGCCTTGCCGCCGCTCATGCGCTGGCGGCGGTGGGCCGACCGGTCGCGCTGTGGGACATCAATGCCGATGGGGCGATGCAGGCAGCGGCTGAAATATCAGAAACTTACGGCGTCAGCGCCGTGGGCGTCGCAGTGGATTTGCGCAATCCGCAAGGCGTGGCACCGGCCGCTGTGCAAACCCGCGCGGCGCTGGGCAGCGTGGGCGGGATCGTCCACGGCGCGGGCACCGCGGTGCAGACCGGCATCGGCGGGGTGACGCCGGAAAACTTCGATGCCGGCATGGCGCTCCACGTGCGCGCCCTGATCGAACTGACGCAGGCGTTCATGGACGATCTCAAGGCCAGTCCGGGCAGCGCCATCGTCGCCATCGCATCGATAAATGCGTGGTTCGGCAATGGCATGATCCCGATCTACACGGCGGCCAAGGGCGCGGTGATCTCGCTCGTGCGGTCGATGGCCGATGAACTGGCGCAGCACGGCGTGCGCATCAACGCGCTCAGCCCCGGCATGATCGACACGCCGATCCTGGGCGAGATGCGCGATGGCATGGAGCAGCTTTACGGGCCGCGCATCTTTCTTGGCCGCTTTGGCCGCCCGGAAGAAATCGCCACCGTGATCCGCTTCCTACTGTCCGACGAAGCCAGCTATGTTACTGGTACGGAAATTGTTGTCGATGGCGGCATCCGCCATTCGCAGCGGCCGTGATAAAGGTTGTGATTCAATGCGTTCAGTGATTGTTACGGGTGGTTTCGGCGTGCTGGGCCGCGCCGTTGCCGAGTCTTTCCGCAACAGCGGCGACCGCGTGGCGCGGATCGATTTCGCCCCGTCAGCGCCTGATGAGAACCCCGGCGGGATCGATCTTGGCGGGGTGGACCTGACCGATGCGGCGCAGGCCCAGGCGGCGGTCGATCGGGTGCGTGCCGAACTTGGCGGGATCGACGTGCTGGTGAACGTGGCGGGCGGCTTCGTGTGGGAGACGCTGGATGATGGCGGCCCCGCCACCTGGGCGCGGATGTTTGCCATGAATGCAATCACTTGCGTAACGATGACCAAGGCGGCGCTGCCCACCTTGCGCGCGACGCCGGGCGCGGCGATCATCAACATCGGCGCAGGATCGGCGCTGACCGCCGGCGCCGGAATGGGCGCCTATGCCGCGTCGAAGCAGGCCGTGCACAAGCTGACCGAGAGCCTTGCCGCCGAACTTTCCGGCACCGATTGCACGATCAACGCCGTGCTGCCAAGCATCATCGACACGCCGGTGAACCGTGCCGACATGCCCGACGCAGACTTTGCGCAATGGGTCCAGCCAGCCTCGCTCGCCAAGGTCATCCAGTTCCTGGCAAGCCCTTCTGCCAGAACGATTTCCGGGGCGCTGATTCCGGTTTCACGGGGCGGTTAGGGGGCAATTCCTGAAGTGCACCTAGCTGCACCTAAGGCGCACCAACCGGCCCTGAAAGCAGCATACGCGCCGCCTCCGCGCCATCCAGCAGCGCGTTGGCGCGGTGTGGCACGCGCCACTGGCCATCGTGCGGATCGCGCCGCAAGGTCCACCGGTTCGCGCTCACCCGAAGCACGCTGAACGTGCCTTCGTGGTGCCGGAAGACCAGCGAATGTCCAACAGCCGTGGCGCTGTTTGCGCTCAGCGTCACCGCCACCGGACCAAGCACGTGCGCGCAACCTCCGGCCATCAGTTCGCGGTGGTAGGGGGCATCGATCAGCGCGGCGATTTCAGCGCGTCCGCGCGCCGTGGCGAACCCGGTGACTTCGTACGTCCCGTCCTCCTCCCACAACGCCGCCAGCGCCGGGGCATCGCCGCGATCTGCGAGCGGACCGTAGCGGGCGATGATCTCGCGGATGGCCTCGCGGTCTTCCAGCATCTGCAGCCGGGCGGCCAGCGTTTCCAGATCATGCGGCACGGGTGGCGGCTCCTGATTTAGCCCGAACGGGTTATGCACGTTGGTGCGGTTCACGGTAGCCTGTTCCCCGGAACAAGCAAACGCCCGGAAACAGGGCGGCAATCCGGAGAGCGCCCATGAAATTCTCGATCATCTACGAAGCGCAAATGGTGGACACGAGCCGCGAGAACGAGCGCGCGGTGTTCCTCCAGATCGTCGAGCAGGCCAAGTACGCCGAAACGATGGGCTTCGACTGCATCTGGTGCGTCGAACATACCGCGTTGAGCCAGTATGCGCACATGTCTGCGCCCGAAACGGTGCTGGCGTTCATTGCCGGCGCCACCAGCCGCATCCACATCGGCCATGGCGTGGTGTGCCTGCCGCCGGCCATGAACCATCCGGTCAAAGTGGCCGAGCGCATCGCCACGCTCGACGTGCTGAGCCAGGGGCGGCTGCACTTTGGCGTGGGCAAGGGCGGCACGCAGCAGGAAGCGGGCACGTTCGGCTATGATCTCAATGAGTTGCAGCCGATGATCGATGAATCGATGTACCTGATCCCCAAGATCATGGTGCAGGACGAGATCGAGCACGACGGCACTTATATCAAGATTCCCAAGCGGCCGATCCATCCCAAGCCGTGGCAGGACCCGCACCCGCCGATGTATATGGCCTGCACCCGCGAAAACACGCTGATCGCGGCGGGCAGCCGGGGCATCGGTGCGCTGGTGCTGGGCTTTTCCGGGCCGGACGAGATTGCCAGGAAGAACGCGATCTACCGCGAGGCTTTCCGCACCCGCAAGGCCGAGGACCAGGTGGGTTTCCGTCCGACCGAGCATCTCGCCGCGCTGTGCGCCGCAACCGTGCTGGATGACCGCGATGAGGCGCGGCGCATCGGCCTGCGTGGCCAGCGCTTCTTTGCCGAAAGCATCGCCTACTGGTATCAGGGCGGGCCGAAGCCGACCGTTGACGATGCGCTGACCGCCGAAGATCACGCCCGGGTGCTGGAGCAGGGCAAGGAGGCGACCATCGCCTATCTTTCGGAAGAGGCGATCCCGGTGGGGGACGAGCATCTTTCCAACTATACCGTGGCGCAGGATGCCTATGGCACGCCCGATGATTGCATCCGCTATGTCCAGCGGCTGAAGGATGCCGGCGCCGACGAGATCCTGTTCATCTTCCAGATGGGCGGCATCGGCCACGACGTGATCATGGAAACCATCCGCAATATCGGCGAAAAGGTGATCCCGCATTTCCGCGCGCTGGAGGCGCAGGAGGCCGCAGACATTGCGCTGGAGGCTGCGGAATAGCGCTTGGTTGATGCTATCGCGTCCGCCTATGCTCCGGCGATGGGCGGCGCGATCGATCCTGCTTTCTCCGATCTTCTTGCCCTGCTCTATGCCGGTGTGGGCGAGGATCAGCCATGGCGGCGGTTTCTGGAAGCGCTGGCGCAGTGGATGGACGCCAGCTTTGCCACGCTGATCATCACCGCACCGGGAAAACGCCAGCCCGCCACGTTCCTGACGCCCGGCAGCAGCCCCGAATTCGATGCCGCCTATACCGAAACCCTGTTTGCGGCTGACCCGTTTCAGGGGCTGAGCGATGGCATGGTCACGTCCTATGCCGAATTCATGGCGAACCTGCCGGACAGCGCCTTTGCCCAATACCGGCAGGCGATGGCGCAAAGCGGGTTCGATCAGGTGCTGGGCGTGGACCTGCACTTCGGCGGTGGCGTGCGCGGCGCAGGGCCCGGTACTGGGAGGGGGGGCGAGGGGCGCTGGGAAGCGCGCTTCCGCGTGAGCCGACACAATTCGCTGCCCGATTTCACGCGCGAGGAGCGCGCGCGGTTGCAGGCGCTGGCCCCGCATCTGCGCATCGCCATCGGCCTGTTCGAAAAGCTGCAGTTTGCCGGCGCCGAACACGGCATGTTCCACGCCACCGCGCAAGGGCTGGGCCTGGCGCTGGTGGTGCTGGACCGCAACCGCCGGATCGTGAGCAGCAACGCGCTGGCCGAAACGCTGCTGGCACAAGCCGAAGGGCTGCGGCGGCGCGGCGATGAACTGGCGTTCAGCGATGGGGCGCACCAGAAGCTGTTGGCCGATCTGCTGGCCGGCGACACCGCACAAGGCGCCAGCCTGACCCGCTTTCGCGTGGCGCGCCCGGCGCAAGGCGATGTTGTCGTCACCGCCCGCCCGCTGGACCTCAGCGCCATTCACGCAGGCGCTGGAGCGCTCGCCTTGTTCCTCGCCCGCCCCGGCCCCGAAGCCCACACCGACCCGCAAGTGCTGCGCGACCTGCTGGGCCTGACCATGGCCGAAGCGCGCCTGGCCGCCGTGCTGGGTGAGGGGCTGTCACTGGTGGAAGCCGCGCAAAGACTGGGCATCGCGCACAATACGGCCAAAGTGCAACTGCGCGCGGTGTTCGCCAAGACCGGCGTGCGGCGGCAGGCACAACTGGTTGCGCTGATGGGGTCGCTTGGGCTGGGGTTTGCTGGGGGTGGTGTTTGAGGGGGCGCGAGGGTGGCAGCTTTTCTGGCATTTCGCAAAAAGTTGCCATTCAGCAAGCGGCTAAATCGCTGCCTAGCAGTTTCGGCTGCTCGACCGCCGAAAACTGAAATTCTGAGAGCGACCCCAATTCAGTCATAGTCAGGATTAGCTTTGGCATATTCTGTCGAGAGAACCTTCATCCAATGGCGGTGTAGCGCTTCCTGATGGCTCTGGAACAGGGCCTTCATTCGACCATCTGATGGATCAAACGGCTTTTTTGCGTAGATGGCCACTGAACTGCGCGACCAAAATTCAAGAACCACCCGGCAGCTTTTCAGAACCTCGCGAGCTTTTGGCTCTGAAACAGTTACACTCTCCGCTACCTGCCTTCGAATGCATTGACTCGCAGTGCGCATAGGGTTTGGGTCTGATTTAGCACAACCCATGAATAGGATTACGGCAAGCGTCAGAAGTATGCGCGTCGAGATTCTCATCAAACACTTGTAGCTTTATCACTGTGTGGCAGCAATCCACCCAATCCCGGCCATGAGCAGAACTGGGTCTCGATCCCGAAAGCGGCCTGGCAGCTTCGGCTGGTTCGCGGAAAATTCCTGCCTTCCAGCAACCGGCGTCATTGCGGACCTTTACTTCCGAGGCGGATGAGGCCCTTGATCGACTCCCATCTCTGTCGTCGCCCCGGACTTGATCCGGGGCTTGGCTTCACTTTTCAGCCGCCGCGCCAAACAAAGCCAAGCTCCGTGTCAAGCACGGGGCGACGGTTGGGTTGGAAGTGAAGATGGCCGCTCTCCAACCATTTGCAGCCATGCAATCATCTCAACCTCATACCCAAAACCTGCCGTCGCCCCGGGTATAGCCCGGGGTGACGGAGTTTTTGCTCTGGTGGGGATTGTCGGTTGGGATGGCGTTTGGACGCCCCCTCTCCCGACCCTCTCCCCCGAAGGGGAGAGGGCTTTCAGGGTGGTTCAGACCTTCGCCCGTCGGCCGATCCATGGCGCGGCGCGTTCGATCTGGCCGGCGAGGCGGAACAGCAGGCTTTCCTCGCCGTATCGGCCGGTGGCCATCACGCCGATGGGCAGGCCGTCCTTTGACATGGCGAGCGGGAGCGACATGCTGGGTTGGCCGGTGCCGTTGTAGATGCCGGTGAAGGCGGTGAAGGTGCCGACTTCGCGGCCCCAGTCCATCATGGTGCGGCCGGTGTCGAGGCCGATGCGGCCGATGGGCAGGGGCGGGGCCGAGAGGGTGGGGGAGAGGATCACGTCGTAGCGGCTCATGAACTGGGCCAGCGTGATCGCGGCGGTCTGGTAGGCGTTGTTGCCGCGCGCGTAGTCCATCGCGGTGTAGCTTTTGCCCATGGCGATGAAGTCGAGCGTGGTGCGCTCGACCACATCGGGGCCGAGTTCGATGCCCAGCGCCTTGGCGCGATCGATGCAGTCGGCGGCGACCGAGGAGGCCATCAGCGCGAAGCTGCTGGCGCCGATGGCGGCCATGTCGATCTTCGGCGCGGCCTCTTCCACATAGTGGCCGAGGCTTTCGAGCAGCCTTGCCGCAGCGCGGGTGGCTTCGACGACTTCCGGATCGACCGGCGCGCCGGAGAAGGGGCTGAGCATCAGAGCGACGCGCAACTTGCCGGGATCGCGGGCAACTTCCTGCAGATAGGGGCGTGCGGGCGTGGGGGCGCCATAGCGTGAGCCGGGTTCGAGGCCATGCGTGGCATCGAGGATCGCGGCGGAATCGCGCACGGTGCGGCTGACCGCGTGGTGGACCGACATGCCGCCCCAGCCTTCGGTGCGCGCAGGCCCCATCGGCACGCGCCCGCGCGATGGCTTGAGGCCGAACAGCCCGCAGGCCGAGGCGGGAATGCGGATCGAGCCGCCGCCGTCGGTGGCATGAGCCGCCGGGATCACGCCTGCCGCCACCGCTGCCGCCGCGCCGCCGGACGAGCCGCCCGCGATGCGCGTCGGGTCCCAGGGATTGCGCGTGGG
>JAPLPG010000333.1 GCA_026400375.1 Novosphingobium sp. | reverse complement strand
GTCTGACGAGCAGATCCGGCTGGTGCTGATCCCCAAGAGCCGCAATGTCGATCCCGACCTGCTTAAGGAATCGCTCTACCGGCTGACCGATCTGGAAACGCGGTTCGGCCTCAACCTCAACGTGCTGGATTCGCGGCGGACGCCCGGCGTGCTCGGGCTGAAGCTGGTCTTGCAGGAATGGGTGATCAGCCAGATCGACATCCTGCTGCGCCGTTCGCAGCACCGGCTGGACAAGATCCTGAACCGGCTGGAGCTGCTCGGCGGCTATATCATCGCCTACCTCAACCTTGACCGGATCATCGAGATCATCCGCACCGAGGACGAGCCCAAGCCGGTGATGATGGCCGAGTTCGAGCTGACCGACCGGCAGGCCGAGGCGATCCTCAACATGCGGCTGCGGTCCTTGCGCAAGCTTGAGGAAATGGAACTGCGCCGCGAGCGTGACGCGCTGCTGGCCGAGCAGGACGAGTTGCAGAAGCTGCTCGACGATCCGAAGCTGCAGAAGAAGCGGCTGAAGGCCGACTTGCGCAAGCTGCGCAAGGACTACGCCGAGGACACGGTGCTGGGGCGGCGGCGCACGACGATCGCCGAAGCCGCACCGACGCGCGAGTTCAACATGGACGCGATGATCGAGAAGGAGCCGGTGACGGTGATCCTTTCGGCGCGCGGCTGGATCCGCGCCGCGAAGGGGCATCTGCCATTGGACGGCGAATTCAAGTTCAAGGAAGGCGATGGCCCCGCCTTCGCGCTCCACTGCCAGACCACCGACAAGCTGCTGGTGGCGGTGGACAACGGGCGGTTCTACACGCTTGGCGCCGACAAGCTGCCCGGCGCGCGCGGCTTTGGCGAGCCGATCAGGACGATGGTCGATATCGACCCCGACGCGCAGATCATCAGCGTGGTGATCTACAAGCCCAAGGGGCAGCTTCTGCTGGCGGCCAACACCGGGCGTGGCTTTGCCGCCGAGATGGACGAGTTGCTGGCCGAGACACGAAAAGGGCGCGGCGTGGTTTCGACCAAGCCCGGCGTGAAGCTGGCCGCCGTGCGCGAGATCGCGGCCGAGCACGATCACGTGGCGGTGATCGGCGAAAACCGCAAGCTGGTGATCTTCGCCCTTTCCGAAGTGCCGTTGCTGGCCAAGGGGCAGGGCGTGACACTGCAACGCTACAAGGACGGCGACATGGCCGACGTGATCACGCTGCGGCTGGAGGACGGGCTTTCGTGGGCCATGGGCGGCGAAAGCGGGCGGACGCGGGTGGAGAAGGACCTGCTGCCGTGGAAGGTCGCGCGTGGCGCTGCGGGCAGGCTGCCGCCGAACGGGTTTCCGCGGGATAACAAATTCTGAGGGCAGGTTGCTGCCCTAACCAAATACGCTCATGCTGAGCTTGTCGAAGCATCCGGCACTGGGCCAGCGTCCTTCGACAGGCTCAGGACGAACGGGGTTTGATGCTCGCTCTTGCACCGTTTAAGGGTTCGGTTAAACGCTGCGTCTCCAGAGGAGAGGTTCATGGATACCCCACGCTATTCGCTTGCAGGCCGCGTTGCGCTGATTACCGGGGCGTCATCAGGCTTGGGCGCGCGGTTTGCGCGGATCTATGCGGCGGCGGGGGCGGCGGTGGTCGTCGGGGCGCGGCGGGTGGAGCGGGTGGCGGCTCTGGCGGACGAGATCGTGGCGGGAGGCGGCAAGGCTTTGGCCGTGGCGCTCGACGTGACCGACGAGGCTTCGATCATCGCGGCGTTCGATGCGGCTGAGGCCAGTCTCGGCGTGCCCGATGTGGTGGTGGCCAATGCCGGGATCGTCGAACCGGGGCGCTCGATCGACCTGCCCGCAGAGGCCATGCGCCGCGTGGTCGATACCAATTTCAACGGCGTGTACCTGACCGCGCGCGAGGGGGCGCGGCGGATGATTGCGGCGGGATCGAAGCAATCGGAAAAGGGGCGGATCATCCTGACCGGATCGATCACCGCGCAGATGACCGGCATCGGCGACCCCGCCTATGCCGCGACCAAGCTGGCGGTGCAGCACCTGGGACGGCAGTTTGCGCGCGAATGGGCGAGGGCGGGGATCAACGTCAACGTGATCCAGCCCGGCTATATCCGCACCGAGATCGACGGCGATTGGTTCGACAGCGATGGCGGCAAGGCGCAAGTCGCTTCGTGGCCGCGCAAGCGCCTGACCGAGATTTCGGCGCTGGACGACATGATGCTGTTCTTTGCGTCAGACGCTTCGCGGCAGGTGACGGGGACGTTCATTTCCGTCGATGACGGGCAGTCGCTTTAGTTGACAGCACCGCGTCCCCGCGCAGGCGGGACCTCAGGTCTTTTACGCTGCTGCTCCGTAACAGGCCTGAGGCCCCCGCCTTCGCGGTGGAGCAGCGGTTAGTTTTTTGGCAATTCGGCCAGAAGATCCGGCGTCAGCACCTGCTGGAGCTGGCGGGGTTCGGCGCCCTCTGGTGGATACCACAGGTAGAGCGGGACGCCCGCCGCGCCCTGGGCCGTCAGGAACTTGGTGATCGCCGGGTCGCGGCGGGTCCAGTCACCGACGAGGACGACGACGCCAGCCTTTTCGAATGCCGCCCTGGTGGTTTCGCGTTCGATCGAGGTGCTTTCGTTGACCTTGCAGGACAAGCACCAGTCAGCGGTGAAATAGGCAAAGACGGGCCTTCCGTCCTTGCGCGCCTGCGCCAGCGCGGCTTCGGAAAAGGGCCTGGCGGCGAGCAATCCGCCGCTTTCGGCAGCGGGGGCCGAGGCGAGGCGCGGGGTGGCGGCGAACGCGACGGCGCCGAGCAGCAGCGTGGCGGGCAGGGTCCACGCCATCACCGCGCGGCCGCGGCGCTGGCCCTTGCCGGTGAAGGCGAGCAGGACGACGAGCGCAGCGGACAGCGCCACGGTGGCGGCGGCGAAGTTCGCTCCGCCCACGCGCCAGGCCAGCCAGCCGAGCGCCAACGCAGTAAGGCCCATCGGCAGGGCCATCCAGCGGCGGAACCGCTCCATCCAGCCACCGGGCCTGGGCAGCAGGCGGCGCAAGGCGGGAACGAAGCCGAGCAGCAGAAAGGGCAGGGCAAGGCCTAGGCCGAGCGCGGCAAACACGCCCAGCGCGGCCCAGATCGGCAGGACCAGCGCCGCCCCCATTGCGGCGGCCATGAACGGGCCGGTGCAGGGCGTGGCGACGAAGGCCGCCAGCAGGCCAGTGCCGAATGCGCCCGACCGGCCGGCGCCGCGCTCTACCGACAGGCCGGGGAGCTCATACAGGCCGATCAGGTTGGCGGTGATCGCCACAGCCAGCAGCAGCAGCACCGCGACAACGCCGGGTTCCTGCAACTGGAACGCCCACCCGACCTGTTCGCCGCCTGCGCGCAGGGCGAGCATGACGCCGCCGAGCAACAGGCAGGCAAGCACGACGCCGCCGGTATAGGCGAGGCCTTCGGACCGGGCATTGTGCGAATTGCCACGGGCCAGCGCCAGCGCCTTGAGGCTGAGGATCGGGAAGACGCAGGGCATCACGTTGAGGATCAGCCCGCCAAGGAAGGCGCCGATCAGGGCAAGACCCAGCGTGGCAGCGGAGAAGGCGGCGGTTCCGCCCACTTCCTCGCCGCCGCTGGGGACGGTGCCGGGGGCGCAGGTGAACGCGATGCCGCCTGCCTCCTTGCCCATGGCCAGCACGCCTTCGACCTTCTGCGCGGGCGTGGTGGTTGCGGCCAGCGGCACTTCGACGATCAGCGTATCGCCATCGCGGAAGAAGCGCTGCGGGGCGCCATAGTTGGCCAGGCCCTCTGTCGACAGGAACAGGTGCGGGGCATCGAGCGGGGCAGAGGCGGGAAAGGGCAGGGCGATGCGCAGGGCCTTGGCCGTCAACGCGAAAGTGCCGGCACGGTCGAGCGGGGCGGGCAAGGCGGCGCGCCAGGCTTCGAAGCGGGCGTCCTTTGCGCCGGTGCCGATGGTGACCGTGCCTTTGAGTTCGGCGCGTTCGGGCACGCAGATGGCATCGGTGCAGGCCAGCCACTGCGCCTTGACGCTGATCGGCAGCACGGTGCCAGGGGCGGCGGTGGCGGGCACGGTGAAAGGCACGAGCACGGCATAATCGTGTTCGTAGACGTGGTTCATCAGCCCCTGGATGACCAGTGTCTGCGGTACCGGAAACTGCATTGCGCCAGCGGTGGCGCCTTGCGGCAAGGTCCAGTCGAGTGCCAGGCCATAGCCGGCATCGCCGGGGTTGGACCAATAGCCGTGCCAGCCCTTTTCCGGCTGCATCAGCAGCGCGAGCGTGACCGTGCCGCCGGGCTCCACCGGACCTTCGGCCAGGAGCGTTGACTGCACGTGGTTGGGAGCGGCGCGCGCCGGGAAAAAGGCGAGCAGCAACAACGCCGTCACAAACATCGTTATGGTGCGCAAGGTCCTGATCGAGGCCGTCTGGCAGGTCAGCATAACGGGGGCACTGATCCAAAAAGGCCCCTTGAACGCGAGCGCAAGCGGGGCCATGCGTGACGCTCTTGGGCGTCCTACGGCTGGCTTTCGTCCGAGTCCAGCGCGCTTGCCCATAGGAGTATGTCCGACGTGAAAAGCCTTTCCCGCATCGCCGCCCTGCTTCTGGCCACGGCCCTGCCTCTTGTTCCCGCTTGCGCGCAGGACGCTGCGCCTGCGGTGAGCCAGCAGGTTCCGGCCAATGCGCCGCGGCTGATCGTGGCGATTTCGATCGACCAGTTCTCCGCCGATATCTTTGCCCAGTATCGCCAGCGCTTTACCGGCGGTTTTGCGCGATTGACGCAAGGGGCGGTGTTCCCATCGGGCTATCAGAGCCACGCCGCGACCGAGACGTGCCCCGGGCACTCCACGATCCTGACCGGCAACCGCCCCGCGCACACCGGGATCATCGCCAATTCGTGGATCGACCAGTCGGTGACGGTCGGGCCGAAGGTGGTCTATTGCGCCGAGGACGTGGCGCAGCGCAGCGCTGGTTCGCGCGATTACGTGGCATCGCCGATCCACCTGCTGGTGCCGACGCTGGGCGAATGGATGAAGAAGGCCAATCCGGCAGCGCGCAACATTGCCGTTTCGGGCAAGGATCGCGGCGCGCTGATGATGGGCGGGCACGATATCGATCAGGTCTATTGGTGGAAGGGCAAGCAGTTCGTCACGCTGGCCGGGCGTGAGCCGGGGCCGACCGCCGTGGCGCAGAATGCCGAGATCGCCGGGCTGCTGGCCAAGGGCGCGCCTGCTTTTCCGCTGCCGGCGTGGTGCGGGCGCAACGATCGCGCCGTGCAGGCGGGCAGCGCCACCGTGGGGACTGGGCGTTTTGCGCTCAAGGCAGGCGAGGCTGACCAGTTCCGCGTCTCGCCCCGGCTTGACCGGGCAACGCTGGACTTGGCGGTGAAGCTGGTGGACGAACAGAAGCTGGGCAAGGGCGCGGTGCCGGATGTTCTGGCCGTCAGCCTTTCGGCAACCGACTATGTCGGCCACGCCACCGGCACCGAAGGCGCGGAGATGTGCATCCAGTTGACCCAGCTGGATCTGGCGCTGGGCGATTTCCTTGCCAGCCTCGACAAGCGCGGGATCGACTATGCGGTGGTGCTGACCGCCGACCACGGCGGTTTCGATCTGCCCGAGCGCCTGCACGAACAGGCGCTGGAAGCATCGGCGCGGGTGGGCAACGCGGTTTCGGCAGAGGCGCTTTCGGACGCGCTGGGCAAGAAGTATGGCATCGAGGCCAAGGGCCTGATCCTGTCGGACGGGCCATCGGGCGATTACTGGCTGCGCCGCGATCTTGATCCCGGTACCAAGGGCAAGCTGGTTGACGATGCCAAGGCCCTGCTCGAAGCTGACCCGCAAGTTGAAGCGGTGCTGAGTGCAGCCGAGATCGCGGCAACGCCGATGCCGCACGCCTCGCCGGAAACCTGGACCCTGGCACAGCGGGCGCGGGCTTCGTACAACCCGTTGCATTCGGGCGATTTCGTGGTGTTCCTCAAGCGCGGGGTGGTGCCGATTTCGGCGCCGCGCGCGGGCTATGTGGCAACGCACGGCAGCCCGTGGGACTATGACCGGCGCGTGCCGATCCTGTTCTGGCGCAAGGGGATGACCGGCTTTGAACAGCCCAGCGCAGTGGAAACGGTGGACATCGCGCCCAGCCTTGCCGCGCTGATCGGACTGAAGATTCCCCAAGGCGCATTTGACGGACGCTGCCTCGACCTTGATGGTGGCCCGGCAAGCACGTGTGGAGTTGCCAAGTGAGCGAATCGGTTTCGGATGTGGTGATCCTGGGTGGCGGGCTGGTTGGCATGACGCTGGCCATTGGCCTGGCCAAGGCCGGGATCACATCCAGCGTGGTCGACAATTCCGATCCTGCCGCGCAGACCGCCGATGACTTTGACGGGCGCGCGTCGGCCATTTCGACGGCGAGCTGGAACCTCTACACCAACCTGGGCATGGCCGCCGATCTGGCGCCCAAGGGCAGCCCGATCGCCTCGATCGCGGTGACCGACGGGATGAAGCCGGGGCGGATCGATTTTCAGCCGGGCGAGGGCGATGGCTCGCTTGGGCGCATGTATGCCAACCGCGATCTGCGCATCGCGATGTACGCGGTGGCCGCGCGCGAAGAGGCGATCACGTTCTACCCCAACAGCCATGTCGTATCGCGCGAACGCGGCGAACATGGCGTGAGCGTTGCTCTGGCTGATGGGCGCGTTCTGAAAGGGCGGCTGATGGTGGCGGCAGAAGGGCGCAAGAGCCCGACGCGCGACGAGGCCGGATTCACGCCCGCAAAGTGGGACTATGGCCACCGCGCGATCATTGCCGGGCTGACGCACGAAAAGCCGCACAATAACGTGGCGTGGGAAGTGTTCTACCCGGCAGGCCCGTTCGCGCTGCTGCCGCTGCTGGATGGCGAAGACGGCAAGCACCGGTCATCGCTGGTGTGGACCGTGGCGGAAAAGGACGCGGCGGCCGTGCTGGCCATGCCCGATGCGATGTTCGTGGGCGAAGTGATGCGCCGCATGCACGGCATCTTTGGCCAGATCGAACTGGCCAGCCCGCGGTCTTCCTACCCGCTGAACTTCCATCACACGGTGCGCGTGGTGGAAGACCGGCTGGCGTTGGTCGGCGATGCGGCGCACGGGATGCACCCGATTGCAGGCCAGGGCCTGAACCTGGGCCTGCGCGATGTGGCCGCGCTGGTGGAAGTGCTGGCCGATGGCGTGCGGCTGGGCATGGATGTGGGCGATGCGCAACTGCTGGCCCGCTATGAACGCTGGCGCGCGGCCGATACCTTCATGGTGGCAACAGCAACCGACGTGCTGACGCGGCTGTTCGGGGTGCCCGGCAAGCTGCCATCGGCAATCCGCCGTCTGGGCATGGCAGGGGTCCAGCGCGCTGCGCCGCTGAAAAACGGGTTCATGGATGAAGCGCGCGGGATGAGCGGGGACCTGCCGAGGCTGCTGCGGGCGGCGTGAGCTTGGCGGTCTGGCGTTGCGGGCAAGCTCCTTGCCGTCGCCCGACGCTTGGCAGGGTGCTTGGCTTCTCTATCCGGTTCAGCGGGTGAAGAAGAAAAGCCAAGCCCCGGATCAAGTCCGGGGCGACGGGTTTCGAGCTGGCAGTGTTCCGGGTTAGATGACCGCGATTGGATGGATTGCACCAACCCTTTCACCGTCGCCCCGTGCTTGACACGGGGCTTGGCTTTGTTTGGCGCGGCGGCAGATAAAGTGAAGTCAAGCCCCGGAACAAGTCCGGGGCGACGATAGAGTTGGGAGTCGGTTTAGGGGCGGCATCTGCCCAAACAGTGACGGTCCGCTTCGGGGTGGCCTCCCGAACGGCAGCTTTTGGGGTGAAAAACTCTAAAATCAGACTGTCTACCAGCCCTGATATCACCACGCTCAAATCTGCGGCGGCGTGCCTGCCGCAGGTAGCGGCGGCATAGCCGGTGACGCGTTCGTTGGTGGCGCGGGCGTTACGGCCGGCGCGATGACCGGCTGCGTGCCGTTCAGGGCGGCGGCTTCGAGCTGATCGAGCGCGCGCTGGGCGGCCATGTAATCGCGCGCACGGACAATCCAGTCGGCGGCGGCGGTGCGGCCCGGCATCTTTTCGATTTCGGCAACCGCGGCTTCGACCTTGCCGCCCGCCAGGAATGCGCGGGTGCGATCAAGCCGGAGTTCCGGCGCGGGGGACGGCGAATCATCATGGCGGATCACGACCAGTTCGGACACCTGGCGGCTGAACCAGTCCCACGTGCTTTCGTTCGATCCTCCGCCGGCCAGTTGCCCGGTCAGGAGTTCGAATTCCTCGGCCAGCTGCGGCAGCGTGATGGGTGTGGCCCCGGCGGCGATGACCCGGTCTACGGCCGCGCCCTGCGCCTGTCCGAAGCGGGCGCGCAGCTGCCCCTCGATCCAGCCCAGCGGCTGTCCGCGCTCCACCGCGCGCCGCGCGGCAAAGGCCAGCAACAGCGCTTCGGCGTGGCTGGCATTGCCCGAGGCGGCGATGGCCTGTTGGTTCAGTTCGGCCAGACGCTGTTCGAGCGCGGCCAGCTTGGCATTGGCGCTATCGAGCTGTGCTTCGACCTGGGCGCGGTTGGCCACGGCAACGGCTTCGGCCGCAAAGGCACTGGGCGAGGGCGGGGCATCGGGCGAGGTGACGAATTGCGGCATGCCGGAACTGCCGATCTGCACATCGATCAGGCCATTCCTCCAGCCGAGCCACGCTGCCCCCGCAGCGCCCGCCAGCAGGCCTCCCGCGACCAGCGCCGCAATCGTGCGCTTGCCAAGGCCGCTTCGCCGTGGTGTCGCTTCCCGGCTGTAGCCTGAATCTTGCATTCGTTTTCGCTTGTCCTGTCGCCCCGAGGTCACACTGTCTGGCACAGTCGCAGGCCAAGTTCCAGCAACATGGCATCGGTCCTTTGGGGCGCGGTGGCAACGCGTGCCCAGCCCTGTCCAGCCATGTCTGCGATGCGCGGCGCGAGGCAGGCAAGGTGAATGGAACCCTTTGTAATATCGAGATTATCGCACTCGGCTGCAAAATGGCGCGCAGCCTCGCCCGAGTGCAGGAGCACGGTTGCCCCGCCGCGCAGAATGTGCGCCAGCGCACCGGACAGCGGTGACCTGCGTGCCGCATAGGCCACTGTGGTCGCGATTCGCACACCCGGCGGAGGGTTCAGCGTGACCCTGTCCTGTCCGGCGATTCGGATGTAGTTTCCGGGCGGCAGGCTGGCGACGATGGGCTGCAAGCCACCCTCGCCGATGGTGCGGACGTCGAAGCCGCGCTCCTGCGCCGCCGCGGCCGTGGTTGCGCCCACCGCGATGACCGGGATGTGCCTGACCACATCAAGTCCCTCGCCGCCGTGGCGGAACACGTTGGCACTTCCGGCAAGGATCGCGTCGAACGGTCCCTCCGGCACGTGCCAGGGCAGCGGTTCGATGCTGAACAGGGGGAAGGCCAGCGCTTCGACGCCATGCTCGCGCGCGGCGGCGCAGGTTGCGGCGTTGCCCGGTTCGGGGCGGATCACGATCAAAGGCAAGGGCAAGGGCAAGGGCAACGGCAAGGAAGGCGCCGTCATGCGCCCGAAAAGTGGACGGTGACCGATTCCGGGGCTTGTTCGAGCAAGCGCTGGGCAAGGCGTGCAGGGCCGGCGTGATCGCCCGCAGCAAACGTCTCGTGCGCCTCGATGCGCTCTGCGCCATCCGGGCTGTAGATCGCGGCGCGCAAGGTAAGCGAGGCTTCGTGATGCGTCGTCAGCACTGCAATCGGGCTGTGGCAATTGCCGCCGAGCGCTGCCAGCAGCGCGCGTTCGGCCATCACGGCATCATGGGTTGGCCGGTCGTCGATGGCGCTGAGCAACGCGCGCACGGTGGTGTTGGCGACGAGGCATTCGATGCCGATGGCACCCTGCGCCGGCGCGGGCAGCCAATCGTGTTCGGACAAGGCAGTGCCGACGCCCGACTGGTCCAGCCGATGCAGGCCGGCAGCGGCAAGGAGGGTCACGTCAGCCTCGCCCGCCTGCAGCTTGGCCAGCCGCGTGGCCACGTTGCCGCGAAAGCCGACGATGGTGAGATCGGGCCGGGCGTGAAGCATCTGCGCGGCACGGCGGGGTGCGCTGGTGCCGACGCGCGCACCGGGCGCAATGGAATGGATAGAGGGCGCACCCACCAGCACGTCGCGCACGTCGGCACGCGGTAGAACGGCAGCGATGCAGAATTGTTCAGGGCGCAGCGTCTCGACATCCTTCATCGAGTGCACCGAAAAATCGATTTCGCCATCGAACAGCCAAGCGTCGAGCTCCTTGGTCCACAGCGCCTTGCCGCCGATATCGGCCAGCGGGCGATCGAGGATCTTGTCGCCACTGGCGGTGACCGAGACGATCTCTACCGCCGAATCGTCCCAGCCGTGGGCGGCGCATAGGCGCGAACGGGTCTCATGGGCCTGCGCCATGGCAAGCGGGGAAGCGCGGGTTCCGAGCCTTAGCGGCCGTTCAAGCTGGGTCGTGGTCATGCTGTGCTTGCCGTAACCGGGATTATCACTAGAGGGAAGCGCCAGATGGCGCTGATCCTTGGCATAGAATCCAGCTGCGATGAAACCGCCGCCGCGGTGATCGACAGCAATGGCACGACGCTGGCGGCGCGGATCGTGGCGCAACGCATTGCCTCGCAGGACGATGCGCACCGGCCCTATGGCGGCGTGGTGCCCGAAATCGCGGCGCGGGCGCATGTCGAAGTGCTCAGCCCCATGGTGGGCGCGGTGCTGGCCGATGCGGGCCTTTCGCTGGACGACATGGACGCGATCGCGGCAACGGCGGGGCCGGGATTGATCGGCGGGGTGATGGTCGGGCTGGTCACGGCCAAGGCGCTGGCGATGGCGGCAGGCAAGCCGCTGGTGGCGGTCAACCACCTGGAGGGCCACGCGCTTTCACCCCGGCTGGCCGATCCGGCGCTGCACTATCCCTATCTGCTCCTGCTGGTATCGGGCGGGCATTGTCAGATTCTGGTAGTGGCAGGCGTGGGGCAGTATCGCCGCCTTGCCACCACCATCGACGATGCGCTGGGCGAGGCTTTCGACAAGACCGCCAAGATCCTTGGCCTTGGCTATCCCGGTGGGCCTGCGGTGGAGCGGCTGGCGCGCGAAGGCGATGCCCGCGCCGTGCCGCTGCCGCGCCCGCTGGTGGGGAGCGGAGAGCCGCATTTCTCCTTCGCCGGGCTGAAAAGCGCGGTCATGCGTGCGAAAGAGGCGCGGGCGGCTGATGGCATCCTTCGACAGGCTCAGGATGAGCGGGTTGAGGGAGATAAGCTTTCAGGTTCCGTTCGGCCTGAGCCTGTCGATGGCCGCCAGCGCTACGCCGATGCCGATATTGCCGCATCGTTCCAGCAGGCGGCGCTCGATTGCGTGGTGGACCGGACGCGGATTGCGCTGGCCGCCGCAACGCCGGGGATGACGGCGCTGGTCGTGGCGGGCGGGGTGGCTGCCAACACGGCCTTGCGCGGGGCGCTGGAAGCGCTGGCGGCGCAACACGGGCTGCCGCTGGTCGCGCCGCCGCCAAAGCTGTGCACAGACAACGCGGCGATGATCGGCTGGGCTGGCGCTGAACGGTTTGCTCTGGGATATACCGACCCGCTCGATGTGGTGGCGCGGCCGCGCTGGCCGCTCGATGCCAATGCTGCGCCGGTGCGCGGCGCGGGGGTAAAGGGATGACCGCTGGGATAGGCCCGGAGATCGGTGTGGTCGGCGCAGGGGCCTGGGGCACGGCGCTGGCGCAGATGCTGGCAAGCGATGGCCGCGACGTGGTGTTGTGGGCACGCGAGGCCGAGCTGGTCGACGAGATCAACACTGCCCGCACCAACAGCCTGTTCCTGCCATCGGCCCGCCTCGCCCCGACGATCCGCGCAACGAGCGCGCTTTCCGATCTGGCCGCGCTGCCGGTGCTGCTGCTGGTCACCCCGGCGCAGTTCCTGGCCAGCGTGCTGTCCGGCATCGGGCGCGAGGGTGGCGACGTGGTGCTGTGTTCCAAGGGGATCGAGGCGGGCACCGGGCGGCTGATGGCGGACGTTGCCCGCGCTGCCGCGCCGGGGACAAGCCTTGCCGTGCTGTCCGGACCGACCTTTGCCCATGAAGTGGCGGCGGGGCTGCCAACTGCCGTGACGCTGGCCTGCGAAGGTGGCGAGGCGCAGTGGCAGCGGCTGTCGGCAGCGATCGCGCGGCCCACGTTCCGGCCTTATTATTCCGACGACGTGACCGGGGCGGAGATCGGCGGCGCGGTGAAGAACGTGCTGGCCATTGCCTGCGGGGTGGTGGACGGGCTGGGCCTTGGCCAGAATGCCCGGGCCGCGCTGATCAGCCGGGGCTTTGCCGAAATGCAGCGCTTCGGCCTTGCGCTGGGCGCGCGGGCAGAGACGCTTTCGGGCCTGTCTGGGCTCGGCGATCTGGTGCTCACCTGCTCATCCACGTCCAGCCGCAACTTTTCGCTGGGCAAGGCGCTGGGCGAGGGGGTGAGCGCGGCCGAGGCGCTGGGCGCAAGGAATTCGGTGGCCGAAGGCGCCTTCACCGCGCCCGTGCTGGCCGACATTGCCCGTGCGCGCGGGATTTCCATGCCCATCGTCGATGCCGTGGTAGCGTTGCTGGAGGGCACCGCCCCGGCGCGTGAGGTTGTGGCCGGGCTGCTTTCACGCCCCCTCAAGGCGGAAACCCTGCTTGTCTGAAGCCAAACCTCCCCAACAGGATATCGCAGCGCTGGCCAAGGGCGGGCGCACGAATTTTCTGGGCTTCCTGCTGCGGCTGATGGCGCGCATGCCGTTCCTGTTCATCGCCAGCCGCCTCTATGGTGCCCCGGCGATGGGGCGCTTTGCCTCGGCGCTGGTGATGGTCGAATTTGCCGGCATGCTGTCCACGCTGGGGCAGAAACGCGGTCTGGCGCAGCGCCTGGCCGAGAATGACGAGCATCCGGCCAATGTCGTGGGCGATGCGGTGCTGCTGGCCATGTCGGTGGCGCTGGGAATGGGGGCGCTGATCTTCCTGTTTCCGCAATCGATGTATCCCAGCGGCAATTTCACGCCCACCGACACGCTGCTGGTGCTGGCCATTCCCGGCATTGCGCTGGGCGATCTGGCGCTGGCGGCGCTGGCCTATCGCTTCGACGTGGCGACCACGGTGCGTGCGCGTTCGGTGGTGGAGCCGTGGACGCTGTCGCTGGCTGCGGGCGGCCTCTATTTCCTGTTACCGGCTTCGGGCCTGATCCTGGCCTATCTCGCCTCGGTCTGGGCGGCGACGAGCGTGGCGCTGTTCGTGCTGTTGCGCAGCTATGGCCTGCCACAGGCGTGGAAGCCGCGCCCGGCGCTGCTGTGGCAGATTGCGCGGCGCAACATTCCGCTGGCCGGGGCCGACGCGGTGGAGTGGGGCACGCGCAAGCTTGACGTGTTCATCCTGCGCTTCTTCGTCGGCGAGGCTGCGGTGGGCATCTACTATTTCGCGCAGCAGATCGCCTCGCTGCCGCAGAAGCTGAAGACCAGCTTCGAGCCGGTGCTGGGCCCGGTCATCACGCGTAGCGTGAAGGACAAGGACTATGCCGCGATCGCCAAGCAGGTGTGCCAGGTCGGCTTCTGGATCGGCGCGGCGCAGATTGGCATTGCCATGGCGCTGGGCATTCCGGGCGAAGGGCTGATGGGCCTGGGCGGGCCTGCCTTCGTTTCGGGCACCGCAGCGCTGGTGTTCCTGCTGATCGCCGAAGTGGTGGCGTCCAAGGCCGTGGTGAGCGAGGCGGCGCTGGTCTACCTTGCCCGTATGCGCAACCTCTGGATCAGCCTTGGCACCATTGCGTTTCAGGCGGTGCTGACAACGACGCTGATCGTTGCCGCACGCAACGCCGGCTTGGGGCCGATGTATGTTGCCGCAGCGGCTTCGTTGGCGTTGGCAATTGCGCTGGGTCTGTCGTCTGCGGTGAAATCGCGGGTGCTCTCGCGCATTCTGGGGCGGAGCATCAGCAACTGGCGCTGGGGCCTTGCCTGGGCGATAGTTCCGGCGCTGGCGGCGGGCGTGGCGACCAAGTGGCTGCCCGAATGGGCGCAACTCAGCCTTGGAATTCCCCTGATTCTGGGTATTTACTGCTACATGTTGTGGGTCCGCGCATTCGGGCCGGAAGATCGCATGCTGTTTCGCAAGCAGCAGGCGGCCTGAACCGGCGCATAGGGGCGGACCGGAATCTCCAGGGGATCGACGATGATACAGATGTTCGAAGCCAATCAGGCCCTGCTGGCTGGCGTCGTGCTGCTGGTGGCGTTCGTGGTCTGGTGGGTGTGGGGCCGGTCAAAGCCTGCGCCCAGGAAGCGCGAATATACCGATGTCCTGTCCGAAGGCGCGGAAAAGGCTGCCCGCAATACGGCGCTGATCGATGCGCCCAGCGCCGCCGCGATGGTCACGCCGCCACCGGTGGTGATCCCGTCGCCAGGGGCAGGCACTCTGGCCGGTGTGGGCGAAGTCGTTGCCGCTGCTGCGTCGCAGGAAATCGCCGAGGCGGCGCCGGAGCCGCCAGCGCCTGAGCCGGCTGCATCAGGCGATGATCTTGGCCGGATCAAGGGCGTGGGGCCAAAGCTGAAAGCGCTGCTGACCTCGCTGGGCGTGACCAGCTATGCCCAGATCGCGGCATGGTCGGACGACGATATTGCCAGGCTGGACGCGCAGCTCGGCACCTTTGCCGGCCGGGCCAAGCGCGACAACTGGGTCGAACAGGCCAGGCTGCTGGCAAGCGGCGACAAGGCGGCTTACGAGGCGAAGTTCGGCAAGGTCTGACCGCGCGCCAGAGCCGGCCAGATTATTCCAGGGTCGTGAGGGGCACTGCGGCTGCCACTGGCGCGGCATTGCGGCATCGGCTGATCACCTGCCCGATGGCGCTGCCGGCCGAAACCTTGATCATCCCGGCGCCGGGCAACGTGCCGGTAAAGGCCCCGCGCAACACATCGGCCCGCGCATCCGTGGCCGCAATCGTGCCCTGCCACAGATAGCCGCGCTGGCCGGGCACCGACGTGGCATCGACCGGCAGCCGCATGATTCCTTCACGCCCCACCAGCGCGAACAAGGCCTGAGCCCCGACGGGCGCGGCGGCGTGGCGGGTGACGACCAGCACCCCCTCGCGGCAGGCGACGGACACCAGCGGCGTTTCCCCCGGATGCCCGAACCGCGCAACTTGCGCATCGGGTGCGGCAGCCCACGAAGGCTCTGATAAGGCCGCGCGAACGCCGGGCAGGGGTTCGCCCTCGGGCATGGCCAGCCGCACCGCTCCGTCAGGCTCACCATCGCGAACCGGCGCGGCGGGGGACTGCGAACATGCGGCGATAGCAAGGGCGAGGATGGTGGGGACGAGAATGTTGGGTGGGGAGAACGTCATCTCATTTCCGCCAAAATTCTGGCGCGGGATTGCGCACCCAACCCTTGCCATCCTTTTCGGATGACCACAGATTGACCAGATCCCAACGCTTGCCGGCAAATCGGGTCAGTTCCTGCTCCGCGGTCAGCGTTTGGCGCACCCGCCGCCGCAATTTTCGGGCAGCAGAAGCTTTCCAACGAGCATCGCTGGGTGCCGTGGTGCGTCCGCTAATCTGGGTATGGCAACGGCTGCGGGCCAAAGTATCCTCATCGCGCAGCGTAGATAGCCGGACGATAGCGCGGCTCCGGGATCGCCAAGTCGTGCTCGCGCGCAGTTTCCAGCCAGAGTTCTATAGCGACTTCAGCTTCGGCCAGCGCTTCGGACGGCGTATCGCCGTGTGCAGAGCAAGGGCGCAAGTCTGGAACGTCGGCGATCCAGCAACCGTCGTCGACCGACCAGAAGACATTGATATGGTAATGGTGCGCGTTCATTCGTCCAGCTTCAAACCCAATTCCTCGATCATATCAAGAAACTGCTGCACTTGGTAGGGCTTCGCTTCCTTTCCGCGCGGCTGTACGATCATGGGGCGCGGCGCGGCAGGGTGATGCCATGCCTGATGGCTACCCTTGGTCCGCAAGTGGGAGAATCCGAATGCGGAAAGCAAGCGTTCGAAATCGCGAAAGGCGATGGATTGTCGCGGATTGGCGAGAAGGCGGGCGAAGAGCTTGTCGATCTGGGTCATTAGATGTGGTTTCCTTGCGCCACATAACATAGCTGCTTCGGCCACCCACCCGCGATGCGCAAGAACTCGTTTTCCACATTAGAAGCGGTAACTCATTGAGCTGAATATAATGAAATTTGCAGCACCGAGGCAAATTGGATCGTCTACTTCCCCCACTTCGTCTTCTGGCTCTTGCCATATCGCGTCTTGCGCGTGCCCGGCTTGCCCTCGTTGCTCCGGCCGACGATCGGCGCCTTGCGGTCGCCCTCGGGCAGACCAAGCTCGGTTGCCTCCAGCTTCCTGATTTCGTCGCGCAACCGGCCGGCTTCCTCGAACTCGAGGTCTGCCGCCGCTGCGCGCATCTTCTTTTCCAGATCCTCGATGTAGCCGCGCAAGTTGTGGCCGACGAGGTTGTTGGCACCGTCCGCGTCGATATCCACCAGCACGCCATCACGGCTGGCGGTGTCGGCGACGATATCGTGGATGTTGCGCTTGATCGTGGTGGGGGTGATGCCGTGGAGGGCGTTGTATTCTTCCTGCTTGGCGCGGCGGCGGTCGGTTTCGGCGATGGCGCGCTCCATCGATCCGGTCATGCGGTCAGCATAGAGGATCACGCGGCCATCGACGTTGCGCGCGGCGCGGCCGATGGTCTGGATCAGCGAGGTTTCGCTGCGCAGGAAGCCTTCCTTGTCGGCGTCGAGGATGCACACCAGGCCGCATTCGGGAATGTCCAACCCCTCGCGCAGCAGGTTGATGCCGACCAGCACGTCATAAACGCCCAGCCGCAAGTCGCGGATCAGTTCGATGCGCTCCAGCGTTTCGACATCCGAGTGCATGTAGCGCACGCGCAGGCCCGCTTCGTGCATGAACTCGGTCAGGTCCTCGGCCATGCGCTTGGTCAGTGTGGTGACCAGCGTGCGGTAGCCGAGCTTGGCGGTTTCCTTGCACTCGTTGATGCAGTCCTGCACCTGATCCTCGACCGGGCGAATGAACACCGGAGGGTCGATCAGCCCGGTGGGGCGGATCACCTGTTCGGCGAACACGCCGCCGGCCTGCTCCATCTCCCATTGCGCCGGCGTTGCCGAAACCGCGATGGTCTGCGGCCGCATCGCGTCCCATTCGTTGAAGCGCAGCGGGCGGTTGTCGATGCAGCTTGGCAGGCGGAAACCGTATTCGGCCAGCGTCAGCTTGCGGCGATGGTCCCCGCGCGCCATCGCGCCGATCTGCGGCACGGTCTGGTGGCTTTCATCGAGGAACAGCAGGCAGTTGTCGGGCAGGTATTCGAACAGCGTCGGCGGTGGTTCGCCCGGCAGGCGTCCGGTCAGGAAGCGGCTGTAGTTCTCGATCCCGGCGCACGAACCCGTCGCGGCGATCATCTCCAGATCGAAGTTGGTGCGCTGCTCCAGCCGCTGTGCCTCCAGCAGCTTGCCCTCCTCGACCAGTTCCTTCAGCCGCTCGGTCAGTTCGAAGCGGATCGCCTGCGCCGCCTGCTGCATCGTCGGCCCCGGCGTGACGTAGTGCGAGTTGGCATAGACCCGCACGTTGGAAAGCTTGGTCCCCGCTTTGCCGGTCAGCGGATCGAACTCGACGATCTCCTCCACCTCGTCGCCGAAGAAGCTGATGCGCCATGCGGTGTCGTCGTAGTGCGACGGGAAGATTTCGAGATTGTCGCCCCGCACGCGGAAATTGCCGCGGCCGAAGCCGGCATCGTTGCGCTTGTACTGCAGCGCCACCAGCTTGCGGATGATCTCGCCGCTGTCCACGCTTTGGCCGACCTTGAGGTCGAAGATCATCGCCGAATAGGTCTCGACCGAACCGATGCCGTAGATGCACGAAACCGAGGCGACGATGATGACGTCATCGCGCTCGAGCAGCGAGCGCGTCGCCGAATGGCGCATCCGGTCGATTGCCTCGTTGGTCGAGCTTTCCTTCTCGATATAAGTGTCGGACCGGGGGACATAGGCTTCGGGCTGGTAGTAATCGTAGTACGAGACGAAGTATTCCACCGCGTTTTCGGGGAAGAAGCTCTTCATTTCGCCATAGAGCTGCGCGGCGAGGATCTTGTTGGGAGCGAGCACCAGCGCGGGCCGCTGGAGCTGTTCCACCACCTTGGCCATGGTGAAGGTCTTGCCC
>JAPLPG010000095.1 GCA_026400375.1 Novosphingobium sp. | reverse complement strand
CCCTACAAGCAGATCATCATTGCGATGGGCGAGGGATCAAAAGCGGCACTGTCTGCGTTTGACCATCTGATCCGCCACAATTGAGTTTCCCCGGAGAGGCTGCCCCCTCGGCTCTTCGGGTCGCAGGAGCGGCGGCAGGGTCATCACCCTGTCGCCGCTTTTTCGTATTGGCGGTTGCCTTGGCGCGCAGGGCCGATTAGCGTTCGCGTGTCTTGCGCTGTCAGACGCAAGGGGAGAGCCAAGAATGTTCCTGTCCAACCGTTCCATCCTTCGCGGCGCGATGCTGCTTGCTTCTGCCTCGGCGGTGGTGAGCGCCGCTGCGGCCCCCGCGAAACCCGCGCCGGAAAAGCCCGCATTTCGCGATCTCAATCATAACGGCAAGCGCGACGCCTACGAAAATCCGGCGCTTGGCATCGACCAGCGCGTGAACGATCTGATCCGGCAGATGACACTTGAGGAAAAAGTGGCGCTGATGCTCCACGGCACGCTTCAGGCCGAAGGCGGGCGCGGCATTGGCGCAGGCAAGGCTTACGACAAGGCCGCGGCTCGGGAATTGCTGGCGCGCGGGGTCAACAGCTTCATCACCCGGCTTGGCCCCGATCCGCAAACCTTCGCGCAGGAAAACAACGCGGTCCAGCAACTGGCCGAAGCCACGCGCCTGGGCATTCCCGCCACGATCTCTACCGACCCGCGCAACCACTTCGCGGTGACGGCGGGCGCGAGCTCGGCCACGGGCGGATTTTCGCAATGGCCCGAAACGCTGGGCATGGCGGCAATCGGCGATGAAGCGCTGGTCGAACGCTTTGGCAGGTTGGTGGCGGCGGAATACCGCGCGGTCGGCATCCAGATGGCGCTAAGCCCGCAGGCCGACCTCTATACCGAACCGCGCTGGCCACGTGGCGTTGCCACGTTCGGTGCAGATCCGGCCACGGTTTCGCGCCTTGCCGGAGCCTATGTGCGCGGCTTCCAGGGTAGCGCCAAGGGGCTGGTGAAGACCGGCGTTGCCACTGTGGTAAAGCACTGGGTGGGATATGGCGCAGAGCCCGAAGGCTTCGATGGCCACAACTACTACGGCCGCACCGCCCGCCTCGACAACGAAAGCTTTGCCCAGCACGTTGCCGCATTCGATGGTGCGCTGGCGGCAAAGTCGGCCGGGGTCATGCCGACTTATGTGATCGCGCAAGGCGTGACCATCGATGGCAAGCTTGTGCCCCAAGTGGGCGCAGGTTTCAGCAAACCGATGATCGAAGGCCTGCTGCGCGGCACCAGGAAGTTTGGCGGCATCGTCATTTCCGATTGGGCGATCACCAACACCTGCGTCGAACAGTGCATGGCGCCAACTGCGGAAAAGCCGCAAGGCTTTGCCATCGCGATGCCGTGGGGGGTGGAAAACCTTCCCGAGGAAGACCGTTACGCCATGGGCGCCAACGCCGGGATCGATCAGTTCGGCGGCGTTGACAATCCCGCGCCGCTGCTCGCTGCGGTAAAGGCGGGCAAGGTGCCGCTGGCCCGCGTGGATCAGGCGGCACGGCGCGTGCTGCGGCTGAAATTCGAACTGGGCCTGTTCGACAATCCCTATGTCGATGCCGCTGCAGCCGCAGGCAAGGTCGGCAATGCCGCCACCCAGGCCGAAGCGGACAAGGCGCAGCGCGCGGCCCAAGTGCTGCTGGAAAACAAGGGCGGTTTGCTGCCCCTGGCGGCGGCACGGAAGGTCTGGCTGTCGGGCGTTTCGCCGCAAGCCGCGACCGAGGCGGGGATGATCGTCGTCGACCGGCCCGAACTGGCCGATGTCGCCATCGTCCGCGTCGCCACGCCGCATGAAATGCTTCATCCCAACCACTTCTTCGGATCGCGCCAGCACGAAGGGCGGCTCGATTTCCGCGCCGACGATGAAGCCACGACGACGGTGACCGTGGCGGCCTCGAAGGTGCCGACGATCGTTGCCGTCGATCTGGATCGTCCCGCAGTGGTTACCCTGCTGAAGGACAAGGCGACCGCACTTTACGGCCTGTTCGGGGCAAGCGATGCGGTGCTGCTCGATCTCGTCACCGGCAAGGCGAAGTCGAAGGGCAAGTTGCCGTTCGAACTGCCGTCTTCGGCCAAGGCGGTGGAGGACCAGCATCCCGGCCGTCCTGATGACAGCGCCGATCCGCTCTACCGCCGGGGTGACGGCATCGTCCTGCCCTGATCGTCGAAAGGCCGGGGAAATCGCCCAACCCCGGCCTTGCCCATTGCCGGCCGCTTCGCCACAGACGCTGGCGTGAGCGCAACAATCGTCATCGGGGCCGACCGGTCCGGCGCCCCCGTCCGGATCGACGTCGAGGAACTGCTGGCCACCCGCCTGCTGGTGCAGGGCAACAGCGGGTCGGGCAAATCACACCTGCTGCGCCGGTTGCTGGAAGAAAGCGCCAGCATCGTCCAGCAGGTGGTGATCGATCCTGAAGGCGATTTCGTCACCTTGGCCGATGTGTTCGGGCACGTCGTGGTCGATGGTTCGGCCTATGATGGCCCGGAAATCGCCAAGTTGGCCGCACGCATCCGCAAGCATCGCGCCTCGGTTATCCTGACGCTCGACGGGCTGGAACTCGAAGCGCAGATGCGCTGTGCGGCGGTATTCCTCAACACCCTGTTCGATGCCCCGCGTGAGGAATGGTATCCCGCGCTGGTGGTGGTCGACGAAGCGCAGATGTTTGCCCCGGCCGCTGCTGGCGATGTGTCCGATGAAGTGCGCCGGCTCAGCCTGTCGGCCATGACCAACCTGATGTGCCGTGGCCGCAAGCGCGGTCTTGCCGGGGTCATCGCCACGCAGCGCCTGGCCAAGCTGGCCAAGAACGTGGCGGCAGAAGCGTCGAACTTCCTGATGGGCCGCACCTTCCTCGATATCGACATGGCGCGCGCGGCCGATCTGCTGGGCATGGAGCGCAAGCAGGCCGAGGCGATCCGCGATCTGGAGCGCGGCCATTTCCTCGGGCTTGGCCCGGCCATTGCCCGGCGCCCGGTGGGCGTTCGGATTGCCGATGTGCAGACCCATGCGCGCAACGTGGTGCAGGGGCTGATGCCGCTGCCCAATGCCGCCGGTGCGGAAATGGAATCGCTGTTGCTGGCAGAGCCCCTGGCGCTGGAGCCGGTGCCGCGCCCTGCCGAACCCGAAACCGCGCCGGTTGAAGCGGGCGAACTGCTCGGTCAGATCGAAGGCTTCGTGCCCGCCGCCGAACAGGTCGAACCGCCGGTTGCACCCAGCTTGTTCGAAGCTGAGGAAACCGCCGCCAGCATCTCTTCAATCCTTTCGGAAATGGCGCTGGAGCCCGATTGCACCTTCCAGCCGGCCGCGCAGCTCTATCAGGATTTCACCGTCCGCTGCCGCATGCTGCGCATCCTGCCGGGGATGGACCTGACCGCATTTCGCAGGCGTTTCGCGATGGCCGTCGCCGGTATCCCGGATGATAGCGCGCCCGAATGGCAGGAACTGCTGCGCATCGGCAAGGACGTGCCCGACGATCTGCTCGCCCCGTTCCTGACCCTCGCTCGCGCCGCCGCAAACGGTGCGCCATGCCCCGATGACGAACGCCTCGCCGAGATCTACGGCACCCGCTCGTCCGGCCGCATCCGCCGCCTGCTCGAGCATCTCGAAAAGAGCAACCTGATCGTCGTGCGCACCGACTATGGCGGCAGGCGTTCGGTCGGCATTCCGGCGCTGGGCATGACGACAGCGCCGGTAGAAGCCTGAGTTTTTGCTTGGGGCCTGATCTCTACTCCACCGTATAGAAGTCGATCACCACGCTGTCGGGCTTGCGGATGCCGCGCGCCACGAACACCTTGCGGCGCATCCACGCATGGGCTCCGTCCTTGACCATGAACCGCGGCGTCGTGCGGAAATAGTACGACGAGGGATCGACCGGCTCACCCTTGGCCAGCTTCTCGATCACCTCGGGGCTGGCGGTGCGCACGCCCGGATTTACCACCTCGATCACCGTGCCATCGGCCGCCTTGATGAAATAGCGCGCCTCGATGCTGGTCAGACCGCCGGGCATGATAACCTGCCAGTCGCCGCCTTCGGGCAGGACCGTGCCGGACAGCGCCGGGCCGCTCACTGTGCCGCCGGTGATCGGGATGAACCGGCGCCGGCCATTGTCGACCTCGCCCTGTTCCACCACCGGATCAAGCGTGGCGCGCACGGAGAATGCATAGGTCAGCGATGGTGCAGGGGCTGCGGGGCCGCTCTGGGCAAGTCCCGGCGCTGCGATCAGAAGCAGCGCAATCGCTCCGGCAGGCTTGTTGAACAACACGATACTCTCTCCCAGTCGGCTTCGATCAAAAAAGGATTCATTCTGCAATGCAGCAGGATTTGCAGAAATCGTCACGTTTCACTAATGCAATATTGAAGCACGCGGGACGGTGGCCAAGGCCAGTGCCGCACAATCAGCGCGCAACCGTGCGAATTGGAAGGAGCCCGCCTTCGTGGCTACGGCAGAAATCACCAGGCAATCTGCCGTTCCGGAACTTGATCTCGATGGTCTCGATACCGTGCTCGGCCTCCACATCGGCACTGTCAACACGCTGTTCGTCACCCGCACGGAAAAGCGCCTCGATCCGCTGAGCGTCACGCCCAAGCAGGTCGCGATCCTGTGGTTGATCAACGCCAACCCCGGCGTCAAGCAGACAGACCTGTCGAAGTTCTTCCAGATCGAACGCCCGACCGTTCACCAGTTCGTGCGGCAACTGCTCAAGAACGAATTCATCGTCAACGAACCGTCAAAGCTCGATCGCCGGGCAGGGGGGCTGTGGCTCACCGATGCCGGTCGCGAAGTGCTGGCCACGGCGCGACAACTCATAGCCGAGCACGAAGAAGAGCTGACCTCGAGCCTGACCCAGCGGGAAAAGTCCGAACTGTTCCGGATCCTGATGAAGCTCTACCTGCTGTCCCCGGCCAAGTCGTGATGGCGGGCGCCTCCGTTCAGGGCCAGGACATGCGCCTCGTGGCAAATCCGTGACATGACCGATGGAGCACATTCGATGAAACGTATCGCCCTGTTTGGCGCGCTTGGCCTCGCCGTGATCGGTGCGCTGACCGGCGGCGCGGTTACGCCCGCTGCCGCTCAGGCGAGCGCAGGGGACGCCGTTCGCGGAAAGTCGGTCTATGCGCGCTGCGCGGCCTGCCATGATCTCAACACCGGCGTGACCCGGCTTGGCCCCTCGCTCAAGGGCGTGATCGGGCGGACGTCGGGCACATCGCCGAACTTCAACTATTCGCAGGCTCTCAAGGACAAGGCAGTGGTCTGGAATGCCGACACGCTCGACCAGTTCCTTGCAGGCCCGGCAAAGTATGCGCCCGGCAACCGCATGGCCTTTCCCCCGCTTGCCAATCCGCAGGACCGGGCAGACCTGATCGCCTTCCTCGAACAATCCGCGCACTGACGCCTGGCGCGGAACGGTTGCTCAACGCGCTGGTGGAGCGGCCGTCGAATCGCGGATTACCAGGTGATGGTCAAGCAGGCGCAGGCCCTGTTCCGGCTCGTCGCGCCGAAGCAGTAGCAACGCCGCGGCGCGTCCCATGTCCTCCACCGGCTGATGCACCGTGGTGAGATAGGGCCAGACCGACCGCGCGATCCAGCTGTCATCGAACCCGCAGACCGATATGTCGTCGGGCACTTTCAGCCCTGCGCGTGAACACGCCGCCATCACGCCGGCTGCGGAGTCATCGTTGCCCGCAAAGATCGCGGTGGGCCGGGGGTTCCGGGCCAATATGGCCTCGCCCGCAGCAATGCCCCCATCGAAGCTGAAGCCGCCTTCGGTTTCGACAAGGTCGATCTCCAGCCCGAGTTCGCGCAAGGTCCTGACAAAGCCATCCCCTCGGCGTTGCGCGGCAAGGTGGGTTTCCGGCCCGCTCACGATGGCGAAATGGCGGTGGCCGAGATCCCACAGATGGCGCGCCATGGCGCCTGCGGCCCGGGTGTCATCGATGCCGATGCCCGGTGCGCGCTCGTGCGCCGCATCGGGCGCTATG
>JAPLPG010000163.1 GCA_026400375.1 Novosphingobium sp. | reverse complement strand
GTTCACCAACTCGTTCTTCGGCGTTGGCGGGGCCCTCGATATCCGCGGCACTCCCGGCGAAGTCTACTTCCGTGGCGTCCGCCGGCTCGACAACTCGGGCAACTATCCGACCCCGATCGCAGCATCCGACCGGATCGACATCGTGCGCGGACCGGCATCGCCGATCTACGGCCCGTCGAAAACCGGCGGCTACATGAACTTCATCCCGCTTTCGGCCCGCGCGGCCGGGGGCCAGTATCTTGGCACGGCCGAGGGCGAATTTTCGTACACGGCAGGCAGCTGGTCGCGCAATGTCCTGTCGGCGCAGGTGCGCGGCCCGGGCAAGATTGGCGGCCAGGAATTCGGCTTCAGCCTTTACGGCCAGGTCGAGGATTCCGGCAGCTACTACCGCAACATGGACACGAGCCAGACGGTGCTGCAGGCGGCCTTCGACGCCGACATTGCGGCCAACCTGCGTGTCGAATTCGGCGGGATGTTCCACAAGTACAACGGCCAGCAGAATGGCGGCTGGAACCGCCTGACGCAGGATCTGGTCGACAACGGCAACTACATCATAGGCGCCGCCAAACCGCTCGACACCAATGGCGATGGGCAGATTTCGCATGCCGAAGCCAAGGTCGCCAGCCTCAATCCGTTCGGCGGCTTTGCCTGCGGCGGCAATTCGTTCGCGTCCTCGGTCAAGGCGTCGTGCTTCACCAATTCGGCGCCGAACCTGCAGAACGTCGGCACGGCCAAGCTTGACCGCCGCAACACCCTGACCGCCGAGGACGACAAGCTCGATAACATCGCGCGGACCGGCTATTTCGACCTGATCTTCGACGGCGGAAACGACCTCGAGATCAAGAATCAGCTGTTCTACGATGGCTATTCGCACGACAGCGAAAACCAGTACGGCTTCTCGCAGTTCCATCGTTCCTATGTGATCGAAGACCGGATCGTCGTTTCCAAGAAGTTCAAGAGCGAGATGGGCACCTTCTCGTTCCAGTTGTCGCCTTCCATCCGCTACACGAACTTCAAGCATGGCGATGACTTCAACTATGAATACTTCAACCGCGTCGACCTGACCAAGGGCTACGATGCGCGGTCGGACCGGTTGCTGTCCACCGAATGCAATTGCAACTACACCACCTACAACATCGGTCATTACACCGATTACGGCATGGCGGCGCTGGCCGACTTCGATTTCACTTTCGGTCTCGATGTCACGCTCGGCGCGCGGTACGATCACATCGAGGTGACCACGGCAGACTTCGCTCCGCTGCTCGAAAATCCCGCTTCGGCAGGCTCTGCCAAGACCTCGAAGGGCGGCTGGTCGTGGTCGGCCAGCGCCAACTACGAACTGCCCTTCGGGATCATCCCCTACGCCACGATTTCGCGGCAATCGACCGTGGTTGCAGGGCAGGGCGCCGAAATCACCACGTCCGATGCCCTGTCCGGGGCGTTCATCAGCGCGTCCAAGCTGTATGAAGGCGGGGTCAAGGGCAGCTTCCTCGACAGCCGGCTCTATGCGGCGCTCGCGGTCTACAAACAGACCCGCGTCGATCGCAATGCACAGGCCATCGTCACCAACCAGGCGGTAGAGACCAAGGGCATCGAGGCCGAAATCCGCTGGTCGGTCGATCGGCACTTCCTGATCTCGGCCAACTACACCAAGACCAAGGTCGAGAACCTTACTGCCATCGGCGATGGCGTGCTGTTCAGCTTCTTCGGTGCGGAAGACCTGAAGGGCATCAACCCGGCGCTGTTCTGGGGCGGCCAGCCCATCGGCCTGGTGCCGATTCCTAACCGCAATGCCTCGCGCCGCGCTGGCATTCCCGAAGACCTCTATTCGGCCACGGCGACCTATTCGTTCGACAATGGCCTGGCCTTCGCCGGCAGCATCACCCGCGTGCCCGAGGTATTTTCCGGGCAATCGCAGGTGGTCAAGCTTCCTGCCTACACGCTGGTTGACCTGAGCGCCTCGTTCAAGACCGGGCCGTGGCTGTTCCGCGCCGTGGTGAAGAATGCCACGAACGCCAAGTACTTCCGCGCCAACTTTACCGAATTGTTCGGCAGCACCATCGCGCTGCCCGAACGGCCGCGCAACTGGCAGGCTTCGGTCGTCTACAAGTTCTGACGGCGCGACCAGCCAGGACCGAAACGCGAGGGGCGGCTTTCTACCGCCGCCCCTCGCAACGGCACCATTACCAAGGCGTTCCGATCATGCGTTTCCTCTTGCGCCCCCTGTTTTGCGCCATGGCCATGGCAGGCGGGGCATCCTTTGCCTGTGCTGCGCCGGTGGCCGATGCGGCGACGATTGAGGCTGTCAGCGCGTGTCAGCCGGCACGCCCTTGCGCCGCAAAGCTGCCAGTGCGCGTGGTGGTCGTCACCATGTTCGAAATCGGCAAGGATACCGGCGACAAGCCCGGCGAATTCCAGATGTGGAAGGAGCGGCGCAACCTGTCGGTCACGCTGCCGTTCCCGCAAGGCTGGCACGATCTGGCATACGATCCTGAAACCGGGGTCCTGGCGATCGTCACCGGCATGGGCTCGATCAAGTCCGCCACGGCCACGCTGGCGCTGGGGCTGGATGATCGGCTGGACCTGTCAAAGGCCTACTGGCTGGTCGCAGGCATTGCCGGGATCGATCCTGAAGATGCCTCGGTCGGCTCGGCCGCGTGGGCGCATTATCTGATCGACGGCGATATCGCACACGAGATCGACGCGCGCGAAATTCCGGCCGATTGGAAAAGCGGCTACTTTGCGCTGCACAGCAAGGGGCCTTCGGATCCCACGCCATTGCCGCCCGAAAACGGCGAGATGTTCGAACTGAATCCGGCCTTGCAGGAATGGGCCTTCGCGCTGACCCGGGACATGAAACTTCCTGACGATCCAGCCATCGCCGCCGCGCGCAAGGCCTTTACGGGATACCCCAACGCACAACGGCCGCCGTTCGTCCTGAAGGGCGACAATCTGGCCGCGATGACCTTCTGGCACGGCGCAAGGATGACGCAGTGGGCCAATGACTGGACCAGGTTCTGGACGCGCGGGAAGGGCGAGTTCGTGACCTCGGCCATGGAGGAAACCGGCACGTTCCAGTCGATCGAATACCTGACCCGCGTGGGCCGTGCCGCCCGGGACCGGGTGATGGTCCTGCGCTCGGCCAGCAACTACTCCATGCCGCCGCCGGGGCAGGAACCTGCCGCCTATCTGCTCAGCGAAAACAAGGGATACGCCGGAATGACCGCAGCGCTCGAGGCGCTCTACCGTGTCGGCGGCAAAGTGGTGGACGAGATTACCGGCCATTGGGACAAGTATGGCAAGGCACCGCCGCAGTGACGGTGGTCCTCTGACATGGCCCTGACGCTGATCCGCAACGCTGCCGTCGTCGCTCTCATGGATGATGCCGGCACGGAGATCGCCGGCGGCGCGGTGGCTTTGCGCGATGGCGTCGTGCTCGCGGTCGGCACCACGGCAGACCTTGCGCCGCTGGCGGGCCATGCCGACGAGATCGTCGAGGCGGCAGGCTGCGTCGTCACGCCCGGCCTCGTCAACACCCACCACCACTTGTATCAGACCCTGACCCGCGCCTTGCCCGGCGCGACAGAGGCTTCGCTGTTTGGCTGGCTGAAGCGGCTCTATCCGATCTGGGCGACGTATACGCCCGACGACGTCTTTGCCGCCACGCAGCTGGGCCTTGCCGAACTGGCGCTTTCGGGCTGCACCATGAGCTCCGACCACCTCTATCTGTTCCCCAATGGCGTGACGCTCGACGACACGATTCACGCGGCAGAGGGCATCGGCCTGCGCTTCCACGCCACGCGCGGGTCGATGAGCGTGGGCGAGAGCGCGGGCGGCCTCCCTCCCGACAGTCTGGTGGAGCGCGAGGATGCGATTCTGGCTGATTGCACCCGCGTGATCGACCGGTTCCACGATGCCGCAGATGGCGCAATGGTGCGCGTTGGCGTTGCCCCCTGTTCCCCGTTCTCGGTAAGCCAGGGCCTGATGCGCGATGCGGCACTGCTGGCGCGCGACAAGGGCGTGATGCTGCACACCCATCTCGCCGAAGATGCCGATGACGTGGCCTTCAGCCTCGAACGCTTCGGCTGCCGCCCCGGACAATATGCCGAGGATCTGGGCTGGACCGGCCCCGATGTGTGGCACGCGCATTGCGTCCAGCTCGATCGCCAGGAGATCGATCTGTTCGCCCGCACCCGCACCGGCGTGGCGCACTGCCCCGGATCGAACTGCCGCCTCGGCTCGGGCATCGCACCGCTGCGCCACATGGTCGATTCAGGCGTGAAGGTGGGGCTGGGCGTCGATGGTTCGGCCTCCAATGATTCCGGCAACCTGCTGGGCGAAGCGCGGCAGGCGCTGCTGCTTCAGCGCGTCACTCACGGCGCCACCGCCTTTGCCGCGCGTGAGGCGCTGCGGCTGGCCACGCGCGGTGGCGCCGAAGTGCTGGGCCGCCACGATCTTGGCAGCCTGACGCCGGGCAAGCGCGCCGATTGCGCGGTGTGGGACATGGCGCAGGTTGCCTCGACCGGCGCATGGGATCTGGTCGCAGGCCTCGTGCTCGCGCCGCCTGCGGGTGTGCGCGACCTGTTCGTCGAAGGCCGCGCGGTGGTGCGGAACGGCGAACTGGTGCGCACCACGCGCCGCACCGTCGTTACCGCCGCGCGCAAGTCGGTCGATCGCCTGATGGCGTTGGCTTAGGAGGTCGGACGGTCATGACATCGCTCGGTTCGGTCACCCGCGAACAGGCCCGCGATCCAGACTATTTTCCCGGCTACGGCCTCGCCATTCCGCTGGGCATCCAGCACGTGCTGGCGATGTTCGTTTCCAACCTCACGCCGCCGATTATCATCGCCGGCGCGGCAGGATTTGGCTTTGGCTCTGCCGACCCATCCGACCTGATCTACATGATCCAGATGTCAATGCTGTTCGCCGGCATCGCC
>JAPLPG010000295.1 GCA_026400375.1 Novosphingobium sp. | reverse complement strand
CCGAGACGGCTCAACCGCCAGCCAGTCCCGCCAGGACCATCCCGGCCTGGCATTCCGCCAACCAGTCAACGTCAATCGGCTCTGCCCCCACCGGTTCGAACACGCTGCGCCACAACGCCGCGTGAACGATGCTCCCGGTCACGCCATGCGCCGCCATCCGCGCATCGACGCAGGCAAATTCACCGCGCTCCACGCCGTGCAGGATCAGCCGCTCCACCGCGCCCAGCACGCAGATCGTGGCGGTTTCATGATAGAACTGGGCCAGCTCGGGAAAGTTGCGTCCCTCGCCCACGATCAGGCGCGGCAGGAACGCCATGTCGGGCGCAGCCATGCGCTTCATCGCGTTCCGGATGAAGGCCCGCAGCAGCGCCGGCGCGGGCAAGGTGCCGTAATCGCTGGGCAGCAGCGTGGGCATCAGCGCGGTGATCACTTCAGACACCAGCGCGCGAAACAGCGCTTCCTTGGAATCGAACGCCAGATAGAGCGCGGCGCGGCTGATCCCCACCCGCTTTGCCACGTCTTCCATCCGCGCCAAGGCGAACCCGTGCGTGGCAAATTCCTCGCGCGCGGCTTCGATGATGCGGTCGCGGCGGTCGGCGGGGGTTACGCGGGGCATGGCGTGATAATAACTGACGCAGCTGTCATGTAAAGCGCGGAAAAAAGCGGTGGCGGGCTGCCGGGTCGTCACGTGGGGTGCGTTTTTCGCGATGCAGCCCGCCACCGGATGGACGTATTACCCGTCCTTCAGGTGCAGCCAGCATAGCCCTCGCCCGCCCCGGCAACGCTATTGTTTTCCTACTTACGCAATCGTCGCTAGGCTGCGAATCATGCCGACCGCCACGCCCTCTTTCGCCGTCTCGGCGCTGCCCGTTGCGGGGTGGCCTGCGATGTCGCGCGGCAGCGGGCTGGATCGGCCGCGGGGCACTGGCGGAGGCGGCCCATTCGTTTCTCAGGACTGTGTAAACCGTGTAAACCCCTTCAGGAAAAACGGTCCTAACCTGAACGAAATGGGCCACGCACGGGGTTGCTCTTCGCCGCCCCAGGCTGCATAGGCGCGCGCAAGCTTCTCCACTATCAGCGTCCGAAAGGCACCGTCGATGAAGGTCCGCGTCCTGGTAACTCTCAAGAATGGCGTGCTCGATCCGCAGGGCCGCGCCATCCATCACGCGCTCGAAGGCCTCGGTTTCGATGGCGTCAACGATGTGCGCGCAGGCCGGGTGATCGAACTCGACGTGGCCGACAGCACGTCGGACGAAGCGCTCGACGACATGTGCCGCAAGCTGCTGGCCAACATGGTGATCGAAAACTACCGCATCGAAAAGGCGGCCTGAGCAGGAGCTTACTCCCATGGCATTCACCTCGGCCGTCATCACCTTCCCCGGATCGAACTGCGATCGCGACATGGCCGTGGCCATCGAAAAGGTCTGCGGCGGCACCGTCCATCGCGTGTGGCACGGCGATGCCGACTTGCCCGAAGGCCTCGATTTCATCGCCCTGCCCGGCGGCTTTTCCTACGGCGACTACCTGCGTTCCGGCGCGATGGCCGCCTGCTCGCCGGTAATGCAGGCCGTCGTCCGCGCGGCAGAGCGCGGGGTGACCGTGCTCGGCGTGTGCAACGGCTTCCAGGTCCTGACCGAAGCGGGGCTGCTGCCCGGCGCGCTGATGCGCAATGCCGGCATCCGCTTCGTCTGCCGCGATGTGGCGTTGACAGTGGAGAACAACCAGTCGCTGTTCACCGCAGGCTATGACGCGGGCCAGCAGATCACCATTCCGGTGGCGCACCACGATGGCAATTTCTTTGCCGACGATGCCACGCTCGACCGGATCGAGGGCGAAGGCCGCGTGGCGTTCCGCTATGCCGAAGCTGTCAACGGATCGGCGCGCAACATTGCCGGCGTGCTGGGCGATCGCGGCAACGTGCTGGGCATGATGCCCCACCCCGAACGCATGATCGAAGGCGCACACGGCGGCACCGATGGCCGGGCCCTGTTCGAAAGCGTGGTGCGCGGGCTGGTCTCGGCCTGAACGCCCAGGGCTTCGGAAAAGTGCCCTAGCCCGCCTTGCGCTGGCGGTACTGGGCCTTGGCAAAAAGGCCCAGCGCATCGGCCGGACTCATCGGCCGGCCGAAGTAGTAGCCCTGGATCTTCTTGCAGCCGATCCGGCGGATGACGTCGAGCTCCAGTTCGGTCTCCACGCCTTCGGCCGTCGTCGACATTTCAAGGCTGTCGGCCATCGCCACCACCGCGCGGCAGATCGCCAGGCTCTCGGGGTTGTCCTTGGCCGCGCCCTGCACGAAGCTGCGGTCCACCTTGATCGTCGAAAAGCGCATCTTGCGCAGGTAGCCGAGCGAGGAATAGCCGGTCCCGAAATCGTCCAGCGCCACGCCGCAACCGATGCCCATCAGGTTCTCGAGCGTCATCTGCGCGGTGGTGCCATCGCGCACGAAAATGCTTTCCGTCACCTCGATTTCCAGGCGGTGTGGCGAAAGCCCGCTGGCGGTCAGCGCGCCGACGACGGTCTCGGCAAAGTAGGGATCGAGCAGCTGTTCGCCCGACACGTTGACCGCGATCTTGATGTTGCCCGGCCATTTCATCGCCTCGTGGCACGCGGTGCGCAAGACCCATTCGCCGATCGGCACGATCAGGCGCGTATCCTCGGCGATGGGCACGAACTTGGCCGGACTGACAAAGCCATGCTCGTTGCTGTTCCAGCGCAGCAGGGCTTCGAAGCTCAGCACCTTCTCGGTCACCGCATCGACGACCGGCTGATACATCAGCGAAAACTCATGCCGCTCCAGCGCGTGACGCAGCGAGAATTCCAGCCTGCGCCGCTCTTCGGCATGGGCGTGCAGCGCGGGCTCGTAAGTGCAGTGGCGCCCGCCGCCTTCGTCCTTGGCGCGGTAGAGCGCAAGATCGGCGTTGCGCAGCAGCGTCTCGACCGTGGTCCCGTCACGCGGGCCGAAGGCCGTCCCGACGCTGGCACCGACATAGAGCGTGTGGTGATCGACTTCGTAGGGCTTGGACAGCGTGGCGATGATCGCGGCGCCGAGTTCGGCGATCCGTTCCGCGTTCGACGCATCGCGAATCACCACGGCAAATTCGTCCCCGCCCAGCCGACCGCACAGTTCGCCCTCGGCCATGATCAGCCGGAGCCGTTCGGACACGAGCGCCAGCATGTGATCGCCGACGAGGTGGCCCAGCGTATCGTTGATGGCCTTGAACCGGTCGAGGTCGATCATCATGAAGGCGCAGTCGGTCCGCCACTTTTCGGCGTAGGCCATCGCCGCGCCCAGCGCTTCGGTCAGCATCAGGCGGTTGGGCAGGCCGGTCAGCGTATCGTAGCGGGCGAGATAGGCGATCTTCTCGGCGCTCTCGCGCTGTTCGGTCACGTCCGAGCCGACGCCGCGAAAACCGACGAACGCGCCGTTTTCGTTGAACTTGGGAGAGGCGGACAGTTCCCACCAGCGCGGTGAGCCGCGCAAGGTGACGCGGACGAGCAGGTTCGAAAAGCTTTCGCGACGCTTCAGCCGTTCGGCCAGATCGTGGAGGCTGGAATGGAAGTGGCCGCTGTCCCACGCATCTCCGGCGATAAGCTGGATCAGCGGCTTGCCATCGGCATCTTCCGGATCTTCGCCCAGGGCAAAGGCAAAGCGCGGGCTGACCGAGCGCACGCGCCGGCTGGCATCGACCTGCCACAGCCAGTCGGCATCGCCCTCTTCGAATTCGCGCAGCAGCAGCGATACGACTTCGGCCTTCTCGGCCATGCCCGCTTCGGCCACGCGGGCGCCGAGGAAGCTGCGCGCCGCCTCGACCCCGCCGACACCGACGATGGCGACGAACGCCGCCGCCACGCCAGCCGCAGTGTATTGGCCCGACCACAGGAACATGACGATGGCGGAAAGCCCGACAACGCCTGAAAACATGACCGTGGCAATGGGCAAGGCGGCAAAGGTTACGGCCATGCCGGTCATCAGCATGGCCAGCACGGTCCACAAGGTCATGCGGTGTTCGGCATCGCCGAACGGCGAAAACGCCAGCATCGGCAGAGCCCACACCGCCGCGACCGCAAGCGAGCTGATCGTCTGGCGGTGCATCTCCTGGCGGCTGACCCGGCGCCGATCGGCATCCAGGAGCGATCGATCATAGCGCGCGCCATAGACCAGCGTGCCGACCAGCAGCGCCAGCCAGCCCACCAGAATCGCCGGATGCACGATGGTTGCGTAAGTCTGCAACACCAGCAATCCGGCAATGGCATGGCCGAGCAGGCGCGAGAACGTCGATCGGGCAAGGCTGGAATACTGCAGCCCCCGCAGCCGCCCCCAATCCCCGTCGGCCGGATCCTGCAGGCCAATGACCGCGAGAATCGGCAGTTTCTGGGTGCGGGCTTCAGGGGAAGGTGGTGGAGCAGCTTTCACGCCGTGGGGTCTACTGCGGAAACGTTATCCAAACGTAAGCAAGGCCCCGTCGCCTGCGTATTTGTCGGGACCAGATCGCCGGACAAAAAAAGCCCGCCGCGCTCCTGTGGAGTGCGACGGGCTGGACTTTCCTCCCCAGGAAAGATCCTTAACTGGCAAGTGCCAGGGCGTTATCGCCCCAGGGCACTTCCAAGACGGTGGTAAAGGTTCGAGAACTTGATCGATTCCGGCTGGTCCTCGATGGCCTTCAGATAGTGCAATACCGCTTCGCGGATCAGCTTGAAGTCTTCGGTCGAGAGGACCGCGCGGGCACGTGCTGGTTCAGCCATTGTGGGTCTCCTGCTTGATTCTTCGGGGCGTGATTGCCGCGAGGTTGGTTGTTGATGGTTGAGGTGGGACACCCCTCCCCAACCCCTCCCCCCGAGGGGAGGGGCTTTTGACGTTACGCGGCGAACTGGTTCATCGTGTTGTGGATGCCACCAGCCTTGAGCGCGGCTTCGCCCGAGAAGTATTCCTTGTGATCATCGCCGATGTCGGAACCCGACATGTTCTGGTGCTTCACGCAGGCGATGCCCTGGCGAATTTCCTCGCGCTGCACTTGCTTGACGTAGCCGAGCATGCCTTCTTCGCCGAAATAGCGCTTGGCGAGATTGTCGGTGCTGAGCGCGGCGGTGTGGTACGTCGGCAGCGTGATCAGGTGGTGGAAGATGCCCGCCTGCGCGGCAGCATCGCGCTGGAAGGTGCGGATGCGCTCATCGGCTTCCATGCCCAGTTCGGTGCCGTCGTAGTCCACGCTCATCAGCTTGGCGCGATCGTAGGCAGATACGTCCTTGCCGGCTTCGACCATCGCATCATAGACTTGCTGGCGGAAGTTCAGCGTCCAGTTGAACGAGGGGCTGTTGTTGTAGACCAGCTTGGCATTCGGGATCACTTCGCGGATGCGGCTGACCATGCCACCGATCTGGCCGATGTGCGGCTTTTCGGTTTCGATCCACAGCAGGTCCGCGCCGTTCTGCAACGAGGTGATGCAATCGAGCACGCAGCGGTCCTCGCCGGTTCCGCTGCGGAACTGGTAGAGGTTCGAAGGCAGGCGCTTCGGCCGCATCAGCTTGCCATCACGGGCGATGAGCACGTCACCGTGGCCGAGGTTGGCAGGATCGACCTCGTCGCAATCGAGGAAGCTGTTGTACTGGTCGCCGAGGTCGCCCGGCTCCTTGACGTAGGCGATCTGCTTGGTGAGGCCAGCGCCGAGGCTGTCGGTGCGGGCGACGATCACGCCATCATCGACGCCGAGTTCCATGAAGGCATAGCGGACCGCGCGGATCTTCGCGAGGAAGTCCTCGTGCGGCACGGTCACCTTGCCGTCCTGGTGGCCGCACTGCTTTTCGTCCGAGACCTGGTTCTCGATCTGGATGCAGCAGGCGCCGGCTTCGATGAACTTCTTGGCGAGCAGGTAGGTCGCCTCGGCATTGCCGAAGCCTGCGTCGATGTCGGCGATGATCGGAACCACGTGGGTTTCGAATTCATCGATCTTGTGCAGCAGGCGGTGGGTGTTGACCGCATCGCCCGCCTTCTTGGCAGCATCGAGATCGCGGAACAGCATGCCGAGTTCGCGGGCGTCGGCCTGCTTGAGGAAAGTGTAGAGTTCCTCGATCAGGTCCGAGACCGACGTCTTTTCGTGCATCGACTGGTCGGGCAGCGGGCCGAATTCGCTGCGCAGGGCGGCGACCATCCAGCCCGACAGATAGAGGTAGCGGCCCTTGGTGGTGCCGAAGTGCTTCTTGATGGAAATCATCTTCTGCTGGCCGATGAACCCGTGCCAGCAGCCGAGCGACTGCGTGTACTTGGCAGGATCAGCATCATATGCAGCCATATCGGCACGCATGATCTTCGCGGTGTAGCGGGCGATATCCAGCCCGGTGTGGAAGCGGTTCTGCAGGCGCATGCGGGCGATGCTTTCCGGCTCGATCCCGTCCCAGGTCTGTGCAAATGGCGCGATGGCCTTGCCTGCTTCGACGATCTTGCTGTGGTAGGTCATTTCCGGAAATCCCTTGCTTGGTAGGCGTCTTGTGCGACCGGCCTACCCGGCGAATCATGATGGCGGAATGGTTGGCGCGGTCATGTTGTCAAACTTTACAGAATATGCTTGTAAAGTTGTGCAGCCCCTACAAAGGCCCAGTACAATGTCGACAAGACCGCTCTACCTCGGCCCCCGGCTGAAACGCATCCGCCGCGAACTGGGCCTGACCCAGCAGGCGATGGCCGATGAATTGGGTATATCCGCCAGTTACATAGCCCTGCTCGAACGCAACCAGCGCCCGCTGCCTGCCGACCTGCTGCTGCGGCTGGCGCGGGCCTACAAGCTCGACATGGCAGACCTCGCCAGCGACGAGCGCGACGATTATGCGCGGCGGCTGGCCGATGCGCTGCGCGATCCGATCTTTGCCGATATCGATCTGCCCGCGCTGGAAGTGTCCGACGTGGCGGCCAGCTTTCCCGGTGTGAGCGAGGCCTTGCTGCGGCTTTATGGGGCATGGCAGCGCGAACAGCAGGCGCTGGCCGAACAGCGCAGCGCCCCGCCCGGCCCGGGCACAAGCGATCCCATCGGCGAGGCACGGCGGTTCGTGGCGGCACGGCGCAATTACTTTGCGACCATCGATTCGAAGGCCGAGGAACTTTCGGGCGAGATCGACAAGGCGGGCGGCGCGGCCGAATGGCTGCGGCTGCGCGGGGTGCGCGTGCGCTATCTGCCGCCCGATGTGATGATGGACGCGGTGCGCCGCTATGACCGGCACAACGAGCAATTGCTGGTGGACGATACGCTATCGCCATCGGGGCGAGCGTGGCAGCTGATGCAGCACATCGCCTATACCGCGCTGCGGCCGGAGATTTCGGGCGTGATCCGGGGGGAAAGCTTTGCCAGCGAAACCGCGGCGCAACTGGTGCGCCGGGCCCTGGCCGGCTATGCCTCGGCCGCGCTGGTCATGCCGTACGACCGGTTTGCCCGCGCGGTCGATGCGCGGCGCTATGATCTGGAAGCGCTGGCGGGGCAATTCGGCGCAAGCTTCGAACAGGTGGCGCACCGGCTGACCACGCTGAACCGGCCGGGACAGGAGCGGGTGCCGTTCTTCTTCATCCGCGTGGATGCGGCGGGCAATGTCTCCAAGCGGCTGGATGGCGCAGGGTTTCCCTTTGCCGCGCATGGTGGCGGGTGCCCGCTGTGGAGCGTGCACGAATGCTTCCGCACGCCGGGCGAAATCCTGACGCAGTGGCTGGAATTGCCCGACGGACAACGCTTCTTCTCGCTGGCACGCACGGTGACCTCGGGCGGCGGCGGGTTCGACCGCCCGCGGACGACGCGCGCCATCGCGCTGGCCTGCGCGGCCGAACATGCGCCGCGACTGGTCTATGCGACAGGCGCAGACCCCAAGGCAGGGCGCGCCACGCCCATCGGCGTGACATGCCGCCTGTGCCATCGCGCGCAATGCACCGCGCGCGCCGAACCGCCGATCGGGCGCGATATCCTGCCCGATGATTACCGGCGCGGGGCCGAACCGTTCAGCTTTGCCGAATCCTGACGGCATTGCTTGCAGCCATCACCTTCGGGGGCTATCGGCGCGCTTCCTTTCGGACTTTAGGAAAGTTCCGCCGTTGTCCAAGATCATCCCGCTTGCCGATGTCGATCCCGAACTGGTCGAGCAACTGCTTGATACAGCGTTCGAACCGGAGCGACGCGGGCGTACGGCCTACAAGGTCCGCGAAGGGATGGAGCCGCTCGGCAACCTGTCGTTCGCCGCGCTCGACGATGCGGACATGCTGGCGGGATCGATCCAGAGCTGGCCGGTGGGGCTGACCGACCCTGACGGGCGGATGCATCCGATGATCATGGTCGGGCCGGTGGCAGTGATGCCGCACCTGCAGGGCGAAGGCTTTGGCAAAGCGCTGATGACTGCCGCGCTGACCGCCATCGATCCGCGCGCGCCGCTGCCGCAAGTGCTGATCGGCGATCCCGAATATTACGAGCGGTTCTTCGGCTTCAGCAACGCGCACACCGCCGGATGGAAGCTTCCGGGGCCTTATGAGCAGCGCCGCCTGCTGTGCCGGACAGCCAATCCCGCCATTCTGCCGCAAGACGGCACGTTGGGGCCTTGGCGACGCTGATCCGATCTGGCATCGGCTAACGGTGCCTTATACTCCTCCCCCCGAACTTGCCGCGCTGAGCCTTGGCCAACTGGCCGAACAGGTCGCTGCGCGAAAAATCCCCCCGGTCGATCAATGGACCCCGCAGGAGGTCGGCGACAGCGAGATGCGCATCGCCGCCGATGGGCGGTGGTTCCACCAGGGCGGCGAGATCCGGCGCCCGGCGATGGTGCGGGCGTTCTCGTCGCTGCTGACCCGCGACGAGGCCGGGCAGCACTGGCTGGTGACGCCGTTCCAGAAGCTGTCGATCGAAGTGGAGGACGCAGGCTTCATCGCCACCGACATGCAGGTGAAGCTGGACGAGGCCGGGCGGGCGGCCATCGCCTTCCGGCTCAATTCCGACGATCTGGTGGTGTGCGGGCCGGACCATCCGTTGCGCGTGGGCGGCACGGCCGAGGTGCCGGCGTTCTACCTGATGGTGCGCCATGGCGTGGAAGCGCGGCTGAACCGCAGCACTTACGGCCAGCTGATCGACCATGCGCTTTCGCTCGGTGATGAGCTGGCAGTGGAGAGCCTGGGCGAGCGCTATCGGCTGGTGCCCGCTTGATGAGCCTGCTTTCGCGGCTGACGCAACTGTATGAAGCGGGCCACGCCACGCCGCTGCTGGATCTGTACGAAGACTGGCGTCCCCTGCCCGACCATGGCCTGCGCCCGGCGGCGGTTTTGATCGCCGTGACCGACCGGGTGGGCCATCCCGATGGGCCGGGCGTGCTGGTGACGCACCGCCCTTCGCACATGCGCGCGCATCCGGGGCAAGCGGCATTTCCGGGCGGCAAGCTCGATCCCGGTGAGACGCCGGTCGAAGCGGCGCTGCGCGAGGCGAACGAGGAACTGGGCATCGATCCGGCGGACGTGACCGTAATCGGCACGAGCGACCGGTTCCGCACCGGCACCGGCTATGACATCACGCCGGTGCTGGCAATGGTGCCGCCCGACCTGCCGATGTACCCCAACCCGGCAGAAGTGGCGGGCTGGTTCGAGCCTCCGCTGGGTTACCTGCTCGATCCGGCCAACCACGTGTGGCAATCGGCGGAATTTGAAGGGCAGACCGGGCGCTTTATCGAGATCGTGTGGAACGAGCATCGCATCTGGGGAGTGACGGCGGCGATCATATCCAATCTGGCCCTGCGGATGATGTGGCATGACTGACACGTTGCCCGCTGCGGAATGGACTGCGCGCGCCGATCTGGCCGCGCTGGTGCTGGCGCTTGATCCGCAGGCAGAGGGGAACTGCCGCTGGGTGGGCGGCGTGGTGCGCGATACCTTGCTGGGCCTAGCCTCCAAGGACATCGACATGGCAACGACCCTGCTGCCCGACGAAACGGCGGCGCGGCTGAAGGCGGCGGGGATCAGGTCCATCCCCACCGGCATTGCCCATGGGACGGTGACCGCGGTGTTGAGCGGCGGGACGGTGGAGATCACCACGCTGCGGCGCGATGTATCGACCGATGGCCGCCACGCGACGGTCGCGTTCTCGGGCGAGTGGGCCGAGGATGCGGCGCGGCGCGATTTCACGTTCAATGCGCTCTATGCCGATCCGCGAACGCTCGAAGTGTTCGATTACACCGGCGGACGCGATGATCTGGCGGCGCGGCGGGTGCGGTTCATCGGCGAGGCGGACCAGCGCATCCGCGAGGATTACTTGCGCATCCTGCGCTATTTCCGCTTTCAGGCGCGGTTCGGATCACTGCCTGCCGATGCCGAGGCAGAGGCGGCGGTCAGCGACCTTGCGGCGGGGATGAAGGGCCTGTCGCGCGAGCGGGTGGGCTGGGAACTGATGGCGCTGCTGGCCCTGCCCGACCCGGTCCCCACGATGCGGCGCATGGCCGAACTGGGCGTGCTGGCACAAGTGCTGCCCGAGGCCGACGTTGCCGGGCTGGAGGCGCTGACCCTGGCCGAGACGGCACAGGGCGTCGCCCCCGATGCTTTGCGCAGGCTGGCGGCGCTGCTGCCCGCAGATCCGCCACTGGCCGAACAGGTGGCGGCGCGCTTGCGGCTGTCCGTGGCGCAGCGCAAGCGCCTGTCCGCCGCCGCCGCGCGCGATGGTGCTGATGTGGACGCACGGGCGCTGGCCTATCGGCTGGGCATGGCCGAGGCGCGCGACCGCTTGCTGCTGGCCGGCCGCAGCGTGGCCGCGCTGGAGGCGTGGGAGGTTCCGGCCTTTCCGCTGAAAGGCGGGGCGATCGTGGCACGCGGGATTACCGCCGGGCCGGACGTGGCGCGGCTGCTGCGTACGGTAGAAAGCCAATGGGTGGCGGAAGGCTTTCCCGATGCGGCGCGGGTGACCGAGTTGCTTGATGCCGAACTGGCGAAGGGCTGAGGCTCAGCCCTTCCACTCGCGGCGTTCTTCGGCGGCGCGCAGCACTTCGTAGGACACTTGCAGCTTCTGGAACTGCTCTGCCGCCGCCGCATCGCCGGGGCGCACATCGGGGTGAACTTCCTTGGCCCTGGTGCGCCAGGCCTTTTTCACCGCATCGAAATCGGCATCCGGATCGAGCCCCAGCGTTTCGAGAGCGCGCAGTTCGTCGCGGCTGCGGCTGCCATCGCCCGATCCGCCCCATTCGGCCCATGACGCCTGCCGATAGCCCGCGGTATCGCCGCGCTCTTCCTGTTCGCGCTGCTCGGCCTCTTCCTTGTCGAGGCCTTCGAAGTAGTTCCAGCCCTGGTTGTATTCCGCGGCATGCTGCTGGCAGAAATACCAGCGGTCCGGGTTGTTGGGCGATTTGGGCGCGGGGCAATCGCCCTTTTCGTTGCAGCCCGCCCGGTCGCACAGGCGCACCGGCGCGGCATCGCGCGCGCTGCCATAGCCACGCCAGCGGGGGAAGCCCCAGTCAGAGGATCGGGTTGAACGCGCCATCAGAAATGCAAAGCCGAACGCCGGTGCAAAGGTCAAGATGAACCCGGTGACGGGAAAGCAAAAAAGCCCGGGACGAAGCCCGGGCCTTTCGCATCGGATCGGTCAGGTCAGTTGACCGTGACGGTCACCGCGCGGCGGTTGCGTGCCCACGATTCCTCGTCGGAACCCAGCGCCACCGGGCGTTCCTTGCCATAGCTGACGACCATCACGCGCGACGGATCGATGCCGAGGCTGACCAGGTAGTTCTTGGCCGAATTGGCGCGACGTTCACCCAGCGCAAGGTTGTAGTCCCGGGTGCCGCGCTCGTCCGCGTGGCCTTCGATCGTCACTGACTTGTTGGGATAGCGACCGAGCCACTGCGCCTGGCTTTGCAGGATGCCCTGGTCCGATGCGTCGATGTTGTAGCGGTCCAGATCGAACAGCACGGTGTCCGACATGACCGAGGCGAGGAAATCCGCCTGGCTGCCGGGGACCGGACCGTTCTGCTGCATCGGCGGCTGCGTGGTCTGCGTGGCAGCGGTGCCGGGTTCGGGCGGCAGGGTCTTGGGCTTCGACGCGCAGGCACCCAGGGTGAGCGTGGCGGCAGCGAGGCCGACAAGCAGCAGCGGACGGGACATATGTTGCTCCTCTGTTGCGGAAAGATCAAACGATGTGTCGTGTAATAATTACGATGAGATGATGCCTATGTTCCTTTTGTTGGGCAACATCTTTCAGCCGATCTGGCGGATTCCGCCGTCACGGCAGGACCGGCCCCCATGCAGGGTCTGAACCATCGACGGGGGTGTTCAGTTTCCGCTCGTTGCGCCCGGTCAGGTCGACCTGCCAGATCCCGGTCTTGCCGCTGCCGCGTTCGGTGCGGAAGAACTGGACGATGCGGCCGTTGGGCGACCAGGTCGGCGCTTCATCCTGCCAGCTGTCGGTCAGCGTGCGCATGCCCTTGCCATAGGGATCGGTGACGGCGATCTTGAAGTTGCCGGCCATGTGCGTGAACGCGATCTGGTCTCCGCGCGGCGACCATTCCGGCGTGGCGGCACGGCCGCCGAAAAAGCTGATGCGCTTCTGGTTCGATCCATCGGCATTCATCACATAGAGCTGCTGCCCGCCCGACCGATCGCTTTCGAACACGATCTTGCTGCCATCGGGGGAATAGGAACCGCCCACGTCGATGCCGGGGCTGTCGGTCAGCCGCGTGGACGGGCCGCCAGTGACCGATACGCGGTAGATGTCGGTATTGCCCGCCACGGCCATCGAATAGAGGATGAACTTGCCATCGGGCGACCAGCGCGGCGCAAACGTGGGATTGTTGCTCGACGTGACGAGGGTCTGCTGCCCGGTGCCGATGTTGTAGACATAGATGCGCGGCGCGCCGTTCAGGTAGCTGAGATAGACGATCCGGCTGTAATCGGGCGAATAGCGCGGGGTCAGCGCGGTTGCCTGGCCATTGGTGATGAAGCGATGGTTTGCGCCATCCGAATCCATGATCGCCAGCTGCTTGCGGCGGCGATCCTTGGGGCCGGTTTCGGCGATATAGGCGATCTTGCTGTCGAAGAACGGACTTTCGCCCGACAGCCGCGAATAGACCATGTCGGCGCATTTGTGCGCGGCGCGGCGCCATTCTTCGGGCCGCACGACATAGCCCTGCCGCGCCAGTTCGCTGCCCAGCGCCACGTCGTAGAGATAGCAACCGACCGTCAGCCGCCCATCGGGGTTCGCTTTCACAAAGCCCTGCACCAGCATTTCGGCCGAACGTCCGCGCCATGTGCTGAACACCGGTGCCGAAACCTGCGGGAAGCCCACGGCGGGCAACTGATCGGGGCCGACCGGCTTGAACAAGCCGTTGTTCTTCAGATCGTTGAACACCACCCGCGCCACGTTGCGGCCCAGCGCCTCGGTCGTGCCGCCTTCCGCCGCCGTGGCGACGCTTTCGTTGGTAGGAAACGCCGGGATGGCAATGCCCAGATCCTGCCATTCGTTTTCGTCCGAGACAGAGCCGGTCAGACCTTCATCTGCGGGTTGGGCCGCAGAGGTCGGCACGGCAACCTGCTGGGCGGCGACCAGCGCCGGGATCGAAACGAGGCCCGCTGCAAGGACCAGCATACGCAACTTCATTGGGACAACTTCCTGTCAAAGCGGAACGCGGTGACGCGCTTCCAGCCGGTATAGTACATGTCGGGCAGATCGAACGGCGCGGCAAGCTGCACTGCGCGGATCGCCTGTTCGGCGTGGCGTTTGGCCTGGGCTTCGTTGGCAGGCGTGATACCCTGTTGATCGACCACGCGCGGACGCCCGGCAAGAGTGCCATCGGCGTTGAGATCCCACGCCAGGATGGTGATCAGCTTGTCGGCATCCACGCCCTGCGTCGCGGCCCAGTGCGGTTTGATCTGGCGCGACCCCTGCCAGCGACGAGCGCACATCCGGGCCGATGGTGGCAGCGGGCGCGGCCTGTGCGGTGCCGGGCCTGGTCGCACCGGGAATGCCCTTGAGGAAATCATCGCCGATCCGGCTCCCGCCCGCTGGCGCATCGGAGCGGCGGCGCGGGCTGGTGTCTGCGGTTGCCGTCTTGGCCGGAGCGGTCTTTGCCGGAGCAGCCTTGGTTGGGGCCGCTTTGGCTGGAGCTGGCTTGGCCGGAGCAGGCTTGGCCGGCGCAGGCCTCGCTGGCGCCGGCTGAACTGGCGCAGGCTTCGGCGGTGCTGGTTTGGGCGGTGCCGGCTTCGGGGGAGCGGGCCGTGGTGGCACGGGCTTTGGAACCGGCTTTGGCTGCGGCTGCGGCTGGGGCTTGGGCTGCGGCTGCGGCTGGGGCTTGGGCTGCGGCTGGGGCGGCGCAGGTTGCGGCTTGGGCGCAGGCTGCGGCGGCGCGGGAACCGGCTTGGGCGGTTCAGGCCGGGGTTGCGGCTCCACCACCGGATCAGGCTGCGGCTCACCCAGTTCGGGCGCGACATCGGGCGCGGCCTCGGCCTGCGGATCGGGCGAGGTCGATTGTTGCGAGATGTCTTCGGAAAACGTCACTTCCATCCGCTCGGGCGGCGGCTTGATCACCTTGCCCGGCGGAGACAGCGTGAAGGCGAGCAGCAGCGCGGCATGGGCCGCAGCCGCGATGGCCAGCCCTGCCCCTTCCTGCCTTGTCAGGCCTCCTCCGGCGGTTTCTCGCATCGCAACAGGCCTATTGCGGCGTGGATGAACTGTTGGTGACCAGCGAGATCGATTTGAACCCCGCCGCATTCAATTCGCCCATCACCGCAGCCACCCGCCCCCAATCGAGCACGCGATCGGCGCGCAAGGTAACGAGAGGCGGCTTCTCCCCGCGCTGCAAACCTGCCAGACGATCGGTCAGTTCACCCGGAGCAAGCTGTTCGTCATCAAGGAACACGCCGCCATTGGCATCGATGCTGACGGTAATCTGGTCCTGCTGCTGGTCCAGCGGATCGGCCTTGCTGTCGGGCAGATCAATCGGCACGCCTGCAGCCAGCATCGGCGCGGTGACCATGAAGATGATCAGCAGCACCAGCATGACATCGACGAACGGGGTGACGTTGATCTCGCTCATCGCGGTGCGCCCGCCGCGTCCGCGCCGTCCGCGCCCGCGACTGCTGCCACCGCCTCCGACTGACATTGCCATGGCTCAGGCCTCCAGTTCGCGGCTGAGCGAGGCGTGGAACCTGTCGGCAAAGCGATAGAGCCGCGTTTCGAAGCGGTTCACGCGGTGCGAAAAGCGGTTGTAGGCGATGACCGCCGGAATGGCCGCGAACAGGCCGATGGCCGTGGCGAACAGCGCCTCGGAAATGCCCGGCGCGACCACGGCAAGCGAGGAATTCTGCTGTGCGCCAATGTTGAAGAAGCTGTCCATGATGCCCCAGACCGTGCCGAACAGGCCGACGAAGGGCGCGACCGAGCCGACCGTGGCGAGGAAGTTCAGGCGGCTGGCCAGGGTATCGCTTTCCTGCGCCACCGCGCCATCGAGCGCCGTGGTCAGGCGCTGGCGCGTGCCTTCGCGATCGATCGCCTTGCCCGCAGTGGAGCGGCGCCATTCGGCCAGCGCGGCATTGGCAACGCGCAGCGATGGCAGGTCCTTGCCCTTCTGTTCCTTCTGGAAGGCATCGATATCGCGCGTTTCCCAGAACTCGCGCTCATACTTGTCACACCCGCGCTGCACGCTGCCCATTTTCAGCGAGAAGCTGATGATGATCGTCCAGGTCCATACGCTGGCCAGCACCAGCCCGATCATCACGGCCTGCACCACGTAATCGGCATCGAGGAACAGTTGCACGGGGTTCAGCGAAGTGGGCGCGAAGGAAACGCCATTGGCGAGCAGCGGGAGAATCATGCGGGGTCAGGTCCTTCGGTGAGCACGGTTACGGTTTGAAAGGCAGCCACCCATGCGCGCGGCTGGCGGCGCGGGCGGCCATTGGGCGCAACGAAGGCGACACGCACCTTGGCTTCGCACAAAAGCGTCTCTTCCCTGAACGCACGCTGCACGATCCGGCAGGTGGCAGGCGAAAGTTCGGCCACATGGCTGGAGATCAGCACGTCATCGTCAAGCTTTGCCGGACGCAGATAGCGCAAGTCCATCGCGCTGACGGCATAGGCCCCCTCGCCCGCCTCGTGCGCGGCGCGCTGGTCTATGCCGAGCAGGCGCAGCATGTCTGACCGGGCGCGTTCGAACCAGCGCAAGTAGTTGGCGTGATAGACCACGCCCGAAAGGTCCGTGTCCTCGAAGTAGACGCGGACCGGGTAAAGGTGCTGCGGGCCGTCGAACAGGCCGGAGGGAGGCTGGGGCACAAGCATTCGCGCCCGACTCTAGCCTTGCGACGAGTCGTTGGGCAAGGGTTGGTTGACCGCTTACCCCCGCAGTGGTGCTTTTCAGCGCAAGAGCATCGGGCCGAGCGGCTGCCCGGCAAAGAGGTGAACGTGCAGGTGCGGCACTTCCTGATGGCTGTCGGTGCCGGTGTTGGCGAGCAGGCGATAGCCCGGCGCGACAAGGCCCAGATCGCGCGCCACCTTGCCCACGGCGCGCACGAAGCCGGCGATTTCAGCCTCCGACGCCTTGGCCGAGAAATCGTCCCAGCACACGTAGGCGCCCTTGGGGATCACGAGGACATGCGTGGGCGCTTGCGGATTGATATCGTGAAACGCCAGCGCGAATTCGTCTTCAAAGACGGTTCGGTTGGGGATCTCTCCGCGCAGTATTCTGGCGAAGATGTTCTGGTCATCATAGGGAAGCGTTGCGTCAATGGCCATTTCAAGCGCTCCGGCTGGCTTTTTCGGCGATGCCCGATGTACCCTCGCGGCGCTCGAGTTCCGCCAGGACATCGGCCAGCGGCACGTCCCTGGCGGACAGCAGCACCATCAGATGGAAGATCAGGTCCGCCGCCTCGCCGACCAGTTCGCTGCGGTCCCCGGCCAGCGCGGCGATCACGGTTTCGGTGCCCTCTTCGCCCACTTTCTGCGCGATCTTGGCGATGCCCTTGGCGTTGAGGCGGGCCACATAGCTGGCAGACGGATCGCCTGCGCGGCGCTGGGCTATCGTGGCTTCAAGCCGGGCGAGAATGTCACCGTGTTCCATGCCGCCCGCAATGGCGCGGATCGGGGGTGTCGGTCAAGGGTTGGGAGGTTCAGCCGCGCCGCTTGGCGATCTGGCGGCCGACGACCAGGCCGACAAGACCCAGCGCGAACAAGGCACCGTCGGTGGGCTCGGGAATGGAAATGCCGCCCGACTGCGCCGCAGCGGGCATGGCCGTCGCGACAAATGCGAGAAGGAAAGTCACCAGACGTACCACGGACAATTGCAACCTTGTGATTATTAACGCGGTAGCATTGCCAGAAGCGCTGATTCGGTAAAATCCCTTATATCAGATGGTTAATGCCCCATCTTGGGACTCGTGGCCCAAAGGTCAGGACCGTGCTGGCAGTCCGGCGGCGCGCAGCGCGGCGTGGGCTTCGGCAATCGAATGCGTGCCGAAGTGGAAGATCGAGGCTGCCAGCACCGCGCTGGCATGACCCTGCGTCACACCTTCGACCAGATGGTCGAGCGTGCCGACGCCGCCGCTGGCGATCACCGGCACCGGCACCGCATCGGCAATCGCCCGCGTCAGTTCAAGGTCATAGCCCGCCTTGGTGCCATCGCCGTCCATCGAGGTGACCAGCAGTTCCCCCGCGCCCAGCGTGGCAAGGTTCACGGCATGGGCCAGCGCATCGATGCCGGTGGCCTTGCGCCCGCCGTGGGTGAAGATTTCCCACTTGCCGGGCGCCACCCGGCGGGCATCGACCGATCCGACGACGCATTGCGCGCCGAACTTCTCGGCAATGTCGCGCACCAGCTCGGGCCGGACGACGGCGGCGGAATTGACCGCAACCTTGTCGGCCCCGGCCAGCAGTAGCGCGCGGGCGTCTTCCACCGCCCTCACTCCGCCGCCGACGGTCAGCGGCATGAAGCAGACCTCGGCAGTGCGCGCGACGACATCGAGCAGCGTCCCGCGCCCTTCGTGCGTGGCGGAAATATCGAGGAAGCACAGTTCGTCGGCGCCTGCCCTGTCATAGGCGCGGGCCTGTTCCACCGGGTCGCCCGCATCACGCAAGTCGACGAAGTTCACGCCCTTGACCACGCGACCCTCGCGCACATCAAGGCAGGGGATGACGCGGACGCGGACGGTCATGGGTTGTGGCTCCGGTGGTGTGTGGGGCGGGCATGCTTCGACAGGCTCAGCATGAGCGGGGTTTTTGAAGACGTGGACCTCCAAAACCGCTCATGCTGAGCCTGTCGAAGCATGCCCGCCGACATCTCAAGCCTCGGCCATCGCAATTGCAGCCGCCAGATCGAGCCGACCTTCGAACAACGCGCGACCAGTGATGACGCCTTCGATGCCGTCCACTTCGTGAATCTTGAGCATGCGGATGTCGTCGATGCCCTTCACCCCGCCGCTGGCGATCACCGGAATGTCCACGCGGCGCGCGAGTTCGACGGTGGCATCGAGGTTCACGCCCTTTAGCAGGCCATCGCGGCCAATGTCGGTGAACAGCAGGCTGGCGACACCCGCATCCTCGAACTGGCGGGCGAGGTCGACGACTTCGACGTCGGACACATCGGCCCAGCCCTCGGTTGCCACCATGCCATCGCGGGCGTCCACCGCGACGACGATGCCGCCGGGGAATTCCTTGGCCATGTCACGCACGAACTGCGGGTCCTTCAGCGCAGCTGTGCCCATCACGACGCGCGAAACGCCCAGATCGAACCAGCCCGCCACCGCCTCGCGCGTGCGGATGCCGCCGCCCAGTTGCACGTGGCCGGGGAACGCCTGCAGGATGCCTTCCACCGCCTCGCGGTTCTCGGCGCGGCCTGCGAACGAACCATCGAGATCGACGACATGGAGGAACTGGCTGCCGGCCTGCGCAAACAGCGTGGCCTGATGTGCCGGGTTGTCGCCATAGACCGTCGCGCGGTCCATGTCGCCTTCAGCAAGGCGGACTACCTGCCCGCCCTTGAGATCGATGGCCGGGAAAACGATCATGGTGTCAGGGCTTCCATTCAAGAAAACGGGCGAGCAGCGCCAAGCCATAAGCCTGGCTCTTTTCCGGGTGGAACTGCACGCCCAGGATATTGTCGCGCGCCACGGCGGCCACGATGCCGCCGCCATGATCGCTCATCGCGGCCACGTGCGCACCTTGATCGGGGACGAAGTGGTACGAATGGAGGAAATAGGCCTCGCCCGCATCGAGCAGTTCGGCCGCGCCCTGGTGGGGCATCGGGGCGACATCGTTCCAGCCCATGTGCGGGACCTTGATGGTGGGGTCGGCAGGATCGATCACGCGCACTTCGCCGCCGATCCAGCCCAGGCCGTCGGTCACGCCATGTTCGACGCCGCGATCGGCAAGCAATTGCATTCCCACGCAAATCCCGAGGAACGGAGCGCCGCCGATCAGCACGCGCTCCTCCATCGCCTCGACCAATCCCGAAACGCACCTAAGTGCACCTACGCAGGCCTTGAACGCCCCGACGCCGGGCAGGACGATGCGATCGGCAGCGCGAACGACGCTGGGATCGGCCGTAACCACAACCCCTTGCGCCCCCGCCGCCTTCAGCGCGTTTTCGACCGAGCGGAGATTGCCCGCGCCGTAATCGACAAGGGCGAGCGTCTCAGCCACCGAGGATGCCCTTGGTCGAGGGCACCGCATCGGCCTTGCGCGGATCGATGGCGATGGCCTGGCGCATGGCGCGGGCAAAGCCCTTGTAGATGCCTTCGATGATGTGGTGGTTGTTCGAGCCGTAGAGACTTTCGATGTGGAGGGTGATGCCTGCCGCCTGGCTGATCGAGGCGAACCAGTGTTCGAACAGTTCGGTGTCCATTTCGCCAAGGCGCGGCTGCGTGAACGCGGCTTTCCACACCAGCACCGGGCGGCCCGAAATGTCGAGCGCGACGCGGCTGAGCGCTTCGTCCATCGGCGAATAGGTGTGGCCGTAGCGGGTGATGCCCTTCTTGTCGCCCAGCGCCTGCGCGATGGCCTGGCCCAGCGCGATGGCGCTGTCCTCTGTCGTGTGGTGCTGATCGACGTGGAGATCGCCCTTCACCCGGCATTCGATATCGATCAGCGAGTGGCGGCTGAACTGCTCGATCATGTGATCGAGGAAGCCGATGCCCGTTTCCACCTTGTAGGTGCCGGTGCCATCGAGGTTTACCGACACGGCAATGTCGGTTTCCTCGGTCTTTCGCGTGATCGATCCGGTGCGCATGGCAAGCGCCTATACGCCGGTCCCGTTTAGAATCAATCACCGTCCCCACTTGACCCGAACGGCGCGTGCAGTCAGTTGTGACGCCATGAGCGATGCACCCGACAGCCTGATCCCCTACGACGAAATCGTGCAGGAGGCCCTGCGCGCGGTGG
>JAPLPG010000009.1 GCA_026400375.1 Novosphingobium sp. | reverse complement strand
GGGCTGGTGATGATGGCCCTCGGCGTCGCCCCCTTCGCGGGGGCGTGGATCGAAACTTCGCGGTCTCGCCTGCAATTGCCCGAACGAACGCGGCCTAGAAAGAACCGATGTTCAAAACCGCACACTTTCGGATGACCTTCCATGCACAAAACACCTTGAATTGGACGGCCCCGTTACCGTGGTCTGGACCCTTGTCGGATATTCGAGTTGTTTGCAATGTCCGCGCCGATGCCTTCGATTAAGGTTAAATGTGGAACAAGCTAAGCAGCGAATCCGCAGTCAACGTCGAATAAAGGCAGGTATTTCTGGTATCCTGCCCCCGCAACCATCAAAGTCGATACAGCCCCGGTGAAAAGCCGGGGTTTTGCATATTGGGCGTCCCCCAAAGCTAAGATCGCACCCAATTCCCCAACCAGTTCAATCTCATGGCCCTCTCCGGACGGGATCATGCGGATCTCTGTCAGCAGGCTGCAGAGGGCTGTCGTGGCCTCTGTGCGGGTCTCCTCGGCGTTCAGTGCCGTGCGAAGGTCGGCGACCTTCAGACGGTAGATGTCCGCCAGCCCCGGATGCAGGGCAACGGGTTCTTCTTCTCCCTGTTCCGCGAGGCTTTGTGTGAGCGCCGCCTTGCGCTCTTCCAGAGCGGTCGGACGCTCCTTCATGCTCGGGTGGAACAGACCGTTGCAGACCGCATCGACGATGTCTTCGATCTGCTTCTTCACCGTCACTAGATCACGCTCGGTCTTGTTGCGGGATGCACGGGCCTCGTTGCGTATCTCGTTATAGGCCCTCTGATACTCTGTGACGAACTCGGCCACGAGGTCGGGGTGGAGGAGGTGATCGCGCAGGCCGCGAGTGTGGAGCGGGCATGGTTCAGGGACGGGAACAGGGTTTCGTTCAAAAGCTCGTCCCGCAGGCGGCCGTTGAAGCTCTCGATGAAGGCGTTCTGGGTCGGCTTTCCGGGCGCAATGTAATGCCAGTCGATCTTGCGGTCGTCGGCAAAGGTCAGGATGGCGTTCGAGGTGAACTCGGTGCGTTGTCGCTGACCACGGTTCCTGGCTTGCCGCGGGCCTCGAACAGCGTGGCCAGTTCCCGCGCCACCCGTGCGCCGGACAGGGACGTGTCGGCGATGAGGGCGAGGCATTCCCGCGTGCAGTCGTCGACGACGGTCATGATCCGGAAGCGGCGGCCATCGGTCAGCTGGTCTGAGACAAAATCGAGCGACCAGCGCTGGTTCGGCATCAGCGGCAGCGCCATCGGAGCCCGCGTGCCGATGGCCCGCTTGCGTCCACCGCGACGGCGCACGTGCAGCCGCTCCTCGCGGTAGATGCGGAACAGCCGCTTGTGGTTCACCTCATGCCCCTCGCGGCGCAGGAACACATGCAGCCGCCAGTAGCCGAACCGGCGACGGACACGGGCCAGTTCCTTCAGCCGCTCGCGCAGCACAGGGTCATCTTGCCGGATCGCCTCATAGCGCATGGTCATCCGGCAACAGCCGAGCACCCGGCACGCCCGCCGCTCGCTCATCCCGTGGCCTGCCACCAGATGCGCGACCGCTTGCCGCTT
>JAPLPG010000277.1 GCA_026400375.1 Novosphingobium sp. | reverse complement strand
TGCTGTTCAGGATTACCAGCCCATCGGCCCCCACTGCCAGCCTTTGCGCATCCCCCGCAGCCCGCAAGGCTGCGTCATGTTCGACAGCGGAAACAAGCACTTGTCCGCACTTGGCACGCCCGATGCCCAGCGCCAGAGCCTCGCTCGCCCCGCTGGTGAAGATCACTTCGCCCGGCCAGCCAAGCAGCGCCTTCAACCGCGCCCGCGCGCCCTCCAGCGCCGCCCTTGCCGCCCGTCCGGCAGCATGCGGACTTGATGGATTGGCCCAGATCCGCCAGCCCTCCTGCATCGCCGCCAGGGCTTCTGGCAGGAGCGGCGTGGTGGCAGCGTGATCGAGATAGATCGGATCTTGTGGCAACGTGAATCCCGGCGATTGCGTGGAAAGATTGCTTTCGCACCCCGCGTTTCTATATAGCCATCAGCGCAATTCCCAGCCCCGGCATTCCGTGCCGTGCGGCCAGACCACAGGATACCCCGACAGGCAATGCCCTCAGTCATTTTCCCTGGCCCCGAAGGCCGCCTCGAAGGCCGTTTCCAGCCCGCCACGCGCCCCCGCGCACCGGTCGCCATGATCCTGCACCCGCACCCCCAGGCGGGCGGCACGATGAACGATCGCATCACGCAGGCGCTGTACAAGACCTTCGTGGCGCGCGGTTTTGCCACGCTGCGCTTCAACTTTCGCGGCGTCGGCCGCAGCCAGGGTTCGTTCGACAACGGCATCGGCGAACTGTCCGATGCGGCATCTGCGCTCGACTGGGTGCAGTCGATCCACCCCGAAGCCAGCACCACCTGGATCGCGGGCTATTCGTTCGGCGCGCTGATCGGCATGCAGTTGCTGATGCGCCGCCCGGAGATTCGCGGCTTCATCTCGGTCGCCCCGCCGGCCAACATGTATGACTTCAGCTTCCTGGCGCCGTGCCCGGCATCGGGCATCATCGTGCAGGGCACCGCCGATACGGTGGTGACGCCGAATTCGGTGCAGAAGCTGGTCGACAAGCTGCGCACGCAAAAGCACATCACCATCCACCACGATGAAGTGCCCCGCGCCAACCACTTCTTCGAGAACGAAATGGACGTGATGATGCGCGCGGTAGACAACTATCTCGACATGCGCCTGTCGCCGGATTGCCCGATCCGCTGACATTCCGAGGGCTTTTGGTGCGCCCCCGCGAAGGCGGGGGCCTCAGGCCTTCGAAAGCGGTGCCATGCGGCGCGAGGTCCCCGCCTTCGCGGGGACACACTATGGCATGACGAAAAATTGAAATTCTCATCCCAGCGCGGAACGCGTGGGCACTTTACAACACGAAGTGATCCCCCGCCGCGCGCACGGTGATTTCCGAGATCGAGACGCCCCAGGGCTGGTCGATGGCGTGGATGATGGCATCGGCGATGTGATCGGGCGCGAGGCTGGCGTAGTCCATCGCTCCGGTATCGAGACGTTCTGCCGGGAAGGTGCCCGCCCCCATCTGGCCGACCATCTCCATGAAATCAGGCATGTTGTGCGCCACGATGCCGATGCCCGCAGCCTGGTTGACCACGGTGCCGGAAAGGCCGGTGGTGGGAACGCCGGTCGGCTTGATCGTGGTGACCTTGATCCTGCCCCGGCTTTCCACCCGCAGCGATTCCGACAGGAAATTGACCGCCGATTTCGATGCGCCATAGACCGCCGCGCCGATCACCGGAAAGTTGCCGTAGATCGATGACAGGTTGACGATCTGGCCGCGCCCCGCCGCGATCATCGGATCATAGGCGGCGACCATGCCGTTGAGCACGCCCTTGATGTTGATATCGATGCAGCGTTCCCACGCCGGATAGGCGGCTTCGTGATCGGAGAAGAACGCCAGCGGCATGATCCCGGCATTGTTGATCATCACATCGACCGCGCCATAGGCATCGAGCGCGGACGCGACGAGCGCCTTGACCGCTGCAAGGCTGCGCACATCGACTTCGACCGCCTGCGCCTTGCCACCGGCTGCAACGATGTGTTCCACCACGGCTGCGGCTGCGGCCAGATCGATGTCTCCGCATGTGACATGAGCGCCCAGCGCTGCGGCCTTGCGCGCGACGAGGCTGCCAAAGCCGCCGCCCGCGCCGGTGATGACGATGGATTTGCCCGCGATGTGGCCGGTCATGCGCTCTCCTGTGTCAAAGCTCTTGTGGCATTCCGTCGATCAGGATGGTCTTCATTTCCATGTAGGGGAAGAGCCCTTCGGGGCCACCTTCGCGGCCGATGCCCGATTGCTTGAACCCGCCGAAGGGCAGGCCGAAGTCCATGCGCAAACCGTTCTGGCCGAAGCCGCCGGTGCGCACGCGCCGCGCGATGCGATAGGCGGCTTGCGGGTCGGTCGTCAGCACCGAACCGTTGAGGCCATAGGCGCTGGCATTGGCCGTGCGGATCGCGTCTTCCTCGTCCTCTACCGGGATCAGGCTGAGGACGGGGCCGAAGATTTCCTCCTGTGCGATGCGGCTGTCATTGTTCACGTTGGCAAACAGGGTGGGTTCGATGAAGTAGCCCTGGTTGAGATGCGAAGGGCGCCCGCCCCCGGTGACCAGATCGGCCGAAGCCTTGCCTTCTGCGATGTACATCTCGATGCGTTCAAGCTGGCGCTTCATCGCCACCGGGCCAAGCTGGGTTTCGGGATCGTCCGAATGGCCTATGCGCACCTGCTGCATTTCGGCCGCGATGGCCGCCGCCAGTTCATCGTGGCGATGGCGTGGCACGATCACGCGGCTGAGCATGGCGCAGACCTGGCCCGACATCATGGTGATGGTGCCGGTGAGCATCTTTGCCGCAGCATCGATCGGGAAATCATCGCGGATGATCGCCGCGGATTTACCGCCCAGTTCGAGCGTGCAACGCGCCATGCGCGCGCCGCAGACGCTGGCGATGCGCTTTCCGGCGACGGTCGATCCGGTGAAGCTGACCTTGTCCACGCCTTCGTTGCAGACGAGATGATCGCTCGCCTCGCGATGCCCGGTGACCAGATTGACGACGCCTGCCGGAATACACGCAGCCTCTGCCGCCTCGGCGATGATATAGGCTTCGAGCGGGGTTTCGGGCGATGGCTTCATGATCACCGTGCAGCCGGTGAGCAGCGCATAGGCGACCTTGTTGGCCATGATGCCGAACGGCCCGTTCCACGGGGCGATGGCGGCGACCACGCCGACCGGTTCATAGGCGATCAGCGCGGTATCGGCGGCCATGCTGGGGCGGCGCTGGACGAATTCGAACTGTTCGGCAAAGCCCGCGATCTGGCCCAGCGCCATGACGCTGCCGCCGTGCATCGGCCCTGCAAACGAGGCAAGGCCGCCCATCTGCGCGGTCCACGCCCGGGCAAGTTCGGGCACACGCGTTTCCAGATGCGCGATCATGCGGCGGAAGGCGGCGATGCGCGCTGGCGGCGGCGTTGTCGGCCATGGGCCATTGTCGAAAGCATCGCGTGCGGCGGCAACGGCAGCGTCCATATCCACATGGTCCGCTTCGGCCACGCGCCCGACGACCTGTTCGGTATTAGGCGAGATCAGATCGATCAACCGCCCGGAGTGCGCGGGCACCCAGCCGCCGCCGATATAGAGCTGGTCTGGATGGGCGACGTTAACGCCTGCGGGGTTCATCGGATCTGATCCTCTCGTGTCGGCAGAATTACAGGGGTGCGAGCGCGCATTCGACGCGCGCGATCAACCCGTTGCTGATGGTATAGAAAATGAACTGCCGCATTTCCTGCACTTCGCCCACAGCGATGGGGAAGAAGCCATGCAGACCTTGCGCATCAAGCGCTTCGCGGGTGAGCGCCTTGACGCCTTCGACCCGGATCACCGCATCGATCGCGGTCAGGGTTTCGGACGCGGCAAAGTTCAGCACGCGCACGCTTTCGTTCACGTGATCGTGCAGGAAGGCGTAGAAATCCTTGAGCGCCCGGCGCGAGCGGATCTCCACGCCGAAGAAGGTCATCAACGGCGGATCGACATAGAAATCGGCCACCGCATCATAGTCCTTCGCGTTGAACGCGGCGACATAGCGATCATAGGCTTCGCGGTTGAGCAAGCGGTCTCTCTCCCATGATGACCTGGCTTAGGCGGCCGAATTCGGCTCATCCGCAGACGCTAACATTTGATATGGTTTGCGCCAACCGAAAAAAAACGCCTCGCCCCCTGTCGTGTCGTCATTGCGAGCGCAGCGAAGCAATCCAGAGCGGCTCTGCGGGACTCTGGATTGCTTTGTCGACCACGTCTCCTCGCAATGACGAAGGTGCGTTCGCAAACGATATGATCACCGAAAAAAGGGGCGGCCATTGCTGACCGCCCCCGTTTTTCGTCAAGCCTGCAGGGTTCAGAAGCGCTTCTGCACCGTGACGGCCCACTCGCGCGGACGGCCAACCTGGCTGTAGGCCGTGCCGGTGAAGGCATAGACCGAAGCGAAGCGGAACGGCGTGTAGTATTCGTTGAACACGTTCTGCACTTCGAGCGAGACCGACAGGTCTTCCCCGGCGTTGCGCCAGGTCAGGCGGGCGTTGCCGATGTCATAGGCGTTGAAGTATTCGATCGGCAGACCCGCTGCGATGCGGCCCGCGCTGAGCCGTCCGGTGTGGGCATAATCGAAGCGCGGCGTGATCGATCCGGCATCGCCCAGTTCGGCGCGATACTGGATGCCTGCGCTCCACTTCCAGTTGGGCGTGACGATCGGATCGGTCAGCAGGATGGCATTGCCCACGCGCGGATCGATGTTCTTGTATTCGCCGGTGAGATGGCTGATCGAGCCGTCGATATCGAGGCCGGGGATCGGCGAGGCCTGGAATTCGACTTCGAAGCCCTTGATCTGGCCGTTGCCCGCATTCTGGCGCGCTCCGCACGGTGCCAGCGAACCCAGCGAGGCGCACGAGATCAGTGGCAGCTGGATATCGTTGTAATCGTTGATGAAGCCGGCAATGTTCAGGCGCAGGCGGCGGTCGAACAGGTCGGTCTTGAAGCCGACTTCATAGGCGGTCACGGTTTCAGGATCGAAGCTGCCGTTCAGGGCCTGGGCCGCATCGAACGGACGCGCGGTGACGCCGCCGCCCTTGAAGCCGGTTCCGACGGTGACATAGGCCAGCACTTCGGGGCTGAAGCGGTAATCGGCCGAAACGCGCCAGTCGACCTTGTCACCCTGGAAGGTTGCCTTGACCCCATCGAGCGCGCCGAGGAAGATCGACCTGGTCACGCCGTCGAAGTTCTTGCGGACGAAGGTGTAGTCCTTGGCTTCCTTGGTATAGCGCAGGCCGCCGGTCAGCGTCAGGCCTTCCATCGGGCGGGCGATGACGGTGCCGAACACGGCCTTGCTGTCAGCATTGACCGGATCGTTGCCGAGGAACTGGAAGTTCAGGCCCGGCGCGATGTAGCGGATGTCCTGACGGGTGAAGTAGGTCGAGCGCTGGTCGGAGTAGAAGCCGCCCACGGTCACGTCGACCATGTCGCCGAGCTTGGCGTTGACGCGCAGTTCCTGGCTGAAGAACCAGAACTTGAGGTCGTTGTAGCCCTGCCCGGCAATTGCGAGGTCAGGCGTGAAGTCATCGTCCGTGCCCCACTTCTGGCGATAGTTGCGATAGGCGGTGATCGACTGGACATTGACCGAATCGTTCAGCCCGACCGTCATGTTGGCCGAGAAGCCATAGCCATCGAACTTCAGGCGATTGGGCATGGTGTAGCCCTGGCCGACGAAGCCGCCGGCCGGCGCATAGAAGTTGGCGTAAGTGCAGAAGCGGCCGCAGGCATAGGCCGGGGTGATGCGCGCCGGGTTGATCAGCGAGATCACTTCAGCAGCGTTGGTGCGCTCTTCATGCGTGTAATCGCCGATGATGACGAGATCGAAGTTGTCGCCCGGATTGTAGCGCAGCGAGCCGCGCAGGCCGGCATAGCCCTTTTCGCCCAGCTTATCGATCACGCAGTCCTGGCCCGAACCCGGACGCGCGGTGATGCCCTGGGGGTTGCCCGGCTTGGCGCAGCCATAGTCGAGCTGGTCGACATAGCCGTTCTGGCGCTTGTACACGCCCGAAACGCGCGCATAGAGATCCTGCGCGAGGATGAAGTTCGCGCTGCCGCGAATGTCGACGCGGTTGCGGCTGCCGTAGACCGCTTCGACCATGCCCGAATTTTCATCGGTGGGCTTCTTCGAGAACAGCTTGATCGCGCCGCCGATGGCGTTGCGGCCGGTCAGCGTGCCCTGAGGCCCGCGCAGGACTTCGACGCGCTCAAGATCGAGAAGGTCGAAGATGCCGCCGGTCAGCGTCGCGTAGTAGACATCGTCGACGTACATGCCGACGCCGGGTTCATAAGCCGGGTTGAAGTCAAACTGGCCGACGCCGCGGATCGAGGCGCCGAGCGAGGAGCCATAGGCACCGCCCATGGCGTTGAGCGTGACGTTCGGCGCCTGCTGCGCGATCTGGGCAATGTCGGTCTGGTTGCGCGAGGCGAGCAGCGTGGCATCGACGGCGGTGATCGACAGCGGCGTATCCTGCAGGCGCTGTTCGCGGAACT
>JAPLPG010000220.1 GCA_026400375.1 Novosphingobium sp. | reverse complement strand
TTGGGGCGGCGGCGTGTTTGCCGCCCGCACGATGCGCGCCAACGATGTGATGTATTATGCGCTGATGAATCATGCGCGCGGCCGGGGCTGCGACCGGTTCGATTTCGGCCGGTCCAAGGTCGAGACCGGGGCCTATCATTTCAAGCGCAACTGGGGCTTTGCGCCCGAACCGCTGAGCTATGCGCACTGGACCGCCGATGGGCACGCCCCGCGCGACGTCAACCCGCTCAGCCCGCGCTATCAGGCCAGGATCCGGCTGTGGCAGAAGCTGCCGCTGTCGGTCGCCAACCGCATCGGGCCGTTCATTGCGCAGGGCCTTGCCTGATGACCGAGCCGCGCGAAGTCCTGTTCCTGGCCCATCGCATCCCCTTTCCGCCAGACCGGGGGGACAAGATCCGTTCGTGCCACGTGCTGCGCCACATCGCCGCGCTGGCCCCGGTCCACGTCGCCTGCTTTGCCGATGACGAGGGCGATATCGGCCATGAGCCGGACCTTGCCGCCGTGGCCGCAAGCCACTGCCTGATCCGCCGCACCCGCTCGCTCAGGCTGGCGGGAATCGAGGCGCTGGCCACGGGCAAGCCGGTGAGCCTGACCGCCTTTGCCGACAAGGCCATCGCCGCCTATGTCGCCCGCGTGCTGGCCGAGCGGCCGATTGGCGCGATCTATGTCTTTTCCGGGCAGATGGCGCAGTACATTCCTGCAAGCTTTGCCGGCCGCGTGGTGATGGACTTCGTCGATGTCGATTCGGCCAAGTTCGAAGCCTATGCGGCGCAGGCGCGCTTTCCGCTGCGCCAGATCCATGCGCGCGAGGGGCGGCTGCTGTCGGCCTTTGAAAGCCATGTCGCGCGGCGCGTCTCGGCCAGCGTGCTGGTCACCCCCGAGGAGGCCGCCCTGTTCCGCCAGCGGCTGACGCCCGGGGCGGAGCCGCAGGTGATGGCGCTGGGCAATGGCATCGACACCGATTTCTTCGATCCGGCCGACATGCCCGCCGCGCCGGACCTGGCGGGCGAGGGGCCGCACCTGACCTTTACCGGCCAGATGGACTATCCGCCCAATGTCGCGGCGGTCACGATTTTCGCGCACGAGGTGATGCCGCAGATCCGCGCGGTGTTTCCGCAGGCGCGCTTCAACGTGGTCGGCCGCGCGCCGACGCTTGGCGTGCGTGCGCTCGAAGGGCTGAACGGCACCCATGTGACCGGCGCGGTGCTCGATGTGCGGCCATGGCTGGCAGGCGCCGATCTGGTGGTCGCGCCGCTGACGATTGCGCGCGGGGTGCAGAACAAGGTGCTCGAAGCGATGGCAATGGCTCGCCCGGTGCTGGCCACGCCCGAAGCCGCCACCGGCATCGCCGCACGCGAAGGCCACGAGATCGTCGTTGCCGCAGGGGCCGATGGCCTCGCCCGGCAAGCGCTGAGCCTGCTGCACGACAAGGTGCGCGCTGCCACCATCGGCCAATCGGCGCGCGCGTTCGTGCTGGAGAAATGTGGCTGGGCAGGGGTGCTGGCGCCGCTGGGCGGCTTGCTCGGCCTGGCCGAACCGCAGCCCTTCGCCTCGGAGTCCTCGCACGTTGCCGCGTAATCCCGCGCTCGATGCGCCCGTCGCGCGGGCCTGGGCGGCGCTGCCGGCGGCGTGGCGGCGTGCCTTGAGCTTTCTCGCGCTGGCGTGGCTGGGCAATCTGGTGCTGTTCGCCAGCGACTGGAAGGCGATGTTCCTGCAATGGTGGGATTCCTCGACCTACAACCACGTGCTGCTGATCCCCTTCATCCTCGGCTGGCTGGTATCGCTGCGCTGGCGCGAGGTGGTGAAGATAACGCCGCAAGGCTGGTGGCCGG
>JAPLPG010000075.1 GCA_026400375.1 Novosphingobium sp. | reverse complement strand
TAATCAGCCACGGCAATCAGGCCAGCACGTCTGCCACCGGGGTGTAATCGTACCCCAGTTCGCGGGCCACGGCTTCGTATGTCACCTTGCCTTCGTGGACGTTCAGCCCCGCCGCAACGTTCGCGTCGGCCTTCAGCGCGGCCTGCCAGCCCATGTTGGCAATGCGCAGGGCGTGGGGCAGGGTAACGTTGTTCAGCGCATAGGTGCTGGTGCGCGCGACCGCGCCGGGCATGTTCGCCACGCAATAATGGACAATGCCGTCAACCAAATAAGTCGGCTCGGCATGGGTGGTTGCCTTGCTCGTTTCAAAGCAACCGCCCTGGTCGATGGCAACATCCACCAGCACCGCGCCGGGCTTCATCGTGGAAAGCATGTCGCGCGTGACTAGCTTGGGTGCGGCGGCGCCGGGGATCAACACCGCGCCGATCACCAGATCGGCTTCGGCCACCAGCGCGGCAAGGGCCGCCTTGCCCGAAAACAGCGTCCGCGCGCGGCCTTCGAAGTGGTTGTCGAGCCGTTCGAGCACATCCGGATCGCGATCGAGAATGGTCACGTCGGCGCCCATGCCAACCGCCATTTGCGCCGCATTCACGCCAACGACGCCGCCACCGATGACCACGACCTTGCCCGGCATCACGCCGGGAACGCCGCCGAGCAGCACGCCGCGTCCGCCATTGGCCTTTTCCAGCGCTGTCGCGCCGGCCTGGATCGCCATGCGCCCGGCCACCTGGCTCATCGGTTTCAGCAAGGGCAGGGCGTTGCCCGCGCCGGTCACGGTTTCATAGGCGATGGCGGTGACGCCGGACTTGACCAGATCGGCCGTCTGATCGGGATCGGGCGCGAGGTGCAGGTAGGTATAGAGGATCTGGCCCTGGCGCAGCATGGCCCGCTCGACGGCCTGGGGTTCCTTGACCTTGACGATCATTTCGCAGCCATCGAACACCGTCCTGGCGTCGGGCTTGATCTGACCGCCGGCCGCTTCGTAATCGGCATCGCTGGCGCCGATACCGTTGCCGGCGCCGCTTTCGACCCACACGTCGTGCCCGTGGGCAGCCAGTTCGCGCACGCTTTCGGGCGTAAGGCCGACGCGGTATTCGTGGTTCTTGATTTCCCTGACAGTGCCAACGCGCATGACGGAGTTCCTCTGGCTTGGGCGTGTTGCCCTCAACCCCAGATTACGCCGAAGTTTCCGGCAATTCTTGCCTATTTGGCCCGTTGCGCCATTCGGGAATGGTGATATCTTCCATGATATAGTTATTCTGCGGGAAAATATTCCATGGACAGGGCCGATTTCGCTTTGCTTGATGCGCTGCAAAAGGATTCGGCGCAGTCCATCGCGGACCTGGCCGATAAGGTCGCCCTGTCCTCGTCGGCCTGTCATCGCCGGATCAAGGCGCTCGAAGCCGAAGGCGTCATCGCAGGCTATGGCGCGCGGATCGAACCGCGCCGGTTGGGGCTGACGGTCGAGGTATTCGTCGAGATCACGCTGACCGGGCAGAGCCGCGAAGTGATGGACCGCTTTGAACGGGCGGTGGGCGATTTCGATGACATTCTCGAATGCCATTTGATGTCGGGCGCCGCCGATTATCTTCTGCGCGTGTCAGCGCGCGATCTTGAACATTACGACCAGATCCACCGTGAATGCCTCGCCCGGTTGCCCGGCGTTGCCACGATGCAGACCAGCTTCTCGTTGCGCCGGATCAAGCAGATGCGCGGCTATCCCGTGCGTTGAGCCTGTAGTGCGCCACGCTCAAGGCCATGAAAAAAGGAGGTTTCGGCACGGAGATGCCGCCGGGCGTTAAGAGTTTATACGTAATCCGATGGTAAGCGAATGCTTGCCGGTTGTGGTTAACACCGGCGCAATGAATTCGAGTAGGGGGTCCAGAACAAGCCGTTGAGCTCGAGGGCGATCAGGGTCGTCGGGTCGGCGGTGTACTCCGGCCCCATCTCCATGATCCGGTAGCCGCCGTGCCGCTCCAGGCTCTTGCCGAAGGGGTCGTGTCCTCGCAGGCCGACTGGCGCCTGGCTGAGGCGGGCAGCACCGCGCTCGTTTCCGCCGGCAGGCAGCAGTCCGGTGCGATGCTCGGCGTGCAGTGCGATGCCAACGACATGCGCGGGCGGCGGTTGATCTTCGGCGCCTATCGCAACGAGGACACCTCCGGCCTGCTCAAGGCACTGGCCACCGCGCGCCCAAAGGTCATCAACATCTCGGTCGAATCCCAGTCCACCTGGGCCGAATTCGGCGTGGCGCTCGAAGGCAAGGGCCAGCTCGCGCAGACCGGCGTTGCCGATTACGTCGCAGGCTATCTCTCGGCAGAGCAGTACAACCTGATCCGCTCGGCCCGCTCGCTGACCATAAAGGTTGGCGAAAAGGTGTTCTGGTTCACCGGCAATGGCTCGCTCACCGCCACCAATTCGCTGACCTGCGGCGGCGCATCGCCGATCCGCGCCAGCCGGCTTGCGGTCGAAAGCACCAGCCGTCCGCGATCGCCGGTGCAATCGCGCTGGGTCTTCGCGCCGGGCCTGCTCAGCCCCGATCCGGCGCGCGGCAGCTATCAGGCCTATGCCTCGGTTTCGGGCTTTCCCGGCAACGAACTGGCCAGTTTCAACTTCGAAGTCACCTGCCGCGCTGGCCAGCTTCACGCCATGTTCCGCAACGGTTCGGTCCACGCCAGCGTCAAGGACGCCGCCGCCCAGAACGCCAGCGCGTTCATGAAAACGGTCAACGGCCCTGCCAACACCGCCGAAGTCTATGCCAAGGGCCAGATGCTCGCGCGCTTTGCGGTAGAGCCGGGCGCCGAGGGCAAGGGCCACCCGCTGTCGGCCCGGGAGCTTCAGGCGCTGATGCAGTTCGACCAGATCGTCGTCGCCGGGCAGGGCACGACGGTGGAATTCGGCGGCAAGGACGGCCCCTCCAGCATCGTCGCGCTGGCGCAGGCCTGCGGTGCTTCGAAGCGCAGTTAAGAGGCCGGAACGACTTTCGCGAACCGCGCCAGATCGCGTGGGCCAAGCTGCAATGGCCGGTTGTTCGGCACCGAAGCGGTGAGCGCGTAGAACGCGCGCGCATCGCCTTCGGTCAGTCCCATGTCGCGGTAATACCGCTCATAAGCGGCGCGGGCCGGATCATCGCTGTGCCCGGATCCGCCTTCGCGGCCATCGGTGGCAAGCCACGCATGGACCGCAAACCGGGCATCATCGGCCGCGCGGCGCGTCGATCCGGCAAGGAACAGGTCCACCGCGCCCGAACGCACCGCAGCGCCCGCCGGGGCGATCGTGGCGATGCCATGCTGGCGGATCATCCGCCCCAGCCGCAAGTTGGCGATATCGTCCCGCGTACCGGCGCAATCGACGAGTTCGAGCGAACGGATGGCGGGATGAGCCTCGATCATCGCCAGAAACGCTGCCGGAGACGCCCCATCGGTAACCCCGACCAGCCGCGCCTTGTCCGCAGAAACCACCGCGAACGGCCCGAAACGCACCGCGCTTGCCGCATCCGGGGCCTTGGCCGGCACCGCCACGGGTGCCACCAGCGCAAGGCTGGCGATGGCAAACAGGGCGGCGGCGCGGATCGTCATGCCACCATATGATCACGCCACGCTTAGCGCCCGCCCAAGAAACGAGGTTAAGTCCGCACTAACACTTACGCCCGATTCAGGGTGCTCCGCGCCGGTTCAGACCATGTCCTGCGGACGGATCAGGCGGTCGAAGGTCGCCTCGTCCACCAGGCCAAGCGCCAGCGCAGCTTCGCGCAGGCTCAGGTCATGCTCGTGCGCATGCTTGGCGATCTTCGCAGCGTTGTCATACCCGATCTGCGGCGCCAGCGCGGTGACCAGCATTAGCGAACGTTCCACCAGTTCGCCGATCCGGCGCCGGTCAGGCTCGATCCCCTCGACACAGCGCGTGGCAAAACTCAGCATCCCGACCGCCAGCAGGTGGATCGAGCGCAGCACCGCCGCACCGATCATCGGCTTGAAGACATTCAGCTCAAGGTGCCCCTGCAGCCCGCCAACGGTCACTGCCTGATGGTTGCCGATCACTTGCGCGGCGACCATCGTCAACATCTCGGCCTGAGTCGGGTTGACCTTGCCCGGCATGATCGAACTGCCCGGCTCATTGGCCGGAAGCTCCAGTTCGCCAAGTCCTGAACGCGGGCCGGAACCCATCAGGCGGATGTCGTTGGCGATCTTGGTCAGCGCCACGGCCAGCGTGGAAAGCGTGCCCGAAAGCTGCACCAGCGGATCGTTGGACCCCAGCGCCTCGAACTTGTTGGGTGCGGTGACGAAGGGCAGGCCGGTCAGCTCGGCAAGCTGCGCGGCAACGTCCGTGGCAAAGCCTTGCGGCGCATTCAGCCCGGTGCCAACGGCGGTTCCGCCTTGCGCAAGGGCGTGCAGGTGCGTCTCTGTGCTCTTCAGAAATGCATCGGCATTGGCCAGTTGCTGGGCATAGCCGGAGAATTCCTGTCCCAGCGTCAGCGGCGTTGCGTCCTGCAGATGCGTGCGGCCGATCTTGACCAGATCCTTCCACGCCAGCGCCGCACCCGCGAGGCTCCCGCGCAGCCTGCCCAGCGCCGGATAGAGATCGCGGTGCAACGCCGTCACGGCGGCAACGTGCAGCGCGGTGGGGAAGGTATCGTTAGACGATTGGCCCATGTTGACGTGATCGTTTGGATGGACCGGGCTTTTCCCGCCGCGCGTGCCGGCCACCATCTCATTGGCCCGGCCTGCGATCACCTCGTTGACGTTCATGTTCGATTGCGTGCCGCTGCCGGTTTGCCAGATCACCAGCGGGAACTGGTCGTCCAGCTTGCCCGCCACCACTTCGGCGGCGGCGGCCTCGATGGCCTCGGCAAGCTCGGCGGCAAGGCCGTGGCGGCGGTTCACGCGCGCTGCCGCCTGCTTGACCAGCGCCAGCGCGCGGACGATGCCGATCGGCATGCGTTCGGTTTCGCCAAACGGGAAATTCTCGATGCTGCGCTGGGTCTGCGCGCCCCAATAGGCCTCTGCCGGAACGTGAACGGCCCCCAGGCTATCGGTTTCTGTACGAAATGCGGTCATGTTCTATCCAGCAAATGTTCGACGGTGTCTTCGGCGGTCGCCTGCTTGCCGTCGGCGCCTCTCACCTCGCGCTCCAGCGCGTCGCGCAGCTTTTCGATCTGGTCCTCGGTCAGATGCTCGATCCCGACAAAGCCGACCCGCGCCTTGTCGACCGCGCGGATCAGTTCGTCGAGCTTGGCCTGCATGGCTGCGGCATCGCGATTCTGGCTGTTCTGGATCAGGAACACCATCAGGAAGGTCACGATGGTCGTGCCGGTG
>JAPLPG010000089.1:1833-6563 GCA_026400375.1 Novosphingobium sp. | reverse complement strand
CATCGCGGCCTGACCGCCCTGCCTCGACGCCCGAGGCTCCGGATCATTCCCGCGCGAAGTAATCCCGCCGGAAATCTGCAGCAAATGCAGCAAAGCTCCCATCGCTGATCGCCGCGCGCATGCCGGCCATCAATTGCTGGTAGAACCACAGGTTATGCTCGGTCAGCAGCATCGCGCCCAGCATCTCGCCGGACTTGTGCAGGTGGTGCAAGTAGGCGCGGCTGTATTTCGTGCAGACAGGGCACGGGCAGCGCGCGCTCAACGGTCCCGTATCCTCGGCATGGCGGGCATTGCGCATGTTGAGCGGGCCATTCCAGGTAAACGCCTGTCCGTTGCGCCCGGAACGGGTCGGCAGCACGCAATCGAACATGTCCACGCCGCGTTCCACCGCGCCCACCAGATCGTCGGGCTTGCCCACGCCCATCAGGTAGCGCGGACGGTCTGCCGGCAGTTGCTGCGGGGCAAAGTCCAGCGTCGCGAACATCGCCTCCTGCCCCTCGCCCACGGCAAGCCCGCCAATGGCATAGCCATCGAAGCCCACATCGATCAGCGCATCCGCACTGGCCTTGCGCAGACCTTCGTCCAGCGCGCCCTGCTGGATGCCGAACAGCGCCGAGCGGGCGGCATGGTCGAGCCCTGAATCGAACGCATCGCGGCTGCGCCTCGCCCAGCGCATCGACATTTCCATCGACCTTGCAATGACATCGCGCGGCTGGTCGGCACGCGGGCACTCGTCAAAGCACATCACGATATCCGACCCCAGCAACCGCTGGATTTCCATCGACCGTTCCGGGCTCAGCATGTGCCGCGATCCATCGAGATGGCTGGCAAAGGTCACGCCCTCCTCGGTGATCTTGCGCAGCTCCGAAAGGCTCATCACCTGATAGCCGCCGCTGTCGGTCAGGATCGGCCGGTCCCATCCGCCGAACGCGTGCAGTCCGCCCAGCCGCGCCACCCGCTCGGCCCCCGGGCGCAGCATAAGGTGGTAGGTGTTGCCCAGGATGATGTCGGCCCCGGTGGCGCGCACGTCCTCCATCTTCATCGCCTTGACCGTCGCCGCGGTGCCCACCGGCATGAACGCGGGCGTGCGGATGTCGCCGCGCATCATCCAGATCGTGCCGGCGCGGGCCTTGCCGTCGGTGGCGTGTATGTCGAAGGCAAAGCGGGTCATTGAACAGCGGTCTCGGTAAAAAGAGTGTTGCGGCCCTTAAACGCAATCGCCAAAGCGCGCAAATGCTCGAACCGGCCCACCTCGATCTCTGGTACTATCCGGCGCTGACATGCGTTGCTGTCCTCTCGGGCTTCATCGATGCGGTGGCGGGCGGCGGCGGGCTGGTGATGATGCCGGTGCTGCTGTCCACGCCCCTGCCGCCGCACGTTGTGCTCGGGACCAACAAGATCCAGTCGATGTGCGGCACGTCGATGGCGACCTGGCGCTATCACCGGGCGGGCCTGTTCAGCTTTCGCCAAAGCGCGCCGACAGCTGCGGTGGTCTTTGCCGGAGCCTTGGCCGGATCACTGGCAATTCAGCGGCTTAGCCCGGACATACTCAAGCTCGTCGTCCCCGCCTTGCTAATCGCGGTCGCGCTCTACACCGTCCTGTCCCCCGGCATGACCGACGAAGACCGCCACGCCCGCCTGTCGGAACGCGGCTACATGCCGGTCGGGGCGGGGGTTGCGTTCTATGATGGTTTCTTTGGCCCCGGCGCCGGGCAGTTCTTTGCCACGACGCTGGTCGGCCTGCGCGGGCTGGGGCTGACGCGGGCGACGGGGCTGACGAAGTTCCTCAACGTTACCAGCAACCTGGCCAGCGTGATGGTGTTCACGATCGGCGGACAGGCGATGGTCGTCCTCGGCCTGTGCATGGGCGCAGGGGCGATGACCGGGGCGTGGATCGGCTCGCACTACGCCACGAAGTTCGGCGCGAAAGTGATCCGCCCGTTGCTCGTGATCGTAAGCATCGGTCTGACGTTTCGGCTCGTCTGGGGGTGGTTTGCAACGCCCTAGGTGCGCCTAGGTGCAATTAGGTGCACTTCAGGATGACACCTTCCAGACCAAGGGCAGCGCCGTGCAGGCGCCGACATTGCCGCCTTTCATGGTCACCGGCCTGTCAGCCGAAAGCGTGAATTCGGGCATGCCGCCCAGCCATTCGCGCAGGAACATGATCACCTCCATCCGCGCCAGCCCGGCCCCGACGCAGCGATGCGCGCCTGTCCCCATCGTGGTGTGGCGAATGGGCGTGAGGCCCCGGTCGAAGCGGACCTCGTCCGGCGCATCGAAGCTCGACGGATCGAGATTGTGCAGCACGCTGGGCAGGTAGACGAGATCGCCCGCCCGGATCGTCACGCCATCGATGTCCACGTCCATCACCGCATTGCGGCTGACCGCGACGGTCGGATAGCGCCGCATCAGTTCGTCGGCGGCATCGGGGATCAGTTCGGGCCGTTCGCGCAGCAGGCGCTGGTCTTCGGGGTGGCGCGCCAGATGGAGCGCGACCATGCCGATCATCGCGGCCACGGTATCGAGCCCGCCGAACAGCAGGTTCCGGCACATCCGCCGCGCTTCGTCCACGCTCCACGGCCGGCCACCGACAGGTTCCGACAGGATGCGGCTGAACAGATCGTCTCCCGGCTGCGCCATCCGCCTTTCGATGAACGGCCAGAGATAGTCATCGGCCGCCTGGCGCAGTTCGTCCACCGTCATCGAACCATCGGGCCGGGTCAGCTGGACGCCGAGCTTGCGCAAGGCAGGGCGATCCTCGAGCGGCACGTCGATCAGCGTCAGGAAGATGTTCAGCGGCAGGATCTCGGCGAAATCGGCAACGAAATCACACTCTCCGCGCGGCCGCAGGCCCTCCATCAGTTCGCGGGCCACCCCCTGCACCTTCGGTTCGAGCGCGACGACGAAACGCGAGGCAAGGCCCTTCATCACCGGCGTGCGGAACGCCTTGTGCTCGGCGCCGTCCTGCTGGAGCGGAATGAAGCGCATGACTTCGCCAAGGCCCGGAGTGACGGCCAGGCATTCGTTGGAGAGACGCTCGGCATCGCCCCACAGCGTGCGCACCACGTCACCGCGCGCCGCGATCCAGTGCCCGCCGTTGGCCGTGGTCCAGACCAGCCCAGGGCCGCCGAGCAGGGTCTTCCATGCTGCAAAATAATCCTGCTCTACACCCGGTGGATTGAACAGGTCGAAATCTACCACACGGTCTGCCGGAACGTGTGCCGGAATTGCAGCCGTAAGTGTCATTGCCTGCTCCCAATCTGTTTGGGCCACAGGCTAGGCGCGCAGGCGGGATGGAAAACTGTGCTTTATGGCAGGAGCAGGCTGGAATCGCCGTAGGAGTAGAAGCGATACCCCTGCGCAATGGCGTGGGCATAGGCTTCGTGCATCCGCTCCAGCCCCATCAGCGCCGAAACCAGCATGAACAGCGTCGATTTGGGCAGGTGGAAATTGGTCATCAACCCGTCGATGGCGCGGAAGCTGTAGCCCGGCGTGATGAAGATGGCGGTATCGCCTTCGAACGGGCGGATCACGCGGTCTTCTCCCGCCGCGCTTTCCAGCAGGCGCAGCGACGTGGTGCCCACGGCAATGACGCGGTTGCCCGCCGCGCGCGCCGCGTTGAGGCGGCCTGCCGTGGCGGCATCGATCGTGCCCCATTCGGCGTGCATCTGGTGGTCTGCGGTATCCTCGACCTTGACCGGCAGGAACGTGCCCGCGCCGACATGCAGCGTCAGCGTTTCGGTGCGGATGCCGGCGGCGGCAAGCGCCTCGATCAGGCGCGGCGTGAAATGCAGCGCGGCGGTGGGCGCGGCGACAGCGCCGTCCTTGGCCGCGAACATCGTCTGGTAATCTTCGCGGTCCTGCGCGTCGGTCGGCCGCTTGCCCGCGATATAGGGCGGCAGCGGCATCTGGCCGGCGCGTTCGAGCAGGACTTCGACGGGTTCCTCGCCCGGGAAGAACAGCGTCCAGCTGCCATCGGCATGGCGGCTTTCTGCATGGGCGGTGACCTCTGCGCCAAACAGGATATCATCGCCCGGGCGCAGGCGCTTGCCATTGCGCACGAAAGCCTGCCAGCGGCGCAGATCGATGCGCTTGTGCAAGGTGGCCCCGATGCGGGCTTCGCCGCGCTGGCCTTCGAGCTGGGCGGGGATGACGCGGGTGTCGTTGAAGACCAGCACATCGCCGGGGTTCAGCAGCGATGGCAGGTCGAGCACCGTCAGGTCTGCCAGCGGGCCGCCGCCCGGCACGCTGAGCAGCCGCGCCGAATCGCGGGGCCGTGCCGGACGCAGGGCAATGTTTTCAGTCGGCAGTTCGAAATCGAAGTGATCAACGCGCATCGGCGCGCCCTAGCCGCAAAATCGCCCCTGTGCGACTCCCGTCAGTTTGACGAAGAGTTGCTGAGCATGTCGGCGGTGATCGCGCGGGTTTCCCTGGGCGCCTGGTAGGCAGGCACCGGCTTGTTGTCGGCCGCAATCGATGCCTGGACGATCTTGGTCGGATTCGCAGGCGGTTCGCCGCGCGCAATCGCATCGGCATATTCCATCCCGGCGATCACGCGACCGAAGTTGGTGTACTTGTTGTCGAGCGCAAAGCGCGGGTAGAACACGATGAAGAACTGGCTGTTGGCGGTGTTCGGCTCGTTCGTGCGCGCCATCGACACCGTGCCGCGCACGTGCGGCTCCTTGTTGAACTCGGCCTTGAGCTTCTGGCCCGAGCCGCCGGTGCCGGTG
>JAPLPG010000089.1:0-1796 GCA_026400375.1 Novosphingobium sp. | reverse complement strand
ACCCGCCCTGCCCGGTGCCCGTGGGATCGCCGGTCTGCGCCATGAAGCCATCGATCACGCGATGGAAGATGATGCCATCGTAAAAACCCTGCCGAACCAGAGTCTTGATCCGTTCGATATGGGCAGGCGCCCATTCCGGCATCAGCCTGATGGCCACGCGGCCCCCGGTCGACAGATCGAGATAGAGCAGGTTTTCCCGGTCCACGCTCTGATCGGTGTTGACGACATAGTTGATCGGCTTGGGCGCGGCGGCGGCAGCATCGCCCTTCTTCTTGTCCTGGGCCAGAGCCGGGGAGGAAGCCAGGGCAGCGCCGAGCGCAAGAGCGGTGAAAAAGCGCAAAACCATGAAATCATCGAACTCCGAATGCGTCTAGCGCCGATAGTCTGCCCGCGCTGTCGCTGCAATGAACGATTTCCGTTTGTTTCCGGAGCACGATGCGATCGGGCAGCAGATCAAGCAGCCCTCAGTAATCGCCAAGTCGACCCATCTTCTCGACCCGTGCGACAACTTCATCGCGGATGGTCGGCGTCACGAAGTCTGCAATCTCGCCGCCGAACAGCGCAATTTCCTTGACCAGCTTCGAAGCGATCGGTTGCAGGCTGACATCGGCCATCAGGAACACGGTCTCGATCTGGGCGTCGAGCTTCTGGTTCATGCCGGCCATCTGATATTCGTATTCGAAATCGGCCACGGCGCGCAGGCCGCGCACGATAACGCTGGCACCCTGGGCGCGGGCAAACTTCATCAGCAAGGCATTGAAGCCGACGACCTCGACATTGTCGATCCCCTGCGCCGCCACTTCGCGCACGACCATGGCCATGCGCTCTTCTGCGGTAAACATCGGATTCTTCGACATATTGGTGGTCACGCCGATGATCAGCTTGTCGACCAGCTTGGCACCACGCCGGATAATGTCGAGATGGCCCAGCGTGATCGGATCGAACGTGCCGGGGTAGACGCCAATGCGCTGCGCCATCAGTGATTCCTCTCCACGATGAAGCGCGCCAGTTCACGCAACAGATCGGCCTCGGGGCCATAGCTGGACAGGAATTCGATGGCCTGATCGACCAGCAACCGCGCCTGTTCGCGCGCGCGTTCCGGCCCGAGCAGCGAGAGGAAGGTTTCCTTGCCCTGCCGTTCGTCCTTGCGCAGCGCCTTGCCGGCGGCGGCTTCATCGCCTTCGGCATCGAGCAGATCGTCGGCGATCTGGAAGGCGAGGCCGATATCGCGCGAATAGCCGCGCAGATGGGTGCGCCCCTCGGGCGGGAGCTTACCGAGAATCGCCCCCATCTCGACCGAGGCCGAGAGCAGCGCGCCGGTCTTCAACTGCTGCAGGCGGGTGACGGTGGGCAGATCGAAGGTGGATGTTTCGGCAACGATATCCATCATCTGACCGCCGCACATGCCATTCATCCCGCTGGCGGTGGCAAGCGTGCGGATCAGTTCGATGCGGGTGAACGGATCGCCGCTGGTGGCGGGATCGGACAACACTTCGAACGCAAAGTCGTGCAGCGCGTCGCCCGCGAGCACAGCCGCGGCATCGTCAAAGGCAAGATGGACCGTTGGCTTGCCATGGCGCAGCGCATCGTTGTCCATGCAGGGCAGATCATCGTGGATCAGCGAATAGACGTGGATCGCCTCTATCGCCGTGCCAACCCGCACCGCCGCTTCACGCGAAACGCCGAACAGGGCGGCAGTGGCGCAGACCAGCAGCGGACGGACCCGCTTGCCGCCGCCGATGGTGGCATAGCGCATGGCATTGACCAATCGGTCACGCGGATCACCGGGGACCGGG
>JAPLPG010000154.1 GCA_026400375.1 Novosphingobium sp. | reverse complement strand
GCGTGCGCGTCTCGCCGGGGATCGACCCGCCAACCATCAGCACGACGCCGAATTCGCCCAGCGTATGAGCAAAGGCCAGCACTGCGCCGGTCAGGATTCCCGGCCAGGCCAGCGGCAGTTCAATGCGCCAGATCGTGCGCCACAGCGAATGGCCGCAGGTCGCCGCAGCATCGCGCAAGTCCTGCCCGATACTTTCGAACGCGCGCTGCGCTGGCTGGATTGCAAACGGCAGATTGACCAGCACCGAGGCCAGCAGGATGCCATCGAAGCTGAACACCAGCGCCCCTCCAAACAGCGCGGACCACGCTTGCCCTATGGGCGAATCCGGCCCCATGCCAACCAGCAGGTAAAAGCCGATGACCGTCGGCGGCAGCACCAGCGGGAGCGTGAGCGCGGCTTCGATCAGCGCACGGCCGCGCAGCCGCGTGGTCGCCAGCCATCGTCCGGCAACCAGCGCTACGGGCACCAGAATGCCGACCGTCAGCGCGCCAAGCAGCAGCGACAGCCGAAGTGCCTGCCAGTCCATCGTGCTTCAGCGCGCCTCGCCGGGCAGGGCAAAGCCGTAGCGCACGAGTATCCGCCGGGCTGCTGGTTGCTGGATATAGCGGTAGAACTTCTGCGCTACCGGCCCTGCCCCCTTGGTCAGGACCATCCGCTGGCGGAGCGGCCGATGCCAGGCTGCCGGTATCAGCGCATACCTGGCGCGTGCCGCAAAGCCAGGATCAAGGACGAGCGAGTAGGCAACGATACCACCCTGCGCGCCACCCGCCGTGGCGAACTGCAGCGCTTGCGACACATTCTCGCCGAGCACGAGCTTGCCCGAAAGCGGCTGCCAGATCCGGGCGTGGCGCAGGGCTTCCTCGGCCCGCTGGCCATAGGGTGCATGGGCGGGGTTCGCGATGGCAAACCGGGTAATCTGCCCGGCCCGAAGTGCCGCGCGCAGGCCGGAGAGGGTACTGTCGGGGCGCAAGGCCGAACCTTTCGGCGCCACCACTGCCAACCGGCCGAGCGCATAAAGCGTGCCTTGGCCTTCGGTTTTCCCCGCCTTTGCCAGATCGAAAACGTAGTCTTCGTCTGCCGACAGAAACAGCTGGAACGGCGCGCCTTGCTGCAGCTGGCGGTAGAAATTGCCTGACGAGCCGAAAGTCAGCGCCACCTCCTGCCCCGTATCGCGCCTGAATGCCGCCGCAACCTCGGTCAACGCCAGACGAAGGTCGGAAGCAGCCGCGATGTTCGGGGCTGGTTCCGCCGCAGCAGGGGCGGCGAATGTGAACATCAAGCCCACAAGCGAGAGCACGATGCCCAACATGAAACGCAGGATTCTCAACTTTCCGACACCCTTGAAGCGATGTATACCTCCGCGCACATCGCAGGCTTGGCACGCGCCTGTCAACCGCGCATCCTCAACCGTGGATGTGACTGCAGTCTGAGAGGGAACGAGCATCAGCCATGACTGAAAAGATAGTGCCCCCTCGGCTGAAAGTGAAAGTGCAGGTGCTGGTTGGCGAAGCGATCGCCATCGGTCCCGGCAAGGCCGACTTGCTGACCGCAATCGCAGAGACTGGCTCGATTGCCGCAGCGGGACGCGCGCTGGGGCTGAGCTATCGCCGCACCCGCGACATGATCGATACGCTCAATGCCTGCTGGCACGAACCGCTGGTCAGCACGGCCAAGGGCGGCCGCGATGGCGGCGGTACTGCGCTTACCCCGGCGGGGCAGGAAGTGTTGAAGCGATACGCCGATCTTGACGCCGCGATCCGCCACGCGACGCGGGAATGCGGCGAGGCCCTGTTGTCGCTGGCTCGGGCGGGTACGGCCTGAGTCCCTGCTTTTAGACCCTACGCCGGGGCCGGCCCCAACAGCAAATCGAGATGCGCCGATATCAGGCGCGATCGCTCCACGAAGGGAAATTCCGGGCGGGTCAGCAGGATCGAGACGAGACCGTGCATTCCTGCCCACACGGTCTGCGCCGCCAGTTCTGCCGCCTCCGGGTCGGCAATGACCTCGCCATAGGCGCCGCGCAGGATCGAGAAGGTCGCAATTCCGGCCTCGAGTCCGCGATGCATTCCGCTCGCCTCGTCCATGGCGATATCGGCGAGGAACGCTACGCGATAGGCCGCAGGCTCTTCCAGCCCGAAATCGATGTAGGCCCGGCAAAGCTCGCGCAGCCGGGCATGTCCGGTCGTCGCGGCATCGACCCGATGCAGCCGCCGTTGCAGGCTGCCGAAAGCGCGCAGGCACAATTCCAGGGCGATGGCATCGCGATTGGGGAAATGGGCATAGAGCGACGGCTGGCTGATGCCCACGGCGCGTGCGATCTGGCGCGTGGTCACCCCATCAAGCCCTTGACGGAGGAACAGGCGCTGCGCCTCGTCAAGGATCTGTTCGCGG
>JAPLPG010000026.1:4606-5062 GCA_026400375.1 Novosphingobium sp. | reverse complement strand
CAGGTGGTTCGCCTTCAATCCATGCCGACGCGCCACCTCGTTCACCGTGACGCCGGGCACCAGCGTCTCCGCCACCATCCGGCCCTTCGCCTCGTCAGACCAACGCCGCTTGGCTGCAGGAGCCGCCAAAAGCTCCGCAAACCCAACGGCTGCCGCGCGACAAACAGGGTGAGATTCCGCGTCGATCTGGATGAGACGCGGTGGTGGGGCTGTGACGGAAGGAGGGCGTAGCCCGACTGTAGGAACAGTCCCACCACCGCGTGCGCCTCGAATAAGGGTCTGCGTTTGCGGTCGGGCCGGTAAGCTGGGGGTTTTCTGGAAGGGAGAACCACCTTTGTGCCGGGTCGCCACGTAACCGATCAACAGACGAGGCTTTTCATGAAGCTGCGACAGACCCACCCGATCGAGGTGGCCGCCGCGAAGGCGGATATCAGCCGTGCCACGGGCTACCGGATT
>JAPLPG010000026.1:0-4568 GCA_026400375.1 Novosphingobium sp. | reverse complement strand
GCGATCTTCGAGGAGATTTTGCGCCGCCACCCTGAACTTTCCCCCGGTATCCGCCGCACGCTGGAACGGCGGATCCGGTCCTGGCGCGCCCGGTATGGTGCCGAGCAGGACGTCATCTTCCGGCAGGTGCATGAACCCGGCCGGATGGGGCTTTCGGACTTCACAGACCTGTCCGCCCTCGGGGTCACGATCGATGGGCAGCCCTTGGCGCACATGCTGTTCCACTTCCGCCTGCCATGGTCGGGATTTGAGCATGCCCATGTCATCCTTGGCGGGGAAAGCCATGTCGCCCTGGCCGAGGGGCTGCAAAATGCCCTCTGGTCAGCAGGTGGCGCGCCCCATCAACATCGGACCGACAGTCTGTCGGCCGCATTCCGTAACCTCGATGCGGCCACCGAGGCGGATCTGACCAAGCGGTATGAGGCGCTCTGCGCCCATTACCGGATGGTGCCGACGCGCAACAACCGGGGCCCTCGCCATCGGGCTTGAACCGATGGCGCCCCGCTGGCTCGACCCACGAGAACGGGTCGATCGAAAGCGCGCATGGTCACTTGAAGGCCGCGATCCGTGATGCGCTGTTGATGCGGGGCACGCCTGACTTCCCGAGTCTGACGGGTTATCGGGCCTTCATCGACGAGATCGTAGGACGCAGGAACGCGGCGCGGGCCAAGCGGATCGCGGCGGAACGGGCCTATCTTCAGCCTTTGCCGGCAAACCGCACGACCGACTTCGAGGAGGTGATCGTCACGGTCTCGAGCACCGGCGGCTTCACCCTGCGCAAGGTCTTCTACACCGTCCCGTCCCGCCTGATCGGGCACCGGCTGCGGGTGCGCCTGCATGATGATCGGCTTGAGGTCTTCATGGGCGGCACCCATCTGCTGACGCTCCCCCGGGGGCGGGCCCATTCGGACGGACGACATGATCAGGTGGTCAACTACCACCATGTCATCCATGCCCTGCGCAAAAAGCCGATGGCGCTGCTGAACCTGGTCTACCGCGACAAGCTCTTTCCGCGACCAGCCTACCTGCGTGCCTTCGAGGCGCTGTCGGCCCAACTCCCCGAGAAGACGGCCTGCAAGATCACCGTCGACCTTCTGGCCCTTGCCCATGATCGCGGCTGCGAACGTGAACTGGCCGAGGAAGTGGACAGGGTGCTGGACACGGGCAGTCTGCCTGATCCGGTGGCCCTGCGCCGCCTGTTCGGTCCGGACCCTGCCGATTTGCCCAGCATCTCGGTGCTGCCGGTCGCCCTGGAAAGTTATGACGCGCTGGTTGCCAACGCTTGCGTGGGAGAGATCGCATGAAGAGCGCGCATCCCATCGACGAAGCCCGTCTCGGCATCATGCTGAACGAGCTGCCCCTGCCCACCATCAAGACCCTTTGGCCCCGGTTCGCCGAAACGGCCGACCGCGAGGGCTGGCCCGCCGCGCGCTTCCTTGCGGCCATCGCCGAGCATGAACTGGCCGAGCGTGCCAACCGCAGGATCGAACGTCATCTGGCTGAGGCCCATCTCCCGCCTGGAAAGACCCTCGACAGCTTCGCCTTCGAGGCGGTGCCCATGATCTCGAAAGCGCAGGTCATGGCCATGGCCGCCGGGGACAGCTGGCTGGCCAAGGGTGCCAACGTGCTGATGTTCGGCCCACCCGGTGGCGGCAAGAGCCATCTCGCGGCGGCCATCGGCCTGGCGCTGATCGAGAATGGCTGGCGCGTCCTCTTCACCAGAACGACCGATCTGGTCCAGAAACTTCAGGTCGCGCGCCGCGAATTGCAGCTCGAGGCCGCCATCGCAAAACTCGACAAGTTCGACCTGCTCATCCTGGATGACCTCGCCTACGTCACCAAGGACCAGGCCGAAACCAGTGTGCTGTTCGAGCTGATCTCCGCTCGCTACGAGCGCCGGTCCATCCTGATCACCGCAAACCAGCCCTTCGGCGAATGGAACCGAGTCTTCCCGGACCCGGCCATGACGCTCGCCGCCGTCGACAGGCTCGTCCATCACGCGACCATCTTCGAGATGAACGTCGAAAGCTACCGACGACGCGCCGCAATAGAAGCAAAGCGATCCCGCGGTCGGCCAGCCTCATTCGCGACAATCAACAACACGCCCCAGATTGTCGCGGAGCGTCAATCAAACCAGCACCAGCCACTTGCCAGCGACAATCAGGCTGATAACGTCAGAGACGCCGCGACGTAGAATCTCATCCAGATTGACGCGTGCGTCTCACCTAGATTGTCGCGCGATATGTCGCCTCGCGTGCGAAAAAAGCTGCGGTGGGTTCAACCGGTCAGCGCAACGGCTCGGTTGAAGGTAACAGCCGGCGTCTGGAAGCCAAGCGTTTTCCGGGGTCTGGTATTGAGCCGCAAGGCGACCTGATCAAGGTCGTGTTGAGTGTAAACCGATAGGTCCGTGCCGTTCGGGAAGTATTGGCGCAGCAGCCCGTTGGTGTTTTCGTTGCTGCCGCGCTGCCAAGGGCTTTTCGGATCACAGAAATAGACGCTGACATCCGTCGCCACGGTGAACTTGCGATGATAAGCCAGCTCCATCCCCCGATCCCAAGTCAGCGAGGCCATCACGCCTTGCGGCAGGTGCTGCACCTGGGCAATCAATGCGCTCACGACGCTGTCGCTGTCCTTGCCGCCAACCTTCACCAACATCACGAAACGCGAGCTGCGTTCGACCAGAGTGGCAATATGGCTGTTTCTTGCCCCGCTCAGAAGATCGCCCTCCCAGTGGCCCGGAATGGCCCGATCCTCGATCTCGGCCGGTCTGTCCCGGATCGATATGGCATCGACGATCTGCCCCCGCGTTTGGCCCGCCGTCGTCGCAGTTCGGCCCCGGCGCATGATCCTGCGGTTGCGCAGATGGGCCAGCAGCTCCTTCCTGAGCACGCCACGCGCCTGAATGAACAGGCTCTTGTAGATCGTCTCGTGCGACACGTTCATGGAAGCGTCTCCGGGATACCGGGCTTTCAGCCACCCGGCGATCTGCTGTGGAGACCATTGGCCCGACAGCTTTCCGGCAACCAGTTTGCACAGGGGCGGGTTGTAGGCCAAGTGGCAGGGTTTGGGCCGACGGGCGCTATCCAGCGCGCGTTCCTCTGCGCGGGTGGCGCGATAGGCCCTACGCCCGCCGTTCTTGACGACGTCGCGACTGATGGTCGAAACTGCTCGTCCCAGATCTCGGCCAAGCTGCCTGAAAGATCGACCGGCAACGAGACCGCGCGAGATCTCCTCGCGCTCCAGCAGGCTGAGTGACCCGCACCTGCGTGACCTCGCTACCGGCGCAAAACCACCCTTCGCCGCGACAACACCGAACACCGAGGCCGCATGCTTTCCTAAGGCCCGCCCAATATCGCTGAGGGTCTCCCCGGGCGACCGGTGCGTGCCATTGTGGGTCCTTTCAGAACATCTCAAATTAAAGATGTTGCGCTGACCGGTTGAACCCACCGCCGCGTACTTCAGGATGTCACGCTCCGCACGCAGGCGCGCGACCTCTCTCTTCAAGGCTGCAATCTCGGCCAGATCGGCCCGCATCTGCCCGTTCCCGGGAAACGCCGTCGCCTGTGTCGCGGTGAGTTCCCGCATCCAGCGGCGCAGCACGCTCTCCGCCAAGTCGAGGTCACGCGCGGCCTGCGCCACCGCAACGCCCCGGTCCGTCACAAGCCTTACGGCTTCGATCTTGAACTCACGGCTGAACTTCCGTCTCGTCATATCCACTCTCCAGTTCCTTGGTCACGATCTTATCTTCGTGTCCACGAAACCGGCAGCAGGTCACGGCAGCACCTTCAGGGCCAAGCCTCACCGCAGGGCGTTTCCGGATGATCGACAGGTCCAGGGAAAGACACGTGTTGGATCGATCGGAGTGAGGGTCAGATCACACCGGAAAGCCCTGCGGCACCAACCCAGCAAATGGTCGATCGGTGTTTGAGTCAAACCACCCGAGAACTGGTATCGATCCTATGACTGTCCGAGTGCTGAAGCAAGGCATCGGCCTTGCCGCGCCGCCAGACCGCCATCATCAGCGCGTCCATGACCAGTGACGCATCCCGATCTGCCTTCATGGACCATCCGACGACCCGGCGGGAGAACAGGTCCAGCACGACCGCGACATACAGCCAGCCCTCGGCGGTCCAGATATAGGTGAAGTCGGCCAGCCCCTTCTGGTTCGGCCGGTCAGCCTGGAAATCCCGGTCGAGGATGTTGTCCGCGATCACCGACCGTTCGCCGTCGTCCTCCGGCTTTCCACGGCGCTTGGGCCGGGCGCGCAACGCGTTGATCCGCATCAGCCGTTCGATCCGGTGCAGCCCGCAGGCAAGCCCTTCTTCCAGAACATCGCGCCAGACACGACGGGCACCATAGGTCCGGTCGCTGGCCTTGAAGCTCGTCTCGATCGCCGTGACAAGCTTGGCGTCCTGGATCTCGTGTGCGCTGGTCGGGCGGGCGAGCCAGGCGTGGAAGCCGGAACGCGAGACCTCCAGCACATCGCAAAGCCAGCTGACCGGACAGATGTGGCGGTGTTTGGCGATGAAGGCGAACCTCACAACACCTCCCGCGCGAAAAAAGCGGCC
>JAPLPG010000088.1 GCA_026400375.1 Novosphingobium sp. | reverse complement strand
GCGGGGCATCCACGGCCAGACGCTGTGGATCGATCCTGCGGCCGAAATGACGGTCGCGCGATTCGCTTCGCATCCCGTCGCGGCGAACGGGGCCAACGATCCGCTGTCCCTGCCGGCCTGGGCGGCGCTCGCACATGCCCTAAAGTGCTGATATCGCCCGACCTGTCTGGAAATATGTCATTTTTCTGACAGCCATGTTGGCGCTTGAGTTTTTCACTTGATGTTCAGCGTCAGGGCCTTATTACCCCCATCTCGCTGCCCCATGGGGACTTCCAAACCGCAAGGCAGCTTTTTTCACTGTTCCGTTTGGGGGTCCCTTGAGTTGCACATCCATCATGACGCACTGGCTGTAGTTCGCGCTTCCGCGCCTGAACAACCCGCCATTCTGAACCGTCCGCACGCCGCCGCGCGCGCTGCCCGCTTCTTCGTCGAGAAGTTTCCGGGCAAGTCGCTCTATGCCGTGAAAGCGAACCCTTCGGCTGACCTGATCCGCATTCTGTGGGATTCGGGCGTCACGCACTATGATGTCGCTTCGATCGTCGAGGTCCGCCTGGTGCGCGAAACGCTGCCGGATGCCACCTTGTGCTTCATGCACCCGGTCAAGGCACCTTCGGCCATCCGCGAAGCCTACCACAGCTATGGCGTGCGCGTGTTCAGCCTGGATTCGCTGGAAGAGCTGGAAAAGATCAAGGCCGCAACCGCCGATGCCGATGGCAACGTGCCCGAAGACCTGACGCTGTGCGTACGCCTGCGCGTCTCGTCCGAGTACTCGGAGCTCAGCCTCGCGTCCAAGTTTGGCTGCGATCTCGCCAATGCCGCGGAACTGCTCCAGGCAACCCGTCAGGTCGCCGATTCGCTTGGCGTGTGCTTCCACGTCGGCAGCCAGTCGATGAGCCCGCACGCCTATGTGCAGGCGCTCGAGCGGGTCCGTGCAGCCATCGTCGATGCCTCGGTGCTGGTCGACATCATCGATGTCGGCGGTGGTTTTCCGTCGATCTACCCCGGCATGGAGCCCCCGCCGCTCGAAGATTACTTCGGCGTGATCGACCGTACCTATGAATCGCTGCCGGTGTCCTACTCGGCCGAATTGTGGTGCGAACCCGGCCGTGCGCTCTGCGCCGAATACAACTCGATGATCGTGCGCGTCGAACGCCGCCGCGGCACCGAGCTGTACATCAACGATGGTGCCTATGGCGCGCTGTTCGATGCCGCGCACGTCGGCTGGCGCTTCCCGGTGCGCGTCCTGCGCGATCAGGTGGCCAACGACGAGGCAGAGATCGAACTGGAGCCGTTCAGCTTCTACGGCCCCACCTGCGACGATATGGACCACATGGAAGGCCCGTTCGAACTGCCGGTGGACGTCAAGGTTGGCGACTATATCGAAGTCGGCATGCTCGGCGCTTATGGCGCGGCGATGAAGACCGCGTTCAACGGCTTTGGCGCCACCGACGTGTTCGAAGTGTCGGACGAGCCGATGGCCAGCCAATACCGTGGCGACCGCCGCGATCCGCGCGTGTCGGACAACGTCGTTTCGCTGCGCTGATACCAGCTGGAGCTTCTTGAAAATGAAAGGCCCTGCTGTGAAGCGGGGCCTTTTCTTGTGGCGTTGGCATGCCGTGCAGAGTTCTGACCTCCAGTTTCATTCTATCGCAGGTTCGCGCGGAGACGCGGAGACGCGGAGATCCAGCACTTGGCCGTAAGGGTTGCCTTGCCAACACGCTGGCGAAATACACGTCGTAGCCAGTGATCGAGCGGCCTTGCCGTTGGCGCAACTCCTCCGCGCCTCCGCGTCTCCGCGCGGACCAAAATCTCAGAACCCCACGAACCGCGTCGCTTCTTCAACGCTCTTGCGCGTGCTGATCACGGCGTTGGCAGGGAAATCGGGATCGGGCCAGCCCAGCGCCACGGCCTTCATGATCACCTGATCGTCCGGGATGCCGGCATGTTCGCGCACGACCGGCGATTGCATGATGCCTTGCGAATTGATCACGCAGCCGAGGCCGCGCGACCATGCCGCGTTGACCAGCGCCGTCGTCACTGCGCCGCAATCGAAGGCGGTGTCGTCACTACCCGACAGATCGCGGTCATAGGTCACGATCACGCAGACCGGGGCATCGAACTGGCGAAAGCCGCGCAGCACCCAGTCCTGCCGCGCAGCAGCATCGTCACGGGCGATGCCCATGGCCGAGAAGAGCTGCTTGGCCACGCCAACCTGCCGCTCGCGGTGCACGCCAGCAAAGGGTTCGCCCCGGCGGAATTCGCGACTGTCCGGCTCGCCCGCCAGAATCCGCTCGGTATTGCCTTGGCGGATGTGGTTCAGCGGTTCGCCTGTAATCACGTGGAAGTGCCAGGGTTGGGTGTTCATCGATGTTGGCGCGCGCATCGCCAGGGTCAGGATCTCCTCGATCAGTGCGCGGGGGACAGGCTTGTCGAGATAGCCCCTGATGGACCGGCGACCGAGCACCACTTCATCGAACGTCTGCGCTGGCATGAACTCTCCGGATTTTAATTGTCCGGTTAAAGTTAGCGCGGTTGCCGCGAAAGGCAAGCGCAACGAAAAAGCCCTCCCGGATCAGGGGAGGGCTTTTCGCTTGCGGATTACGCCGGATCAGGCCGCGCGCTGCAGTTCCAGATCCATGCGGCTCCAGATTTCGACCAGCGCTTCGGCCAGTTCGTCCATCATCGCCTCGGTGTGCGAAGGCCCAGGCGTGAAGCGCAGACGCTCCGTGCCGCGGGGGACGGTCGGGTAGTTGATCGGCTGAACGTAGACGCCGTATTCCGCCAGCAGGATATCGGCGATCTTCTTGGCGCGCACGGGATCGCCCACCATCAGCGGCACGATGTGTGTGGTCGATGGCATCACCGGCAGCCCCTGATCGGCAAAGGCCTTCTTCAGGTAGGCCGCCGCGGCCTGCTGGCCCTCGCGCTCTTCGCTTGATGCCTTCAGGTGGCGGACGGAGGCCAGCACGCCTGCGACCAGCACCGGCGAAAGCGAAGTGGTGAAGATGAAGCCCGGCGCATAGGACCGGATCACGTCGATGATCTTGCGATCGGCCGCGATGTAGCCGCCCATCACGCCAAACGCCTTGCCCAGCGTGCCTTCGATGATGTCGATGCGATGTGCCGCTTCGTCACGGTCGGTGATGCCACCGCCGCGCGGGCCATACATGCCCACCGCGTGAACCTCGTCGATATAGGTCAGCGCGTTGTACTTTTCGGCAAGGTCGCAGATCGCGTGGATCGGAGCGACATCGCCGTCCATCGAATAGACCGATTCGAAGGCGATCAGCTTGGGCACGTTGGGATCGGTATCGGCCAGAAGCTCTTCCAGATGCGCCACGTCGTTGTGGCGGAACACTTTTTTTTCCGCGCCCGAATTGCGGATGCCCGCGATCATCGAGGCGTGGTTCAGCTCGTCGGAAAAGATCACGCAGCCGGGCAGGATCTTGGCCAACGTCGAAAGCGTAGCATCGTTCGAGACGTAGCCCGACGTGAACAGCAGTGCGCCTTCCTTGCCGTGCAGGTCGGCAAGTTCGGCTTCGAGTTCGATGTGGTAATGGGTGTTTCCGCCGATGTTGCGCGTGCCGCCCGAACCCGCGCCCACGTTGTGCAGCGCCTCTTCCATTGCGGCAATAACCTTAGGGTGCTGGCCCATGGCAAGATAATCGTTCGAGCACCACACGGTGATCGGCTTTGGCCCATTGTGTCCGGCAAAGCAGCGCGCATTCGGATATGCGCCCTTGTTGCGCAAGATGTCGATGAACACGCGGTATCGGCCTTCGGAGTGCAAACGCTCGATAGCAGAATCAAAAACCTGATCGTAGTTCACCCCGCCGCTCCTTCCTGTATCAGAGTCGCTTGCGCGGCTCCGAGGCCCCTGCATTTGGGCCCGGCGAATGCGGGGCTTTTACGCAGGTTCAATCGGCAATGCCAGTGTCATTTGGTGCCAGAGCATTTGCGCTCACTTTGCGGCAGTCATTTGTTAATTTGCCGGTTTGGCGCCTTGCCGCACCGGCCCGCGCAATCCCAGCTTGGCGGCGTTGACGGCCAGCCAATCGGCATCGTGCGATGGCAGCATGACCAGCGCCGGATAGCGCTGCCGAAGCGCCTTCAGCCCCTTGACCCAGCCGATCACCGCAGGGCGGTCCTCAGGGGCGAGGATGTCGGCCACCAGGCGCGAGCGTGGCGTGCCGTTCTCGAAATTGGCGGCGACCGAGGCGGTGTCGCCAGTCAGGATGTACTCGCGGCCGGACGCCAGCCGGACATAGATCATCTGCGATGCCGGCGTGTGTCCGGGCGTCTGCATGACGACGACCCCGGGCGCGATCGCCTCGATGGGGGCAAGGTTGCGGGTGGAGGTGATGTGGCTGCCGTTCTCCCGCCACAGCGCGTTGATGCCGCCGAGCATGCCCGGCGTTATCAGAGCCTTGGACGCAATGGCGTCAAAGCGGGGGTGGTCAAGGAACCGCCCGACATGGTCGATGTGGGCGTGGGTGAAGACGATCTGCGCGGCACCGTCCATCCAGCCATCGACCACGCGCATCGCACCGGCATCATAGGCTGAATAGCCCAGTGCTTCGGCATCGGCCGCGGTCAGGCCGCTATCGACGACGATGCCGCCCTTGGGCGTGGCGATCTGCCAGGCGATGATGCCGGTGGTGATCTGGCGCAGTCCCGTGCCCGCGGCCAGGGCGGCCGAGGGAACGCGGCGTGTGGCGAGGGTGGCAAAGGCAATCCCGCTTGGCTTCTCTCCGGGCATGCGCTCGGCCTCTGCCCGCAAGGCGGCAAGATCGATCTGGCGTGGTGCGATGCCGGCGGGGCCCGCGTTGACCAGCAGCCAGTAATAGGCAAGGCCAAGGACGATCAGCAACGCGATGAGTGCCTTCGAAAAACGGCTCACCGCCTGCGTCCTCCCCCACTCATGATCCCGGCCTCAGAACAGCGCAATTCGGCCGATGCCGTGCGCGGACAGGCAGGGCCGTAGCCGCTCTACATCGTTTCCGCCACGGGTGAACAGTCCGATATCATCATCTTTGCGCTGCCACGATTGCCCGGCGGTCAGGTGCGCGATGCGCCGCGCAATGCCGTCGGATCCATCGATGAACGCAACGTCCGGCCCGAACGCTTCGGCTGTCGCGCAGGCTCTGTGCGGCTCTGGCAAACACCGCCGGATCAACCGGGTCGCCCCGCAAGCGGGCTTCGGCCGCGGCGACGAGTTCGGGCGCGGCGTGGCGCAGCAGGCGCTTGTCCGCGGCAAATTCGGCCTCGAGCCGGTCGACATAGCTTTGCCGGATGGTCGCTTCGGTGCCGAGCAGGCCGATCACCCCGGTCCGTGTCATTGCCGCCGCCGGCTTGATCGCGGGCACCGTGCCGACAATCGGCACTTCCAGCACTTCGCGTACCGATGCCAGCGCAATGGTCGATGCGGTGTTGCAGGCGATGCACACCAGCCGTGGGCGCAATCGTTCGGTCAGCCGGCCCAGCAGGCCCGAAACCCGCGCCGCGATCTGCGCCTCGGTCTTGTCGCCATAGGGCAGGCCGGCATTGTCGGCGACATAGATGACCGGCGCCTCGGGCAGGAGCAGCCGCACCTTGCGCAGGACCGAAAGCCCGCCAACGCCCGAATCGAACAGGAGCAGCGGCGCCGACGGATCGATCGGCGAAGCGGCAGGCGAAGAGTTGGGTGCAGCGGTCATTTGCGGGGCTTGTATCGGTATTGGCGGCAAAATGGGAAGTGGCCTCTTTCGCTTTTGCCGCGGTTGCGGATATGAGCGGGTCGTGGACACGTTCTTTCCCCTGCTCGCCGGCTACCTGCTCGGCTCCGTGCCTTTCGGCCTCATCCTCACCCGGTTGACCGGGGGTGGAGACTTGCGCGCGATCGGTTCGGGCAACATCGGTGCCACCAACGTGTTGCGCACCGGCAAGAAGGGCGTCGCCGCCGCCACCCTGCTGCTCGACATGGGCAAGGGACTCGCCGCGGTGATGATCGCGCGTCAGGTGTGGCCGGGTGGAGAGGCGCTGGCCGCGCTGGGCGCAGTTCTGGGCCACTGTTTCCCGATCTGGCTGCGGTTCAAGGGTGGGAAGGGCGTCGCCACCATGATGGGCATATCGCTCGGCCTTGCCTGGCCCATCGGGCTTGCCTACGCGGTCGTCTGGCTCGGCGTGCTGTTTTCCAGCCGCATTTCATCGCTCGGCGGGATGAGCGCGGCGGTGGCAGCGCCGGTTGCGGCGCTCCTGCTCGGTTACCCGGCCTATGCGCCGGTACTGGCGGTTCTGGCGGCTTTGGTCCTGTTCCTGCACCGTGAAAATATCGCCCGGCTCCGCGCCGGGACCGAGCCGAAGGTCGGCAGCAAGACGTGACCAACACGGCGCCATCAGCGCTTTCGCGCGATGAAGCGTTCTGCCGCATCCGGTTGCTGCGTTCTCCCAATATCGGCCCGGTCAGCTACAACCAGCTGCTGCGCCGCTTCGGCTCCGCCTCGGCTGCGCTCGATGCCTTGCCGGATCTGGCAGCGCGGGGCGGGGCGCCCTACCGCCCTGCCGAGATTGCTCGGGTGGAGGCGGAAATCGCAGCCGTGCGCAAGGCTGGCGCGCGCTATCTGTTTCACGACGGGCCCGATTATCCCGCGCTGCTGTCCGCCCTGGAAAATCCGCCGCCGATCCTGACCGTGCGCGGTGATGCGGCCTTGCTGGGGCGGCCTTCGGTCGCGGTGGTGGGCGCGCGCAATGCCTCGGCCGCAGCGGTGAAGCTGTCCCGCGATTTCTCGACCGCGCTGGCCGGGCAGGGCTATGCGGTAATCTCCGGGCTGGCGCGGGGGATCGATGCGGCGGCCCATCGCGGCGCCTTGGCGGGCATGGCCGATGGTGGCGGCACGGTCGGCGTGATCGCCAGCGGAATCGACATCGCCTATCCGCCCGAAAACGCCGAACTGCAGGAACAGGTCGCCAGCCAGGGCCTGCTGATCGCCGAGATGCCCCCCGGCACGGAGCCGCTCGCGCGCCATTTTCCGCACCGCAACCGCATCATCGCCGGTCTGGCCACCGGGACGCTGGTGGTCGAAGCGGCACCCAGGTCCGGCTCGCTGATCACCGCACGCCTCGCCGCCGAAGCCGGGCGCGAGGTCATGGCGATACCCGGCTCCCCGCTCGACAGTCGCTCGCACGGGTGCAACCAGCTGATTCGCGATGGAGCCATCCTCGTCCAGTCCCCCGATGACGTCATCGAACTGCTGACCGGGTTCGAAGGCCGCGCCCGTTCCACCTTCCGCGAGGGCAACGCCGCCTATGGCAACGGAATGGGTGAAGGGGCAGGCGGGGCAGACGATTCGGCCGATGTCTCGGCGCTGCTGACACTCGCACCGATCGGTGTTGACGAACTGATCCGCCAAAGCGGCGCAAGCGCGGGTGCGGTGCAGATGGCGCTGCTCGAACTGGAACTGGCAGGCAGGCTGGTGCGTCATGCCGGGGGGCGGGTGAGTTTCGCGGCCTGACCGCCGTGTGCACCTTCTCCCAACGGGCGCTTGACGAAGGGCCCGAATACTCCCCACCCTCGCGTACGTGTACACGTAAGGACCGTTTTTTCAGATCATGCAGCTTGTCATTGTTGAATCTCCGGCCAAGGCCAAGACCATCGAAAAGTACCTTGGCCCCGGCTACAAGGTTCTCGCCTCCTACGGACACATCCGCGATCTGCCGCCCAAGGACGGCTCGGTCCGCCCAGACGACGATTTCGCGATGGACTGGGAACTCTATGGCGACAAGACCTCGCGGGTCAAGGCGATCACCGATGCCGCCAAGGACGCCGACCGTCTGATCCTGGCGACTGACCCTGATCGTGAGGGGGAGGCAATTTCGTGGCATGTCAGGGAGTTGCTGAAGAAACGTAAGGCCCTTCCGAAGGAAGTGGAGCGCGTCACCTTCAACGCCATCACCAAGCAGACGGTGACCGATGCGATGAAGCGGCCGCGCGAACTCGATCAGGATCTGATCGATGCCTATCTCGCTCGCCGCGCGCTCGATTACCTGTTCGGCTTCACCCTTTCGCCGGTGCTCTGGCGCAAGCTGCCGGGGGCGAAATCGGCAGGCCGCGTCCAGTCGGTAGCCTTGCGCCTGATCGTCCAGCGCGAACGCGAGATCGAACTGTTCCGCGCGCAGGAATACTGGTCGGTCGTCGCCCGGCTCGAACAGGGCGGCACGGAATTTGCCGCGCGCCTGGTGAAGTTCGACGGGCAAAAGCTCGACAAGCTGACGCTGGGTGATGAAGGTTCGGCGCTGAAGGCCAAGGCCGTGGTCGAAGCCGGCACCTTCCGCGTCGAAGAGGTCGAAACCAAGCCGACCCGGCGCAACCCCTATCCGCCGTTCACCACCTCGACCCTGCAGCAGGAAGCGGCGCGCAAGCTGGGCTTTTCCGCCAGCCACACCATGCGCGTGGCGCAGTCGCTCTACGAAGCAGGGGCGATCACCTACATGCGTACCGACGGCGTGCAGATGGACCCAAGCGCGATCTCCGCCGCGCGCAAGGCCATCTCGGATCGGTATGACGGGCACTACCTGCCGGAAAAACCCCGACATTACGAGACGAAGGCCAAGAATGCTCAGGAAGCACATGAAGCGATCCGGCCGACTGAATTTACCAAGGATCGCTATGGTTCAGGCGATGAGGCGCGGCTTTACGACCTGATCTTCAAGCGCGCGATGGCCAGCCAGATGGCCTCTGCCAACATCGAACGCACCAGCGTGACCCTGCGCGATGGCACCGGCAAGCACGAGCTGCGCGCCACCGGGCAAGTGGTCAAGTTCCCCGGCTTCCTCGCCGTCTACGAAGAAGGCCGCGACCAGAAGCCCGATGGCGATGACGAGGATGGCAGCCTGCTTCCCGCGCTGAACAAGGGCGATACGCCGGCCAAGCGCGGTGTCGAGGCGACGCAGCACTTCACCCAGCCACCCCCGCGCTATTCGGAAGCAAGCTTGGTCAAGCGGCTCGAGGAACTCGGCATCGGGCGCCCATCGACTTACGCGGCAACGCTGCAGGTGCTGAAAGACCGAAACTACGTTCGGACCGAGAAAAACCGTTTCTTTGCAGAGGGATCCGGGCGACTTCTCACATCATTTCTAGAACGGTTCTTCTCGCGCTACGTGGCCTATGAATTCACCGCCGGGATGGAGGATGAACTCGACGATGTTTCGGGCGGGCGCGCCGAATGGAAGGTCGTGCTGGCGGCGTTCTGGCGCGATTTCAAACCCAAGTCCGATGAAGTCATGGAGAAGAAGCCCAGCGAGGTGACCGCCGAACTGGACGAATTCCTGTCCGATTACCTGTTCCCCCCGCGCGAGGATGGTAGCGATCCACGCCTGTGCCCCAAATGCGAGGCGGGGCGGCTGGCGCTGCGTGGCGGCCGCTTCGGGGCCTTCGTCGCCTGCTCGAACTATCCGGAATGCAGATATACCCGCAAGTTCGCGCAGCCCGGCGGGGCCGATGGTGATGGCGGCGAAGACGGCGTGCTGGGCAAGGACCCGGTGACCGGAACCGATGTCGTCCGCAAGGCCGGGCGCTTCGGCCCCTATGTGCAGATGGGCGAAGGCAGCGATGCCAAGCGGGCTTCCATACCCAAGGACGTTCTCGAGCAGACGGGGGGCGAACTCGATCTGGAATGGGCGCTGAAACTGCTGTCCCTCCCGCGCGAGGTTGGCACACATCCGGAAAGCGGCAAGCCGATCACTGCCAGCATCGGGCGGTACGGGCCCTATCTTGCCCATGACAGCAAGTACGCCCGGCTCAAATCCACGGCCGAAGTGTTCGAAACCGGCATGAACGCAGCGGTGATGCTGCTGGCGGCGGCGGCGGCCGGGGCAGGTGCGCGCGGAAACCGCGCCGCTGCCGAACCGCTCAAGGTCTTCGGCGCCCATCCGGTTTCGGGCGGCGAGATCAAGCTGATGGCTGGGCGCTATGGCCCCTATGTCACCGATGGCACGACCAACGCCACCCTGCCCAAGGACAAGCAGCCTGAAGCCCTGACGCTCGAGGAAGCGATCACCCTGATCGACGAACGCGCCGCCAAGGGCCCGCCGAAGGGCAAGAAAGCCGCGAAGAAGGCGCCAGCCAAGAAAGCTGCGGCCAAGAAGGCTCCGGCCAAGAAGGCAGCGTCCAAGGCCGCCGACAAGGACGCCCCTGAAAAGAGCGCCCCTGAAAAGAGCGCCTCGGCCAAGAAAGCTCCTGCCAAGAAGGCTCCCGCCAAGAAAACCGTGAAAGCGGCCGACTGATAGCGGATGGCACTCTGCCGGCCGCGGTCAGCGCCGTGGCCGGTAAAGCCAGTATTCCTTGTTGCCCAGCGGCACCTGGGCATAGCGGACATAGCCGTGGACCAGCTCGGCCTTGACGATGCGCCGCGTTTCCAGATTGGGCAGGTAGGGCTTCAACCGGCTGCTGCGCATCACGATCACGTCGGGTCTGGTCGCCAGCACCCGGCGCACTTCGGCGGATGGATCGACGCCGATGGCCGACGCCTCGATGTAGGAATTGAGGTGGTTGGGAAATATCCAGCGCGTCGGCAGGCAGCTGTTCGTGGTGCGATAGAACGCCATCTCGCCTTCGTAGATATAAAGGCAGCCGCCGTGCATTTCCTGCTCGATCGCCGCGTTCATCGCTTCGTACTGGCGCGTGGTGCCGTGCTGGTTCAGCTGATAGGCCATCACGGTCAGGCCCGCGATTGCGCCGAAACCCAGCAGCAACCGGCCATACCAGCGCTCCTGCGGGGAGGATCGCGCCAGCGCAGGCGCCGCTAGAATGGCCAGTGGCACAAGCACCGGGGCGACGTAATGATCGTACCACGTGCCGAAGATCAGGAACCCGGTGCCCGCGGCAACGGCCCAGAGGCGGATGACGCGAAGCGCGGTATCCTGCTCTTGCCTTGCCGCGTTAAAGGTCCGGGGCGCGTGAAAGATCGCCAGCCAGAACGGCGTCAGCACGGCGATTTCCTTGGCCAGCCGCCACCATGACAGCCAGCCGCCCGACGTCCGGTCAAAGATCGACCCGAAATTGGCGTAGACAAAGGCCTCGGCATGGCCGAGGTGGGCAAACCAGGCAAAGGCCGCTGCGGTGGGCAGCAAGGCCAGCGCGATCCACAGCCCGCCAATCGCAGCCAGCCGCCGATAGCTCCACACATCGGCAAAGCCACGCGCCAGAAGCATCAGGCCAAGCGCTGCCCCTTCGAACAGGACGGTGTACTTGATCTGGATGGCCAGCCCCAGCAGCAGCATGACCACGCCACCGCGCCACGCCAGCGCCCTGTCCTCGCGACGCTTCACGCAGCCGATCACGCCCCAGGCGGCCAGTGCCACCAACAGGTTATAGAAGGCAGGCGCCTGGCCCATCCCGGCGTTGAACGCGGGCATGAACAGGATGTAGGCAGCGCCCGCCTGCCACGCTGCGGCAGGCGGCGCGATCTCGCGGGCGATGCGGGCAATCACCATTGCCGTGCAGGCAAACGCCACGCCTGCGCCCAGCTGATAGGCAAGCACCGGGTCGATCGGAACCGCGATCAGTGCCTTGTACAGTACGAACAGGCCTATCGGCTTGCGATCCCAGATGTCGACATAGGGCAGCGCGCCCTCCTGCATCCGCTGGGCCACGAACAGATAGAACTGCTCGTCGATATGGACGACCGGGTTTGCGAACAGGAAGCTGCGTGTGATCGCGAACAGCGCGATGTAGCCTGCGGCCTCGATCACCCAGCGCGGCAAACTGGCCGATCCCGGTATCGCCAGGCCGATCCGCCAGCGTGCGGGTGGCGCGGCCACTGCAACCGTCGCCAATATGCCGCCGGTTTCGCTCATGCTCGCACTCCGTCCACTGTTGCAATCGGGACGTTTAACGGACGAGCTGTCCTTACCCTTCGCGCCGCCTGCCTACGGGCAGCGCGTGAACGGGACATTGCAATTTCAGGGGATTAGCGCGCGCAATCAATGCTTGCGGCAGGCCGTGGCGTTATGGCGTCAACATGCCCTGGCGCCGGGCACTGCGGCCCAGAAACGTTGCCAGACCATCGGCCGCAGCCACATGACCGAGCCGGTTGGGATGGACCGGAATGCCATCGCCCTGCGGCGCAGACAGGCCATTGCTCCACGGTTCGGCCGAGCACGGCGCGTGTGATCGAGACATCGCGGAGAAGCGGAACACTTCGGCCCTCTCCTCGCGGGCCACGCGCGCCGTCAGGCTGGCAAGGCGGGTTGCCGCAGCCTTGCTCTGCTCGAGACGCTGCGGGCTGATGGCCAGCGCCGCGCAGCCGTCGCTGGCCGGAAGCACCGTGATATAGTCCACGAACACGATCCGCGCCTTGGGCGCCCGTTCGCGCACTTCGCGCACGATGCGGCGCATCCGGTCCTCGTCAGCCTGCCATTCCGCATCGCTGATCTCGCGCCATTTCTGGCAGCGGGGTTCGGGCGTGGTCATCATCTCGCAGGCCGAGGCAAAGATGTTGCCGACGAAATTAACGTCGTTGCCGCCGATGGTGATCGTGACCAGCCGCGTATCGGCGGTCACGCTCTCAATCTGCGGCGGCACTTCGTTCCACGGCCCCAGCACGTGCTCGGTCGTCGCGCCGCTGCACGTGGCATCGACCAGCGCCAGCTTCAGCCGGGCGGCAAGCAGGTTGGGGTAATTCAGCGTGCCCCGGCCGCAGCGCGCGGGCGTATCGGGCGTGTTCGGCCCGACCCCCGGCCCGGCCGCAAAGGAACTGCCCATCGCCACATAGCGCGCGCCTTCGGGCAGGGCGGCAGGCTTGGCCAATGCAGGCGCAGTGGCCAGCGTCAGCCCGGCGAAAGGCAGGGCGGCCAGAAGCAGGGGAAGGGCGGACTGGCGCAACCTCACTTGACCCACTCCAGCCCGATTTCCTCGTAGATTTCCTTGGCTTCGGTCCAGCGCTCGTCCACCTTCACGTGCAGGAACAGGTGCACCTTGGTGTCGAGCAATTGCGCAAGCTCCTTGCGCGAAGCTTCGCCGATGGCCTTGATCCGCGCACCGCCCTTGCCCAGCACGATCGGCCGCTGCGTTTCGCGCGCGATCACGATCTGCTGGTGGATCTCGATCGAGCCGTCCTTGCGGGTCAGGTACTTCTCCGGCCGCACCGTGCTGTCATAGGGCAGTTCGTCGTGCAATTGGCGATAGAGCTGCTCGCGCGTGATTTCCGCGGCCAGCAACCGCTCGCTCGCATCCGAAACCTGGTCCTCGGGATAGTGCCATGCCGCCACCGGCATCAGTTGAAACGAAGAACACCTCGTCGAACTCGGCCTCGCCGGTCAGCGCCTCGGCCATTACCAGCAGCGGCTCCTTGGGCGTGGAATCGACCTTGTTGAGCACCAGGATCTTGCGTTCGGGCCGGGTCTTCAGCGTGGCCAGGATCGGCTCCAGATAATCGCGCCGCTTCTTGCGCGCATCCACCACCAGCAGGATCGCGTCCGCCTCATGCGCACCGTCCCACGCCGCGCTGACCATCGCGCGGTCCAGCCGCCGCTTCGGTTCGAACAGGCCGGGCGTATCGGCCAGGATGATCTGCGCGCGATCCTCGCCCACGGTCTCCAGCGCGATGCCCATCAGCCGCGCCCGCGTGGTCTGCGCCTTGGCCGAGACGATGGCGACCTTCTGGCCGACAAGCGCGTTGACGAGGGTGGATTTGCCGGCGTTGGGAGCGCCCAGAACGGCCACGAGGCCACATTTTTCTGTCATTCGTCCAATTCTCTGAAATTTCGCGGCGATCCTAGGCCATTTGCGCGTCGCGCGCCAGAATAGCCTCAGCCGTGCGCCTGCATGAACGCCAGCGCGGCTGCGGTTTCGGCTTCCTGCTTGCTCGATCCGGTCGCGCTGGCCTCGCCCACACCCTTGACCTCGACCGATACGGTGAAGCGCGCCGCATGATCGGGGCCTTCGCGGGCGACCAGGGCATAGACCGGCGGCTTGCGGCGATTGCCCGCCGCCCATTCCTGCAGCGCCGCCTTGGGATGCTTGCGCTGCCCGGTGCCCGAAGCCATCGGCTTTTCCCACAGCTTGCGGACAAAGGCGCGCGCGGCTGCGAACCCGCGCTCGATGAACACCGCGCCGATCAGCGCTTCCATCACGTCACCCAGGATATTGTCGCTCTGCGCCCCGCCATCGTCGCGGGCCTGCTTGCCCAGCCGGATGTGCAGCGGCAGCGCCACCGTGCGGGCAACATCGGCACAGGTCTCGCGGCTGACCAGCGCATTCAGCCGCTGCGAGAGCTTGCCCTCGGCGGCGTCGCTCTTTTCATGCAGCCATTCGGCGATCACCAGGCCCAGCACCCGGTCGCCCAGGAACTCCAGCCGCTGGTAATCGCGCGCCTCGCCCATGGATCCGTGAGTCAGCGCTTCGGCCCACAAGTCCGGGCGGGCAAGCGCCGCGCCGGTCAGGTCTGCCAGAAAGGCGGTCGTCGGTTCGGCCAGCTTCGTCAGAACGTGCCCCCGATCCGGTTCCAGCGTGCTGCGGTGAACCAGGTCCACGGCAGGAACCAGTTGGCGCTGCCATCGGTCGACCACATCATGATCGCCGCCCGGCCCACCAGATTGTCCTGCGGGACCAGCCCGATGCCGCCGCCTTCCATGGCCGGAAAGCGGCTGTCCATCGAATTGTCGCGATTGTCGCCCATCATGAACAGCTGGCCTTCGGGCACCACCACCGGCACGGTATCGTCAACCGCCCGCTGCCCCAGGTCGAGCACGTTGTAGCTCTTGCCGCCTGGCAGCGTCTCGCGGAATTGCGGGTAATGGCAGGTCTGGCGGCCATCGGCCTCGGTCACCGCAAACTCGCCCGAAAGGCAATCGGTGTTCGGCGTCACGGCAATGACGAAGTCCTCGACCTTTTCCTTGCGCACGGCCTGCCCGTTCAGGTGCAGCACCCCGCCGATCATCTGCACCGTATCGCCCGGCAGGCCGATCACCCGCTTGATATAGTCGATGTCATTGCCCGGAGGCGCCTTGAAGATCGCCACGTCGCCGCGTTCGGGCTGGCTGGCGAACAGGCGCTTGGGCAGCAGCGGCACGCTGAACGGCAGTGAATAGTTGCTGTAGCCATAGGGCCATTTGGCGGCGAGCAGATAGTCCCCGTTCTCCAGCCGCGGCAGCATCGATTCCGACGGGATGTTGAAGGGCGAGAAGATGAAGCTGCGGAAGATCGCCACCACCAGCACCAGCTTGACCAGGAAGACCGGAAAGCTGTCCTCCTTCTTCTCCTTGCGCGCTTTTGCCGGCGCGATGGGTGGGGAAGCGGGCGATGGGCCGGAAGAGGAGGAGCCAGCGGGCGGAGGACTGGCGTCGGGCGTGTCGTTCATGGTCGCGGTCATGTTGCCAGCGGGCCTCTTCGTCAAGTGTGTTGTTTGGATAATACAGCGTTTCAAATACGTTTGCGCAGCTTGCATTTGCATGAACAGCGCCCTTGGCGATCGCGCCCCGACCGGGCATTAGGTCGATGACGCAGTCGCAAGAGGAACAGCAAAGACATGTCCGCAGCCCAAGCAGAGCCTTTCTGGACAGCACTCGATGCATTGCCCCGGCCGAGCCTCAAGGAACTGTTCGCCGATCCTGCGCGCCTCTCGCGCTTTTCCACCACGCTCGATCTGCCCGGTGGCCCGGTGATCTTCGATTGGTCCAAGACGCACCTCTCGCCCGAAATCGAGGCGCAGCTGGCCGGCATTGCCGCCGCCATGGACCTTGCAGGACGCCGCAACGCCCTGATCGAAGGCGAAAAAATCAACAACACCGAAGGCCGCGCCGCCGAACACACTGCCCAGCGCGGCATCGGCAAGGCTTCTACCGTGGAGGAAGCCGCCGCGCTCCACGCCCGCATGAAGATGCTGGTCGAGGCGATCCACGAAGGCGCATTGGGCGAGATAAAGAGCCTGATCCACATCGGCATCGGCGGTTCGGCGCTGGGCCCGGCGCTGGCCATCGATGCACTCACCCGCGATGGCGCAAGGCTCGCCGTCCATGTCGTCTCGAACATCGATGGCTGCGCACTCGAAGCCGCGATGAAGGCCTGCGATCCGCAGACCACGCTGATCGCGCTCGCCTCGAAGACCTTCACCACCACCGAAACCCTCACCAACGCGCATTCCGCGCTTGAATGGTTGCGCGCGGGCGGCGTATCCGATGCCTATGGCCGGGTCGTTGCCTTGACCGCCGCGCCGGAAAAGGCGGTGGAATGGGGCGTCGATGAAACCCGCATCCTGCCCTTTTCGGAAACCGTGGGCGGGCGCTATTCGCTGTGGTCGTCGATCGGCTTTCCGGTGGCAATGGCGCTCGGCTGGGAGGGCTTTGCCGAATTCCTCGATGGCGCCGCCGCGATCGACCGGCACTTCATCGATGCCGATCTGGCCGAAAACGTCGTGGTCCGCGCCGCCTTCGCCGATCTCTATTACGCACAGATCCGCGGCTGCCAGTCGCGCGCCGTCTTCGCCTATGACGAGCGATTGAAGCTGCTGCCCGATTACCTGCAACAGCTGGAAATGGAATCGAACGGCAAGCGCGTGCTGGCCGATGGCACCCCGCTCACGCGGCCCAGCGCGCCGGTCACCTGGGGTGGCGTCGGCACCGATGCCCAGCACGCCGTGTTCCAGCTACTGCATCAGGGCACGCACCTGATCCCGGTCGATTTCCTTGCCGTCAAGACGCAAGGCCACGACCTTGATCCCGTCCACCACGACATCCTCCTGTCG